>JBMOEX010000069.1:0-11935 GCA_049314535.1 Vampirovibriophyceae bacterium | reverse complement strand
CTTATAGAACAGAGTTTCACCCCTCCAAGCTACTGCCCAAGACCTAATGGTCAAGCTCATATACCTTTTATCTCGACTGACATCACGAGTGCAGAGATGATTAAATACAGTGCTAACAGCTTTCTTGCCATGAAAATCAGTTTCGCTAACCAAATCGCGAATATCTGTGATCTTGTCGGGGCTGATGTTACAGAAGTTATGCATGGCATTGGTACTGATTCACGCATAGGCAGTAAGTTTTTAAATGCTGGTATCGGCTGGGGTGGAAGCTGCTTCGGGAAAGATGTTCAAGCACTTATTAAAATAGCAGAAGAATATGACTATAATCCAGAATTACTGTATGGCACGACTAACGTAAATTATAAACAACGAAACCTAGTTATTAAAAGACTTCAAGATCAGATGAAAATCCTTAAAGGTAAAAAAATAGGTTTATTAGGGCTTGCCTTTAAACCTAATACTGATGACCTTAGAGACGCACCTGCTTTAGATATCGCGAAAGCATTAATTAAACTTGGTGCGAGTGTCAGCGTTACTGACCCTATCGCCGTGGAAAACTGTAAAAAACAAAACCCAGATCTAGAAGTCAATTATATAAACGATCCTTATGAACTAGCTCAAGGGAAAGATGCTTTAGTCTTAGTTACTGAATGGGATGAATACAGAAAGCTCGACCTAGAGAAGATTTTTAGTTCCATGGCTGGTCCTAAGATTCTTTTAGATGGTAGAAATATTTACAGTCCTGTGGATGTAAAGAAAATAGGGTTTAATTATATTAGTATCGGTAGATAATTGGAATGTGATCATGACTAAAAAAAGTATTCTAATAACTGGCGGAGCTGGCTTTATCGGCTCACATCTTGCTGAAACACTTATTCAGTCTGGTGAAAAAGTTATAGTTGTAGATAATTTAGTCACCGGCAATATTGAAAATATCAGACCTTTACTAAATCATCCTAATTTTACGTTTTTAGAGCATAACGTCTCTGAACATATAGAGATAGAAGATGAACTGGATTGGGTTATGCATTTCGCTAGCCCAGCAAGTCCTATAGATTTTAAAAAACTGGCTATTCCTATATTGAAAGTAGGCAGCTTAGGAACGCATAACGCTCTAGGTTTAGCTAAAGAAAAAAAGGCTAAGTTCTTCTTAGCTAGTACTTCTGAAGTCTATGGTGATCCACTGATACACCCACAGCCTGAAAGCTACTGGGGGAATGTAAATCCGATAGGACCACGTGGAGTATATGATGAATCAAAACGCTTTGCTGAAGCTATCACCATGGCTTATCACCGAGAACACGCTATTGATGTAAGAATTATCAGAATTTTTAACACCTACGGTCCAAGAATGCGTGCTGATGACGGTAGGGTAGTCTGTAATTTTATAAATCAAGCACTAGAAAATAAAGACATAACTATCTATGGCGATGGCATGCAGTCAAGGAGCTTTCAATACGTCAATGATCTAGTAAATGGCATTATTAAACTTATGTCAGTGACTCACAATGAGCCAGTAAATCTTGGGAACCCTTATGAATTCACGATGCTAGAGCTTGCTGAAAAAGTTATCACACTAACTAAATCTAAATCTAAAATTATTTTTCTTGAATTACCAGAAGATGATCCGAAAAGACGCAAGCCCGATATTAATAAGGCTCAAGCTTTGCTAGACTGGGAACCAGTCGTACAGCTAGAAGAAGGCTTAGTTAGGACTATCAAATTTTTTAGTCACGAGGCGGCTAGACCTGCATTGAAAGAAGTCACGCCATAAAGCTCATTTATTGTATATTTAAAAGAACACTGAAGTCAAGTTTTCTGGAGTTATAGATTGGTCGCTGATATTAAAGATTTAAAAATAGATTCTATGAGTTTTGGTCTGCATGCGATAGCCACAGATCCCGATTCTGGTATTAAAGTTTTTATAGAAAATGCCTGCCCCGGAGATGAACTCAAAGCAGAAATTTATGATGTTCAGAAGGACATGGCTTTTGCGAATATCACTGAAATAATTTCAGCAAGCCCTCTTCGAGAGGAAGACCCGCGCTGTAAATTACATAAAATCTGCGGCTCTTGTCAGTGGCAGCATATAAAATATGAAGAGCAGTTAAATTTCAAGAGAATTAATCTAGTAGATGCTTTCACGTTAAATAAAGTAAAACTAGCTTCTGATGATTATGAGGAGGAGAATTACGACGACGATTATGAGAAGGAAAGCACAGAGAATGAAGCTCGCAAGCAGCACCAAAGCATTTCTGTGAAAGGCTTAACTAACCCTTGGCACTTTAGAAATAAAGTTATATATCCAGTTGAGACAGTGAAAAGCACTGGTCGCCTACTAGCTGGTTACTATAAAACAAAATCAAATGACCTGATCAATATTAAACACTGTCCTATACAGTATTCCATCTTCGAAGAACTCATGGAAGGTATTAAAGAACTATGCTCCGGAGAAGGGATCGGCACGCCACTTTTAAGGCATGTTCTTTTAAGATCTAGCTATGATGAAAATGAGGTGCTAGTCTCATTTATACTCAGAAAAAAACTTTTCAAAGCCCGCGATAGACACGCCATTAAAAGAATCTTCGATGTAATTCTACGTGAATTCCCTGAAGTTAAAGCTGCGACGATTAATTATAACGATGACTCTACGAATGTCATTCTAGGAGAAGAAACTGAACTTATCGCTGGCGATAGAGATTATATAGTCGATAAATTAAAAGATATCGAAGTGAAGATCTCGACCAGCAGCTTTTTTCAGATAAACAATGAACAATTCTGTAATATTCTAGAATCCATAAAGTCTTTCATAGAACAATCTAGAAGTGAGCATCAGGGAAACGCAGAAATTGGAGTTTCGCCACAGGGGCGTGTAGCCAAACGAACAAGTTCAAGGCTGAGGAGGACAAATGACCGCAGTGTACTGCAGGTACATGAGGATCATGAGGACGACGAAAACGCAGAAATTGGAGTTTCGCTACACGCCCAACAGGACCTAAAAGAGAGTGACACACAAGGTGCAGTTTCAAGACTAAAAATTCTAGATGCCTACTCAGGCATAGGCAGCATCTCACTAAGCCTCGCCAAAGCCTTTCCACAACACAGTTTTAAATCTTTTGAATTAAATAATGCCGCCGTCATCAACGCCAAAGACAATATAGAGTTAAATAATTTAAATAACCTTGAAGTAGAACTTGCGAGTGCTGAGGAGTATTTCAAAGAAGAACAGAATTTAGATTTCGATATAATAATTCTAAATCCTCCTCGTAAAGGCTGTTCTAATAAAATTTTGGAGAATATTAGTAAAAGTAATGCTAAGTGGATAATCTACCTAAGCTGCAATCCCAGCACTTTAGCAAGGGATATAAAATTTCTAGAAGGAGCTAATTTTAAATTAGAGGAGATAAAAGCCTTTGATATGTTCCCACATACTTTTCACTTAGAGACTCTTGCACTGCTAACAAAGAATTAGATTTGGGTGCTGCGCAAGTTCAAAGCTGAGGAGAGCTCTTAGACCACACTCAAAAACCGCTCCTCTAAATAATTAAGAATTATCTGCTTAAATTCAGCAGCTATATTCTCCCCTTCTAAAGTCTTTACCTGCTTCCCATCTATAAACACTGGAGCCTTAGGGCTCTCATTATCACCAGGGAGACTGATTCCGATATCAGCATATTTAGACTCACCAGGGCCATTTACTATACATCCCATAACTGCTATCTTAAGCCTTTCAGCTCCAGGATACTTTCCCTGCCAAGCTTTCATATTCACTTGAGTAAATTCATTAATTTCCTCAGCTAATTTCTGGAAATAAGTGCTGCTAGTTCTACCACAGCCTGGGCAGCTAGTTATAGACGGCTTAAAGAAAGCTATATCCATAGCCTGTAAAAGCTCTTGGCAAGCCTGCACCTCTAAAGTCCTGTCAGCAAGAGGATTAAGCTTTTTATCATCAGCACTAGGAGTTAATGACATACGAATAGTATCACCTATACCCTCACTTAACAGAATCCCCATGGCAACTGAACTTGAAATCATACCTTTAACTGGAGTGCCTGCTTCTGTAAGACCTAAGTGTAAAGGGAATTTACAGGCAGCAGCGACACGACGATAGATATTAATTAAATCCTGCACCTCAGACATTTTCACACTAATAACTATTTTCTCCTGCTTTAATCCCTCTGCAATAGCGAGTTCTGCTGATCTTAAAGCACTTGCAGTCATCGCCTCATAAATAACTTCTTTAAAACTTATCTTTTCGCTATCTGGCTTTTCAGCATTAAGTTCCATAAAATCACTAAGCAGATCTTGATCTAAAGAACCCCAATTTACGCCTATTCGCACTGGCTTATCTAAGTCTTTAGCGATATTAATAATCGTTGAAAAATTATAATCATGCTTTTCGCCATAACCGACGTTACCTGGATTAATACGATATTTAGCTAAAGCCTCTGCACATTTCGGGTATTTTGCTAAAAGTAAGTGACCATTGTAATGAAAATCACCTACTAAGGGAATCTGAAAACCCTGCTTATTTAACTCACTTACAATTAAAGGCACTGCCTCAGCCGCAGCTTCATCTTTAACCGTAAGCCGCACCACCGCGGAACCCGCTATATATAATTCCTTAATTTGCTCAACAGTAGCAGTAACATTTTGAGTAGGCGTATTAGTCATAGACTGAACTAATATAGGGTGCTGTGAACCCACACCAAGCTTATCTGAGAGAATAACTTGATATGTTTCACGACGAAGCTTGAAAGTATTCATAAGTCTTTAATAATAACAAGTTCAGGCTGAGGACGACGAAAACGCAAAAACTGGAGTTTCGCTACACGCCCAAGTTAACAGAAACTTAATGAGCTCATGGTACAGATAAACTAAGACTGAAAAATCTAAATAAATTGGAGATATTTAATGTCAAGTTCCTTTGAAAATTTTGATTTTTTTAGCAAAAAAGATGATTTACGCATCACTGCAAATCAACAATATTTAGCAAAATTCAATAACAGTAATAAGCAGCCCCTGAAAAGCTTTAAAGATATTTTTAAAGATATAAACACTCTTAGTGAAAGCGAAGAAGTAAAGCCTCAAAAAGAATAGGGGTATAATTTCTTTATAATGTACAAGAATGTAGATTTTCTAACACTAGAAGAGTGCAAGGAAGTTAGGGAAAAACTTTTTAGCCTAAGAGAGTTCTGGATAGATAGATCTAGAGCTTTATCACCTTTTGACGATGTCCCCTTCTATTGTCTTGGTGTAGCTAGTTACATAGACTGCATAAGACCAGGTGAGTCACATCTTTATTTCGATAACGCTAAAGTAAGTAATAAAATTATAAAAGAAAATTTTCCTCAGCTTTTTAAAAAGCTTGAAGAGACTTTAGCTAAAGAATTTTCCTGTGAAGTTAAATATGTAGATGACTTCGCAGTACCAGGATTTCAGATTTACCTTGCTGACTGGTTTTTTGAAGATTTCATGGGACCTAAACACTGTGATTTTCATCACTATCTATTAGATTGGAAAAAATACGGCATTGACTTCGATCCAAAAGAGAATCTTAGCTTCACTGCTTCTATAAACTTACCAAAATCTGGTGGTGGCATATATATGTGGGATAAAATTTATGATTATCCAGCAGAACAGTTGAAAAATCTTAGCTATGAACAACATCGCGATCAAATGTACAACGTAGAACTCCCAGACGAAGAAAGAACTTTATTTCAATATGAATTAGGAAAAATATTTTTTCATTCAGGGAACAGATATCACCAAATAGCCGAAGTTCATGAAATGGAGAATAATGATGAAAGAATCACTCTCCAAGGGCATGCCGTCAAAGCCAATAACACTTTATATCTATTCTGGTAGGTAGTTAATTTAAAAACATTTTTAAAATTAACTACCTTAACGAATTTTTAACCGAGCTAGTTTATAAACTTACTTGAGTGGTAAAGACATTTATAAAGTCTTATCCAATTAGTCAAATCGAGGTTCAAATATGAGTAGTATAGATACTGGTTTAAGAGATAGAGTAGAGAGTAACGTAAGCACAGCAGCTAAAAGTGTTGATGAGTCAGGTTTCGCACATGAAATCTCCAGTGCGACTCGGGCTGGTGCTCAGCGAAGCATTAACGTCAAAGAAGCAGCCAAAGCTGGTGCTCAAGCAACAATTGAGAACCCACCAATGAAAACTGTTACAGAAAGTTCAAAAAAAGGTAGTAGCTCAAGACAAGTCGTAGATGAAAATGCTTTAAGTGCGGCTAAAGCTCAGCTAGCTACACTAGAAGTAGAGATTGCTTCTCTTCAAACAGACAAAGACACTGCAAAAAGCGACGAGGATGCTGCATTAAGAACAAAAGAGACTAGTAAATCCGAGCTTGATGAAAACATTAGCCTATTATCAACATTTAATGAGGCTGACAAGTTATTAACTAAATTTACTAATGCTTTTAACGGTACCGATGGCTTCGCAAATAAAGGAGAAGAAGATGCTGCCCTTAAAAGATTAACTGACTATACCGATAAAATCAAAGAATGGGGCGATAAGAACGGAGTAAATGACGGTCAGCATTTTGCAGATGCAGTAAATGGTTTTCTTCGTGGTGAAGGTGGTTATCTTAGCGAAGACAGAAAATATGAGTCTGACTATAAAGCTGATGGTGAAGTTGCACCTTGGAAGCAGTTCGCAACCACGAATAGGACTACTGATTCTTCTGGAACTGGTCTAGGTGGTGATACAAGCTCTAGCGACCTATACAACAGAGTATTTGGTGGTTAATTATTAAAAGGATAAATTAGGGACTATATAAAATGACAAAAACACTTGAAAATCCAAATAAGCAGAAGATTCTAAATACTTTAAAAGAACAGACTGCTAAATTCAGGCAGACATTGGAAAACAGCTTTCATTCACCATTTAAAGCTTTTGAACAAAAATATATAAATAGTGCAAGTTACCGCAAAGCCCTCATATTAGCTTGTGGTATAGAAGATAATTTAGAAAATGGTATGAGCATTAATAGTGGCACCGTGCTTTTAAAAGGTAAGTTTAGTGATTCAGATGGTCATCTCAGAGCGTCGTTTAATGTAGAACATGGACAAGTATTCTACACTGCTCATGACGAGGATATTTATAAATTAACTATAGAAACCAGACCTAGTACTAAGTTTATAAATAATCTTGAGAAGCTTGATGAGGAGAGCATCAATGAATGCATTCAACGTTACTCAAACCGCCTCTACATAGATCTTAGAGATACAGTAACTTTAAGAAAAGCCAAAGAAGTATTTTCGGATGATTATGTTTTGAAAAATTTACCACTTAATAGTGGCGCGGGGAAAGTCGCTTCCCGATTCGTCATCTGGCACATAAGAGCTTACAGAAAAGCTTTTTACAGATATTATGTTCAAGCTAAAAGTCTCTGGGAAGGTTCTGGATTTAAGAATGCACGCTCTCTTGTCGGTGAGTTTAAACGTAGAGGAATCTGCGAAGAATAAAACATCGTGGTCGAGAGCATTACAGAAAGAACGACTAGGAAGATAAGGGTTAAAGACAGGAGAAATTAAATTATGGTAGGATCACAGTTCGCAGGTATTAATACTGAAAAGCTTTTTGAGCGAAGTACTGAAATCAGGGGCAAGCAACAAGAGGCTGGAGCGGGCATTGTTGATAGTGACGTTGGCAAAATGGCTCTTGCAAAAAATGAAGAGCTTAAAGGGATTAAAGCAAAATTTGATGGAACTCTTCAAACTTTAAAAGCTCAAAAGACAGAGGCACAAGGTCAACAGAATGTCCAGCAAGGTGGTGCTCAGGTACAAATCGGACAAACAATGGTTGCAACAGGAACTGCTTTACTAGCAGCGGGAGCTGCAACGTTTGGTACCACTGCTTGGGTCGGCTTAGGCATGATTGCCACTGGCACTGGGGTCAGTTTAACTGGTGGACAGCAACAACAGCAAGGACAACAGCAAGTTGAGGCAGCTCCTGCATACCAATCTAAGGCCAATGAATTAGGTAATCAAAGTGACACTCATATCTCCAGAGCCCGGGAATTAAAAAGTGAAGCTGAGACTGAAAAAGAAGACAAAACACAGGATAATTCAAGCGGAGTTAGAACGCAAGGTCAACAAAAAGGTTATATCGGAGATAATCTAGCAGATGCATCTTCCTCTGAGGATGAATCACCTATAGATAGATTAAGAAATGGTACAGATAAAATTAATGTTATAGGTGGCACAAGCGATGGATTAGTAGCAGATGCATCCTCTGAAGGGGCGGATGGCACTAATAGAACACTCGCAGATAAATTAAAAGATAGCAGTAACACCATAGCTGCCATGACAGGACATAGAAATCTAGATGATGATGCCGCACAGAGCTTAGAAACTAAAAAGGAGTCAGTTGGATGAGTGTATCTAGTGAAACACTAGAAGTTGTGATTAATTTTAGTGATAAAAAACCTACCCCTGAAACTTTTAACAAACTCTTGAGTGATTTAGCTGCCATAAATAACGCTGGACAAGCTGCAGAAATCTCCAAGGAAGAGTTTGAAGATTTAGAACTTTGTTTTCAGAGATATGGATCAGAAAGAATGGCGAGTTATTGCGAACTATACTCCTTAGAAGTACTCAATGGTAGCTACCCTAGTTTTAGTTTTTCCGAACTATTAAGATTTTGCAGGGACTTAGATTAGAGAACAAGATAGATAAAGCAAAATGGCAATATTAGAAAACAAAGAAAAACTCGATTATTTTATACTAGAAGACTATGAAGCTGCTAGTGATGAATTAGTTCGCTCTAATATAGCTAAGTTTAAAAGAGTAATCCTCAAGCAGCTCGCACAGCATGCAAGAACTAATGAATCAGCTATTTTAGATATTAATGACCCTAATTTCAATGAAGTTCTAAAAGCCACAGTAGATAACATTTTCATAGCTGCCGGCAAAGCTTTATTTGACAACGACATATTAAGTTTACAAGCCTACAATAGCTTCGGTGAGACAATAGCTGAGTATTACTTTATCCAAGATGAAGATGATGAAATACATCAAGTCTTTATTTGTGAAAATGATAATGGTGATATTGTCAGAGATTACTTTGGCAGATTACAGCTTAGCGATGCAGTTCAACCAGTATCTGTAAATTCAGACGGCTCACCAGAATATGAACTCTTAGTATTAAGCTTTAAAATCATGAATCATTTAAAGTTTATGATTTCAGGCGAAGATAATAATGTAACGCCTTTAACTAAAATTACTATTAATTATGCGACTGATGAATTAAAAGTAGAGCCATATAGTTTAGATAATGTTCATGATATGAAAAGATTTGCTGAGATAGTGAAAAATGCTGGATTCTCAATGAAAAAATCACATCCAATACTTTCAATTTTAGAAATAAGCTAATAATAAATCTACTCTATTAAAATTATCATTTCCCTGTGAACCCGAAAATAGATGGCATAATATATTTATGGTCATGAAGCGAGATCCTAGTGGCTATGGTGGTTTACTAGGTGCAGATTTTGTCGAATATGATGCAGGTAAATGTGTCGTAGAACTGGTTATAAGTAAAGAACACCTAAACATCGGTGGTACTGTGCATGGTGGAGTAATTAATGGTCTTTTAGATATAGCTCTTTCAGCAGCAGTAACATCAGCCATGCTAGATAAGGCGGAGAAAGTAGTTACACTACAGATGAATGTAAATTTCCTGCGCGCAGGAAAGCTTGGCGACAAGCTCATTACTACAGCCGAAATCGTAAAACTGGGTTCAACTATAATTTACGTTGAAGGTGAAATAAAATCAGCAGAAGATAATAAATTAATCGCTAAAGCAAGTGGAGATTGGTTTGTCAAAAGCAGGTAAATATTTTCTACTCTTATTAATTTCTGGGGTATTAATCACCCCCCTAGCTCTAATCATTCTCACTAGCCTAAAAGAACAGGCACAGATCTATTCCAGTACAGCAAGCCTTTTGCCCGATCCTTTAACTTTCAAGAACTTCAGCACAGCTTTTGAAGCTATTGAATTTCTTAAAGCCTTTAAAAATACTTTCTATATAGCTTTCTTTAATATTTTTGGTGTAGTAATAGCCTCATCTTTAGCAGCTTACGCTTTTTCAGTACTCGAATGGAAAGGTAGGGATATTTTTTTCAGCATAACTTTAGGAACCATGATGCTCCCAGAGATGACTTTATTAATACCACAGTTTCTTCTTTTCAAAGAAACTGGCTTATATGGAGGTTTTCTACCACTTATTATTCCATATTTCTTTGGTTTACCTTATTACATCTTTCTTTTCAGACAGTTCTTTTTAAGCATACCGAGGACACTGAGAGACTCCGCCAAGATAGACGGAGCCAGTGAATTTACTATATGGCTAGATATTTACATGGCTCTATCTAAGCCTATAATAATGATAGTAGTTTTATTTCAGTTTTTAATATCTTGGAATGACCTACTCAAGCCCAGCATATTTCTAATTTCTGAAAAAAACTACACCCTGTCTCTTGCTTTACAGCAGTATCTTTCACGCTTAGGTGGTGCAGAATGGGGTCCTTTAATGGCTGGAGCTATTATCATGGTCTTACCGATTCTCATAATATTCTTTTTCTCACAAAAAACCTTAATTAAGGGAATAACAATCTCTGGATTAAAAGATTAATTTAGCAATTTATGAGCACAGATGATAACTCAGACTTACATCAACGTTACTTACAGGATCAAACCTCTCACTACAGCGCACGCTTAGCTGAATTCGGCTCGATTCCTCAAGCTGACAGCTGGACTAGTAAAGAAATGTCTATTTTTTATTACAAAAAAGCTACTGCGATGTTTCAAGACTATCTCCATGGCAAAGCCTTCAACTCAGAAAATAAATTAAAGCTCCTTGATATTGGTTCAGGGAATGGCTTTTATGCAGAATATTTACGACAATCTAATTTACTTGACAGTATAGACTACACTGGAATTGAAATAAACCCTAAATCCTGCAAAGCAGCTCAAGCTAAAGATTTATCCGTAAATTTTATTAATGATGACTTTGCGCAGATGAAATTTGGCTTTAAACCTTTTCATTTTGTAACTATAATCGGCACTTTCACCATCTTTGAATCACTTAGTGCCTCTGAAACTCAAAATTATATTTTTAATAATATTCAAAAAGCTTTTAACTGCTGTGAATATGGTCTTGCACTCTTAATTTCAAAGTTCGTTCTTGAGGATGAATCTATCCAGAAATTCTTTAATTCATTAACTCAAATTTCAAGTAATATTAATTTCGATACTAATCTTTTTGGAAACTATATAGCCGTCTACTTATACCAAAATAAGCATTTAATCGAGTTTTACAGTCTCAGTAAAAACAACATGGTAAATTACTAATATGAGAGACGAACAAGCTTACTTAATTAGCGACGCAGAATACCTATCTCCTGCACTAGGGAGAGTTTTCCACTTCGTAGCTAAAAGAGCCTCTGGGTCATACATTTATGATCTGAATGATAAGCCATATCTTGATATGACAAGTGGCATTGCCGTAAATCAGCTTGGACATTCACATCCAGAGGTGGTAGAAGCTATAACTAAACAAGCTCAAGAAAGTATTCACACTAGCTGTGTCGTTCACTATCCCGCCAATATCGAACTAGCTGAAGCTCTAGCTGGAATCATGCCCGGAGACATTAACAGCACTTTTTTCTGTAATAGTGGTGCTGAAGCGGCTGATGGTGCACTTAAATTAATTAAAATTCTACAGCCTGGACGTAATAATTTTATAGTTCACCGCGGCTCTTTTCATGGAAGGACTTTAGGGGCCACAGCGCTCACCACATCTAAAGCCTCTTACCGTAAGTACTTCGACCCACTTATCCCTGGAGTTAATGTTATTAATTTTCCTAATACCTTCGCTTGTAAAACTATAGATGAACGCCG
>JBMOEX010000068.1:0-12091 GCA_049314535.1 Vampirovibriophyceae bacterium | reverse complement strand
AAGTGTATTGTTACTACCATCTCCAGTAATATTAGTAGATTTATTACCAGCACCACCAGTAAGTGTATTGTTACTACCATCTCCAGTAATATTAGTAGATTTATTACCAGCACCAGGTCTATAAGTATTTATTTCCTTGCGGTTCGTCTGTTTTTCGTTGAGCCTATCTTCATCTCGTAATTGTGCCGCCTGAAGTGCCTCGTCAGATAAACTGACACTATCTGAATTGTTTTCACCCCGAGAGCTTCCCGCGCCAGGGCTTCTTCTTGTGCGACTATTTGGTGCAGCGTATATAGACAGAAAAGTTTCTTGACTAGAAACGCTTAGTTCTCTTTTATCACTAAAACCGCTTAGTTCTCTTTCATCACTAAAACGGCTTGGACCTATAGTCATAATTCCCCTGCCCTATTATCTTATTCCACACCCTTTTCCTAAATATCTCTTTTGAGATATTTTTTAAGGTAGTATGACTCTAGTTATTTAATAGATTTAAGATAACGCTATATTATCTTAACTAAGAATGGCTTTGGAATAAGGCCTCTTGTGCAGGGAAATAGAAATCCAAATATTATGTTTAGCAAGTAAGAGTGCTTCTTTACCTACTAGAATATTTTTTTAGCTTCAAAGGACCAAAACTATTATTGTCCTTAAGAAGCTTAGCTGAAGTATTTACATAAGAAGAGTTATCTCTCTCTAGAATAGCTTCGCCTAATTTTCTTTTTTTATTATTCGCGAATAATGATTTACTCTGCATCAACTCTTCTCTATTAAGAATCACCACAGCACTTTCACTATTGTCTATGATATCGAAACTAGTCTCATCTCTAAAAGAAAGCTTCTGTAATCTTCTGCCATTCTGCATGGATTTTGTCTCAGATTGATCTTTAACCTGTTCATCTAAATCTTGCTGATCTACTCTTTCGAGATCATTAATATATCGCTTTAATTTATCTTGCTTATCGGAGTAGGGTTTTAAATTTGCTTTATTGGTTAATTGCCCATTGGGTGTTTTTTGAGAACCTACGCGTTCTTTTAATTCGCTAGCGAAAAGCGACTTTACACTATCTATTTTATTATCGGAAAAAGGCTTAGAGTTTTCAGGAGAAGTAACCCTAGAGGTCGTAATTTTAGAAATAGATTTCCTTGGTAATGAAGAATCGGAAGCCCTAGAAGAACTTCCAGAATTCGATAAAGGACGAGATTTCACTGAACTTGATTTAGTACTGCTAGCAGTAGAACTAGAAGATTTTTCTCTTCCAGAACGACTTAAACTACTAAGCTGAGCATATAAGTCATCCAACTCACTATCTATATTCGCCATATAGATTAATATTCACTTTTAGTGAGACTAAAAGTTTAGGCGGGATGGGGGATATTTAGAGGCTTGAAACACAAATACACATGAGCCAATAAATCTTGATTATTATTTGACTAGATCTAAAGATCTTAAAATATTACTCGATTGTGAAAGATCTTTTCCACTTGAAATTCCATCCATGATAGCTTTTATATTAGATACACCTTCTGCCGCAGCAGCTGCTTTTGGAGACGTAGACTGTTTAACACTACCAGTACCACCAACACCAGCACTTGGATTAAAACCAATACCATCGCACAATATTTCTCTACTACTAAATCTATTTCTCATAAAACGTTTCTCCTAACTTTATAAACATATAAAGAAAACCCCATGTTTTTTTTGATATAAATTTTTAAAATTTTTCAAAAAAATTTTCATAAACTAATAATCCTTGTCTGCGGATAGTAAAAACCTATAATTTCAGCATAAACATTTCCGTTATTAGCCATAGTTTTAGCACCGTATTGTGACATACCTATACCATGCCCGAAACCACGCCCTGCAAATATCCATTTATCTCCATCTTTATGTGGAGTAAAAGAAGAACTTGGTAAAGATAGCTTATGCCTCAACTCTTCACCGATAAGCAATTTAGTTTTTTTAGCGTCTTTCGATATTAATAAATAATCAGAAGCCATAGGTAAAATCTCTTCTACATTAAAGAAACTTATGCCGACAAGGTCATTTAGCTCATCATGGCTAAACTTTCTCTGCCACGAATTAAAAGGACCATCTTCAGGATAAGCAGGTTTAGATATTAAGTAGTGCTTAGCAGCTAATTTCCAAGTAAATTCTGGCGCAGAAATAAAGCCACCGTGGCTACTACTGTAAAAGACTTTCGCTAAAAGACCGTATTTATCTATAATCACCTGGTTTTTAGTAGTTTTAACTGCATTAATACTGCGTTCTGAGATTTTTTCTGTACCATTAAACCTCTGATCTGCGACACTAGAAGCGACATCGTAATCACTGTCTGCACTAAACTCTAGTTGATTTAAAAGATAAGTTCTTGCTGTAACTGCTTGAGCCTTTAAAGCCTCAGTAGGCCAAGAACTTGGGATTTCAGACCCGACGACTACGCTTAAATACTCTTCTAAAGGCAGCTTTAAAATTACTTCTAATGCTGCACCCTTCTTTTTAATCTGTACTTTATTCGTTTTTTTCAGATTATATTTTAAAGCGTCTGTACCAAAAGCTTCTAAAATTACTTCAAAGAAAGCTGCATCAGAACCGAACTCGACAGTATTATCCTTAAATTTCGCAGCGAAAGTCTTATAATCGTATCTAATTTCCTGTTTATTTCCTTGCTGTATATAGACTTTATAAACCACATCATTTAGAAGAACTCGGACATTTAGATTCTCATCGATATTTGGTGGAAATCGCTCCAACCCCAGGAGTTTTTCGTTATTCGAGCTATTTTTTTGATTTCCCGAAAGATTTAATTCTTTTTCGCTTATCGGCAACACTGAGGCTTTAGAATTTAAATCCATAGCTTGAGTTAATAAAGCAGAAGAATTTAAAAATAAGCTGATAGTACTTAGAATTATAAATTTTCGCGAAGCTAATTTATTTTTAAGCATAAGTTTAGCTTAGCAGTAGTCTCTTAAAGATTTAATATGAAAAATAATTAAGCCATATTATAATTAAAATCTCTTTACTAGATTGACTCTTCACCGTGAAAATACACTGAAGTGGAGCCATTTATAAAGTTATGGCGATTAACGAATCCAACAATAAACCCAAAACCAGAATCTCTTACGTCTACGGACCAGTAAGTTCATGGCGCAGTGGTACTTCTTTAGGCATAGATCCGATAGGTGAAATCAGCACTTGCAGCTTTAATTGCTCTTACTGCCAGCTTGGGCAGATCCAAAATATAACTCGCAAGCGCAAGATTTACGTTGAGACTGAGCTTATTATTGAGGATTTAGAGAAAGCCTATCAGGGCGATCACGTCAAGAAAGTCGATTTCAGTAAACTAGATGTAATAACCTTCGCTGGCTCTGGAGAACCTACTCTTGCTTTAAATCTTGGGGAGATGATTAAAGCTATAAAAACGTGGCTTAAAGCTAAAAATTTAAAAGCTGTTCCAGTCTCTATTTTAACCAACGCTACGACTTTAGAAGATGAAGAAGTACGTAAGGATTTAAAAGAAGCTGATTTAATTTCACTGAAACTTGATGCTAGTGATGAACTGAGTTTAAAAAGTATTAATCAAGCAGCAATAGGACTCAGCTTAGAAGGAATTATTAAAGGCATTAAATTATTAAAATCTGAAATTGATTCATCACACTTATCGGCAGAAAACGAGAGTGAAAATACAGTTCACTCTAAATTAAAATCAGAAAAAAATGGAATTATACAGCAGTCTCCTAATTTAAAACCAGAATTACAGTTACAGATTATGTTTTTACCTAAATTCGCTGAAAATCCTGAACATATAAAGAGATTAGCTGAATTAATTACAGAAATCGAAATTTATAAAATACAGATAAATACTCCGACTCGCGCTAAACCTAAGTCTGGAAAAGAATACTGGATAGAAACTCGCGGTAATCACTATAACAGCAGCCCTTTAAAGCCTCAAGAAAATGAAACGCTTGATAATCAGACTGAAAGCTCTAAAGAAAAATATTTAGAACTTCCCGTTATTTCTAAAGAGCAAGCTTTTAAAATCGAAGATGACTTAATCTCGCTTATCGGCAAGATTCGCGAAGGTGAAATAATCTCGCCCAAAGCTCATGAAATGACAGAAAATGAAGATTATGAGCAGTCTCACGCAACCACCAATACAGTTAAATTACAAATAGTTAACGTCTACAGAAGATAAATTCCAGTGCTTAAACCCTCAGTTTTTTACTCCATTATAAACTTAGAAGTAGATGCCTGTAATGACGGTAAAAAATATCAGAATATTATCCAAAATTTCAAAGCGAGTGTGCTGGAGAAAGGTATACAAGAAATTAAACTTGAAATAAGCCTCGCCTCAGCCTCTCTAGAAGAGAATATAAATTTATTTAAAATCCTCTTGGATAATTCTCACTGTACTCAATTGAATTTCGCTTCACTTTATAATGCCGCTACTTACGAGCAATTAAAACTATTAATCAAAACTTTATTAGACGACGCAAACGCAGAAATTGGAATTTGCGAGCAGTGCCTAGACTTGAACTTATACGTTCATGAGCAGTCCCTGCAAAACACTGCTAGTTTACCTAAGATTAAAGCCTACACACCATTAACGACTAACTATATCAAGGAACTACTGAAAAGCAGAGTTCAGCAAGAGTCACATTATTGGGCTAATAGATTAGAAATAATCCCTGCTATTTTCTGCAAAAAAGATCTCCTTGACTTAAAACCACTTATCGGCAAATCAAGCAATCCGAGCAACTCAAGTGAAAATATAAGTAATATTAATTCAATCAAGATCTTTCCCTGCCTTGTAAGCAATACCAAAGAATTGATAAATTCATTAAAAAACCCTATAAAAGAATTACAGAGATTACCTTTAAGCTACGACGATAATGCAGGATTAGAAATTAATAATTCTCAAGATTTAGAAAATTTAATAGAACTAGCCTCATCCCTAGAATCCGCCACTAATATTTCAGATAAGCAGCGACAGCCTATTCCTGAAATTCAAATTAAAAACTCTTATTATCCAAATCGTCTCACTGAAATTACCGAAATGATCTTATCAATATGGGATATAAATCCGGAGATTCATATTATTTGTGCTGGCTTTAATGGTGCTTCCTTAGAGGAAATAGGTGGTTTTTACGATAAATTAATTGAAAACCTGATATCAAAACATAAGCTAACTGATAAAATTTCTATCGCAACCCGTAATAATAATTTTAATGAGATCCAAGAATTTTTTAAATATAGTTCTATTTGAGCCTGAAATACCCCAAAATGCAGGCAATATAGCGAGAATGTGTGTAAATAATGACCTTAAATTACACCTGATTAAGCCTTTAGGGTTTAAGCTTGATGATAAATATTTAAAACGCTCTGCTCTTGATTACTGGGAGCACCTAGAATATTCTGTACATGAGAACTGGGGAGAGTTTTTAGAAACAGAAAATTTAAACCCCTTGGGCACTAACGTAGAAATTGGAGTTCGGCAACAGTGCCTCCATTTCCTTAGCAGTAAAGCCACAAAAAGCTTCTGGGAAGTAAATTATTCTACTAATGATTATTTAGTTTTTGGCTCAGAAACTCGAGGCTTAAGTAAAGAAATTCATGAAAACTATCATGAACAAATGCTTTTAGTCCCGATGAGTTCGGTTAATGCTAGATGTTTAAATCTTGCAAGTACAGTACAGACAGTATACTATGAAGCTTTTAGGCAGTTAAATTAACCTAGATTACATTAAGTAGATTTACGAGTTATAAACTAGATCAAACGGGGTACATACTAAACATAATAATACTTAGCACTGCATGAGGGGGGAACAGCTTGCAAGCTTTAAGAATAAACACTAATATTGATAGCTTATTTATACAAAGAGCATTAGGCATACATACCAGAAATGTAGATGAATCTACAAAAAGATTAGCTACTGGTTTTAGAATTAATAAACCATCTGATGATGCACTAGGTTATGTTTACAGTGAAAAATTAAATTCTCAAATAAGAGGTTCATCAGCAGCGCAAGGCAACATCAATGATGCACTAGCAGCCGTAGATACTGGCAATGATGCTTTAGAAACAGTTTTAGATAACCTACAAAGAATTAGAGAAATAATAGTAGAAGCTAATGGTGGTAGTAAAACCCAAGCAGTATTAGACGCTGGCCAGATAGAAATAAATAACTTAGTCACAGAAATCAGTGATCTAAGAACTAATACTGAATATAATGGTAGAAAATTACTAGATGGCACATTTAACGTTAATGTCCAAAACGGTCCTAGCAATGGCAATACCTATGCTTTAGATATGAGAACTGGCACTTGGGATGGTCTTGATGTCAATGTTTCTGCCATCGGCAGCGCCGCTGGTGATATCGGAAAATTAGGTTATAAAGCTACTAAGCGACTAGATCAAATGTCAATATCAATAAACGTAGCTAATAATGGTGGCGGTGCTTTAACAGCTCCTGTTGCTGGTGATTTAACTAGCTTAGATTCGATGATAAAAAATCTTTCGACCATGCAAGCATCAGTATCAGCGAAACGCAATCGCCTGTCTTCTGATTATAATTTCTTAACGGATAGTAAATTTAATTTAGAAAAGGCTAAGTCTAATGTGATGGATACTGATGTTGCTTCAGAATCCTCAAGATTAACTATAAATCAAGTTCTACAAGAATCAGCTGTATCTTTATTAGCACAAGCTAATTCGTCACCACAATTAGCTTTAAGCTTAATACCGTAAGCTAAAACTAAAACTGTTTTATCGTTCCGCGTTTTCGCCCGCCTTAATTAGAAACTTGAAGAAACTCAGGTTCGATTAAACCGAAGTCTCCATCTTCTCTTTGGTAAACACAAGCGATCTTATTAGAAAATATATTCAAGAACATATAGAAATTATGACCACAGTCTTTCAGCTTACCTACAGCGTCCTGAGGATCTAAAGGCTCCATTTTAAATCTCTTAGTCTTAATTATTTTAGGTTCATTATATGACTTCACTTCTTCTACGAAGTCCTCTGGGACAGCCATATCTGCTTCTTCGATATTAATTAAATACTCTTCATCATAACCGAAAGCCTTAATACTCTTACCACGCTGAATGCTGTTATAGATACGAGTCTTAAACTTTCTCATCTGTTTTTCGATCTTGTCTACTACAGTATCTATCGCAGCGTATACCGTATCCTCTGTGGAATGACATCTGATGACGTGGCCACCTTTAAGGTTAATAGTTACTTCTGCTTTTTGATTATTATTTTTATGATTTTTAATAACACCTAGAACTACTTTGATCTGGTGATTCTGAATTAAGCTGTCAAAGTGCTTATGCACTCTATCTATTTTAGTTTCTGCATATTCCTTCAAAGAAGGAGTCATCTCTATGTTACTAGATTCTATTAAAGTTGCTGATATAGTATTCATGCGATAATTATAACATTTAGCTCTTATCTAAAGACAGCAGTAGTCAATGTTTTCACACCCTAAAACGCTAAATTTACTTTACACTCTAGGAGACCTTTCTGGCATAGGTCCAGAAATTTTTTTCAAATTCACACGAGACCTAGAGCGCATTTCCGAGCAAGAGTGGCAGTTTACTAAAGATATAAAAATCATCCTCGCAGATGATCTAAGCGAAGTAAAAAAAAATACAGCTCTTTTAAAAATGGGAGAAGCCTCTAGCATATCTGGTGAACACAGTTACCAGACTTTAGTTAAAGCTAATAGCCTCTGCCTGAGTGGTCTTGCGGACTATCTTATTACAGGTCCAGTATCTAAAGAATCCTTATCTTTAGCGAAGCATCACTACAGCGGACAGACAGAGCTTTTAGCTAAGTTAAATAATCTTAGAGCCTCTGATGTTGAGATGTTGTTTATAGCTCAGGGGACTGCTTGCAACGAAAACGCAGAAATTGGAGCTCGGCAGCAGCCCCCAAAGGGGACTGCTCACAAACGTGCAAGTTCAAGGCTGAGGAGAACGAATGACCGCAATGTACTGGGTGTACATGAGGATCATGAGGACGACGAAAACGCAGAAATTGGAGTTTGCGAGCAGTCCCCTAATGATTTTAGGATTATATTAGCGACCAGGCACATACCAATAAGTCAAATATCTAAAGAGCTTCAGAAAAATTTCCATAAAGTTATCAAGCATTCAATAGAACTCCTAGGCACAGTTTTCAACATTAAATCTCCCAGCATCGGAATAGCTGGACTTAATCCCCATGCTGGCGAGAATGGTTTAATTGGTAATGAAGAATCTACTTGGATGAATGAAGTAATAAAATCATTCAGGAATTCACACCCTGAAACCAATCTCACTGATACACTTCCAGCCGACAGTATATTAGCTCAGGCTGCTAGAGCTTTTTTAAAAGGTGAAGCAGTAGCTCACGACCTTTATATTTCTGCTTATCATGACCAGTGCTTACCACTTATTAAAGGAATCGCAGGCTATAACGCTATTAATATGACTTACGGCTTGCCTTACATCAGAGTTAGCGTAGATCATGGCTGTGCCTTCGATATAGCAGGTCAAGGTATCGCAGATCACTCTGCATTAATAGCTTGTACTAATTTTTGTATTCAGCAGTCACTAAGAAATAATCATAATATTTGAAATTAAATAGTCTAAATACTTAGTGAAAATCATCAGGATATTTGAAATTTCAGACAAAAGCTCACTTTTTGGGTAAAATAAGCATAGTCTATATTTAGGAGAGCAACTAACAATTAATTCAACAAATTTTAAAGGTAACAACCCATTTGGCTTTAGAGGCAATAAAAGACCTAAAGTCTATGTTCCTCTCAATGAGTACATTAGGGCAAGAACACTTCGAGTTATAGATGCAGATGGCACTAACCTAGGTGAACTAACGAAGGAAGAAGCTTTAAAAAAAGCCCAAGACCAAGACTTAGACTTATTCGTAGTCTCTGATCAATCTGAAATTCCTGTAGCTAGAATTTTAGATTACGGTAAATATAAATTCGAGCAGAGTAAAAAAGAAAAAGGCCAGAAGAAAAAGCAAGGCGGTAATGAATTTAAAGAAGTTAAAATTCGTTATAACATCGATATCGGTGACTATAACACTAGGCTTAATCAAGCTAAGAAATTCTTAGAAAAAGGTAAGCGAGTCAAACTCAATCTCACACTCAGAGGTAGAGAAATGCAGCATAAAGATTTAGCTGTAGATTTAGCTAAAAGATTCGTTACGGACTTAGCGAATGAAGGTCACGCAGAAGGTGAAGTCGGTAAGATGACTGGTAAATCTATGATAATATTTATAATTCCTGGTAATGATAAACCGAAGGTAAAAAAACTCGATACTGAGAAATTAGATCATGCTGAGAACGATTCTGAGAGCTAAAATTCATAGAGCGAAGGTTACATTGTGTGATCTTAACTATGAAGGCAGCATTACTATAGATAGAGATCTGCTTGAAAGAGCTGATATAAAAGAGTTTGAGCAAGTCCAAGTCTTAAACATAAGTAATGGAAACAGAATTATCACTTATGCGATAGAAGGTGATTCTGGCGTTATCGGCATTAATGGTGCAGCAGCTAGACTTTTCCAGAAAGACGATCTTGTGATTATCTGCTCTTACGCACAGGCATCTGAAGAAGAGATAGAATCCTTTGAGCCTAAGATATTACTAGTCGACGAGAATAACAAAATTAAATCTAAGAATCTAGCCTTAACCTAAATTCTTGTGATATATTCTTTAGTGTCATTCGGACGGTTAGCTCAGTTGGTAGAGCACTTGCTCGACACGCAAGTGGTCACTGGTTCAAGTCCAGTACCGTCCACCATTTTTGGTTTATTTTGCAAGGTGGGCTCAGCCATGATTTCGAACAAAAGTTCTTGAATTGGTAACCCAATAATTACCCTTATTGTCTACGCTAATCTATACCAAGTCGCTCTTGCCTTACCAAAACGCTGAATTCGACAAAGTTCCACCAATTCTCGAAGCCTTACCTTGAGAGTGTTTTGGTTTGCGTTAGTCAGTTTAACAATCTCAGCAATCGTCAAGCGTTCATGAAGGGTCAATAATTTTAAAATCTCCACTGACAATGAAGGCAATGCATCATCAGCAACAGAAGCTTGGTGTTCCTTATCCAACCTTTGTTGAAGCCGATCTTTTTGTTTTTTTAAGCAACGCAGAAAGAACCCCAACCACGGCTCCCAATCTGCTTGGGTTGATTTGAGAGTCAGTTGCGTGCGGCGTAACGCCTTGTAATATAAATCTTTGTTTTCTTCAATCACATGTTCCAAAGATGCATAAGGCACATACGCATAGCCCGCTCGCAGTAACAGCAGCGTAGTTAAGATACGCGATAAGCGACCATTGCCATCTTGAAAAGGGTGAATAGCAAGAAAACGCACGACAAACACTGCCACGAGTAATAAAGGATGAAAACTCTCTTCCTGAACGGCCTTGTTGAGCCAATGCACTAATGCTTCCATTTCACGTGGGGTGTCAAAGGGCGTAGTGGTGTCAAAAACAATGCCAACTTGAACGCCTTGTGCGTCTTTGGCAACGACGTGATTGGTGAGTGTTTTATAACGCCCGCGGTGACGTTCATCTTTGGGGCTGTGTCTCAACAAAAGCTGATGCAATTGTTTTATATGGTTTTCAGTTGGGCGAAGCTCTGCATGTGCTTGAAATACCAGATCCATCGCTTCGGCATAACCCACCACTTCTTGTTCATCTCTACTTTTAAAGCTGCTTATCTGTAAGTTAGAAAGTAATGTCTCTACTTGAAAATCTGTTAGGGTGACCCCTTCAATACGGGTAGATGAACCAATGCTTTCAATAGTGGCCGTATGTTTTAATGCATTCAAACGCTCTGGAGATAAAACTTTCAAAGCATCCCAACGCCCTTTAAATTCGTCAATTTCAGCAATTAATTTGACAATATCGGAAGATAAAGAAAACGTGAGTTCATTCATGAAAAACATACCCAATACAATACCCGATTTTATCCGATTCTACCCGATATTCATAAAATAGGCAAGCTACTTTTGGACTTTCACTGTCCACTATTTTAAAAAACAGCTATTTGCTGGTGGGCACTAATACTGTGTTTGTAATTTTTTAAGATTTCCAGAACTTAGCAGTTTCAGTCCAAAAACCTAGCATACCCTTAGTAGTAGTTATTTCTGTACGCAAATTTGCTGCTGATATTCTTCCAGCATCTGAATCTATAGCTAAAGCTTCTTTCATCTGAGCTTCAAGGTCCTTTAAAATATTTTTATTTAAATCAACAAAGAACTTACTCTGTTCATGACGTTCAGGGAGAACATCATCTTTTTCAAAACCAAACTGTCTTTCTAATTCCTTAGCAACATGCCTGCTTAACTTAAGTTCAGTATTCAAAGCAGCGCTGCTCGTTCTACTAGCATCTGTATCTACAGCCAGAGCCTCAGATTGTTGATTTTCTAAACCTGTAAGGGTATTTAAAGTTGTATCATAAAGCGCTTTAGCTTGTTCTTCAGTTACAAGACCAAAATCAATCTGGACCTTATCTACAAGCTGCCCCATAACATCAGCTGAATCATTAGTTAAAGTTAAAGTATTTTTCGTAGTAGTAATTTCTGTGCGCAATGCTGCCGAAGACACTCTTCCAGCATCTGTATCTAAAGATAAAGCCTCTGACATTTGATTTTCTAAATCAACTAAAATATCTTGATTTAAATCTTGAAAGAAATTCATTTGAGCAAAACGCACCACGGGATTTGTAGCTGCATCTTCGGTAGATTTATTACCATCCAACAAGAAATCTTCATAGTTCATAGTTATAGTATCTGTATTATCTAATAAATCCTTGGCTTGTATTTTTAACTGATTTCGAGCAGCAGTAATACTGGTAGTCCCAGCTGCAACAGATTCAGATAAACCATTAAATTTGTCATTAAAACTAGTCATGCCTTCACTAAAATTCTTCACTGGTAATTCATCATTTTTTAAAGACTTTTCCTCGAAACTACCAACTTCTGCTAAAGCAGCAAGAGTATCTATTAAATCAGCTGTCCCATCATTCCTTGCAGCACTATGCTCAAGTCCTTGATCCCTGTAATCGAATCTATTA
>JBMOEX010000067.1:0-12118 GCA_049314535.1 Vampirovibriophyceae bacterium | reverse complement strand
ATTTTAAAGTCTTTTTCTAATTTTAAATGTTGCTGAGCATCATCAAGTATGAATAAATTTGGATTAATCATTTGAACAGCTTTTTCGGCAGCTGCATATCTGTTAGAGTCTATGGCCATGCTGATCTTAGAATTTTTTTGAATTAATTCAAGCATTAAAGTTGCTTCATCACCGATGAAGACATGTTCTGTTTCTCTCACTCCTTGTACATACTCACTGTCCAAGAATTGTTTAATATTGTTACTGTTAATAATAATAGGTAGAGAGCTTTTTGGAATTCTAGATTTATAAGCTCTTGTTAAAATACATATTTTCTTATTGAAAATTTCTGAAAGCTTCTCTGCCAAATAAATAGTAAAAGGCGTTTTACCAGTTCCGCCAAATGAGATGTTTCCTATAGATATGACTGGAGCTTGAAGCTTTTTGGCTTTAAGAAATCCGCTCTTGTAAAGGAGTTTATGCAGTTCATGCATGACTTGATAAGGGATTGAGATTATCTTTTTTAATTTAGCTTTAAGTGAGGACATTAGATTTTTGTAGCATTTTTTAGGGTTTTAGAATTTTCACTAATGAACTCATTTAGTTTATCTGTAACGACTTTAAGAACTTTTCTGTTTTCAGTTACGATTTTATAAGCCTGTGAACCCATAATAACCCTTCTTTCTTTGCTATCAAGCAATAATTCCATAAACTCTTTTAACTCAAGCTTAGATTCGACTACTTCTAAAGCACCAGCTTTTTCCATTTGTTCGACGATATCAGTATTCTTATAATAAAAGGGTCCTACAATTACTGGTAATGCAAAAGCTGCTGGTTCTAATACATTATGACCGCCGACACCATCTACTAATGTGCCACCAACGAACGCGATGTCGCTAATAGCAAAGAAATTCATAAGATCACCGATAGTATCTATAAGTAATATATCTTCACTTTTAAGTAGTTCATTATCTTCATTTTTTTTCTTAAACGGAGTTTTACTGTA
Source organism: Vampirovibriophyceae bacterium (assembly GCA_049314535.1). Classification (GTDB taxonomy): domain Bacteria; phylum Cyanobacteriota; class Vampirovibrionia; order LMEP-6097; family LMEP-6097; genus LMEP-6097. The sequence continues at coordinate 11,133 of JBMOEX010000067.1, read as the reverse complement.
TTTTACTGTCTCTAATTTAGCAGCAGAGAATATTAATTCTTCGACTATTGGAAATCTGTCTGGATTACGCGGGGCTATGGCTAGCCTTAAATGAGGATGCTTTAATTTAAGTTCTTGATACATGCTCAGTATAGCTGCCTCTTCACCAGCATGGGTGCTAGCTGCAATGATAACTAGATCACTGTAATTGAATCCCATACTGCGTTTTAGCTCAGGGTTTTGATCTTTCTTACTACTTGGTAATATCGCAAATTTAATATTCCCTGTCATGAAAACCTTTTCAGAACTTACATTCAGGCTTAGGAATTTACGAGAATCTTCAGGAGTTTGGGCTAATACTAATGAAATTTTACTAAATACCCAGTGAAAGAAAAAATAGGCTTTTTTATAGTTATTAAAGGATTTATCTGCGAGCCTAGCATTAATAATTGCTATCGGCACCTGTTTTTTATTAGCTATATGAATTAAAGACGGCCAAATCTCTGTTTCCATGATGATTAGAGCTTCTGGTTCCATAACTATAAAAGTTTTTTCGATAATACTAGGGCTATCAAAAGGCATATATATAAGCTTTATCCGACCTTCATCTATTTTATGAGCTAATTTTTTTTTAGCTAATTCTTGTGAGCTCTCTGTCGTTGTACTAAGGACTATATTAAAACTATCAAAAAAAGCTAGTAACGGAATTAACGCATTCAGCTCTCCTACTGACACTGCGTGAAACCAGAGTGGTTTGCTTGGGAAATTACCAAGATTTAATCCCAGTCTTTGTTTAAAACTATTACGCCATTTAGGAATACTAGTCCTAGAAAGGATATACAATATGGGAATTAATATGATCCAAACTAATTCATAGAAAAAGAAAAATATGCTTATCATGCTAGTTCTTTTTCTAAAATCCTTTCAAAGATTGGTTTAGATTCACCTTCTAAAATATTTTCTATATTGCTGAGATTTAGAGGTCTCTCAGTAAAATTTTTAAAAGAAAAATCATTACTCAGTGACAGTGTTCTGTCATTTATATCGTAATCAGCATTAATAATTCCGAGTTGTATGAAAATATTTTTGGATAAATTAGGAGTTAGGGGTGCTAAGCATATAGCTGCTTTACGACAGGCTTCTAGAGAGGCATAGAGACAGGAGAATGCTTTTTTACGATTTTCAAGTGAACCTTCTTTAAGTAAAGTCCAAGGTGCGATAGTACTCATCGAAAGATTCATCTCATTTAATGCTGTGAATACTGAATTAAATGCACTAAAGAAGTCTATCGCAGCGATTTCTGCTTTGAAGTCTGTGAAATAGTGATTTATACCTTGGATTATTTCATTGTTAATAGTAAGCTGCGTGAAAGCTTCTTCACCGAATTCATCGCGAGGGTTACCACTAGAGAAATATTTCCGTAGAAGATTTGTTGACCTGTTTAGTAAGTTACCTAAATTATTAGCTAAATCACTGTTTAATTTATTTATCATCGCTAATCGAGAGTAATCCCCATCCCTTCCAAATGGAAATTCTCTCAGGAAGAAGAATTTAACAGCATCTGCCCCAAATTCCTGTATTAATTCAAATGGATCAATAATGTTGCCAATGGTTTTCCCCATTTTCATTCCATCTTTGGTAAGAAAGCCATGCCCGAAAACCTTCTTCGGTAGAGGATAGCCAGCCGCCATTAACATAGCGGGCCAGTAAATTGCATGGAAGCGTAGTATATCTTTGCCAATAATATGAATAATGCTATGTTCTTGATCATTTTGCCAGAAGGCTTCTTTAGCATCAGCTAAGGCAGATATGTATCCAAGTAAAGCATCAAACCAAACGTATATTTTTTGAGAAGCATCATCCGGAATATCTATTCCCCATTCTAAGCCTACTCTAGAGATAGGAAAATCCCTCAGGCCTTCATCTAGCCAACTCAATACTTCATTCTTTCTGTAATTTGGACTAATGAAATCTGGATTAGATGAAATGTAGTCCTTGAGAGGTTTTTCGAATTTTGATAATGCAAAAAAATAGTTTTCTTGAGAATACTCTTCTACAGGCTGTTTATGAATAGGACACTGTAATTTACCTTCCTGATTTTCTTCTAAATCTTTCTCTAATTTAAAATCTTCACAGCTTACACAGTAAAGCCCTTTGTAGTCACCTTTATAGATATAACCATTATTTTTAACTTGTTTAAAAAACTCTGCAACAAATGTCTTATGCTGATCATCTGAAGTTCTGACAAAGTGAGTGTTCTTAATTTCTAAGATTTCCCAGAGTCTTTTAAATTCACTGACTATTTCATCACAGTGAGCCTTAGGAGATAGCCCTCTTGCCTTTGCTGCTTTTTCTATCTTTTGTCCATGTTCATCTGTACCAGTCAAAAAAGAAAGCAGGGCACCTGTTTGCACAAAATGCCCTGCTAAAAAATCGCAAGCTATAGTTGGATATGCACTACCTATGTGTGGATTATCATTAACGTAGTAAAGTGGGGTAGTTATATAATACTTCACTAAGTCTCACGCCTAAATCAGTCCTTCACTCTTGTCGTAATATGATTGAAGCTTAGCTTTTATCTTTGTTCTAGTTGCTTCATCCATTGCTCTCTGTAAAGCCCATTTAAGTGCTGTATCAGGTTTGCAGTTTTTCGTAAGTGTGAATTTTCTAAGAACTGAATCTAGTTCCTCTTCGCTTGCGGCAGACACGTTATCTATGTCTGACCCTAAATTCATTCCTCTGGATCCCATATATTAAGAGTCTATCAAAACTCCCAATTATTTCAAGGTTACAGTAGCACCAGAAGCTTCAAGTTCCGCTTTGATTTTTTCAGCTTCATCTTTAGATACAGCTTCTTTAACTACTTTTGGTGCGCCTTCTACTAAATCTTTAGCCTCTTTAAGACCAAGACCAGTGATAGTTCTCACTACTTTAATAACATTGATTTTAGAAGCTCCAGCGGCTGTTAGCTCTACATCAAAATCAGTCTTCTCTTCAACTGCTGCTGCATCACCACCACCTGCGGCTACAGCTGCTCCAGATGCTGCTACGATACCAAACTTTTCTTCCATTGCTGTTTTTAATTCAGCCGCTTCAAGAATTGTAAGTTCACTTATTTTCTCTAATACTACTTCTACTTTTGTACTCATAATTTACTACCTTTTTATTTAAACTCTCTGGTTTCTATTCTTCTTCGCCTTTATTCTCTTCAACAGAAGCTGGCTTAACAGATTCAATGATAAACTCTTTCACAAGTTTGCTCTGATCAGCGTCCTTCTTGGACAATTCATCGAATATGTAAGCTATAGATGAAGGAATATTGACAAGTAAGCCAGCGATTTGACTTAGTAAAACATCTTTGCTTGGAAGACCAGCTACTTGCTTTGCTTCTTCTGCATTTAATGTATTACCATCTAAGAAAGCACCTTTAAATACTACTTTCTCTTCATTCTCTTTGGCAAAGGATTTTACGGCCGAAGCAGGTTCAATATCTTTACTGTTAAAACAGAAAAGTACTGCACTCGGACCTTCTAGTTTAGTTGCTAGGTCTTCGAATTTAGAGCCTTCGGCAGCTTTTTTAATCAAAGTGTTTTTAGCAATTTTGTATTTAGCACCGTGCTCTCTGAGTTTACTTCTGAGAGTTGTGATTTGACTTACGCTTAAACCTAGTTGATCTGTCGTGAATACAGCAGATGCACTAGCGAAATTTTCGCTTAGTTCTTTAATGATAGTGACTTTGTCGTTTTTTGTAACCAATGTGAGGCTCCTTGGATAATCGAGATAATGATTATAACATTTGCATTCGTGCAAAGTTATGATGACAAATTAAAAAAATGATTAAGGTATTAGATTATATCTAAAGGAATTTCGCCTTGAGCTTCAATAAGATTGTATTTTTGTGCAGCACTATAGAATAATTTGATTGATTTAAGATCATTTTCAGAAAGTTCTTTAGTACTGTTGTTAACATACATATCAATATATTTTTTAGCTTTAGTATCATCAAGACCATTCTGTGAGAAGTTTCTAGCATAATTCAACGCCATCTCAAAATTTTCTAGCCCATATTTAATAGATGCTGTTAGCTGATTGGAGATTTTATATCTAAGATCAGCATTTAAGTCACGATTGATAACATTAGTGCCTAGTGGTAAATTTAGACCACCACTATAATCACTCCACCATGCACCAAGATCAAGAATTAATTGATAACCGTGTTCTTCGTATTGAAGCTGAGATTCGTGAATTAATAGGGCAGCGCTGACTACTCCTTCATCTAGTAATTTAAAAACTTCATTAAAAGAACAGTACAGAGGATTAATGATTTGGCCTTTTTCAGCAGCATAAATGCCGAGGCAGAGATTTGCAGATGTTAAAATCCCTGGTATTGCTATATATAAATCATTTAGAGATTGATTCTTATTAAAGCTCTCTAAGCCAGTTTTATTAACTATTAATTTAGGCCCATGATTCTTTGAACCCATGGAGGCTCCAGACTTTAGAATCTGAAAGCGATTATGTAAATAGATATAAGCATGAAACGAAATGGCAAAAACGTCATAAATTGGATCAAGAGAGCTTTTCAAAGCAAGCTGATTAAGATTCTCTATTTCAGAACTACCGAAATAATAATCCAAGCCATCTAAGTCGATCTTCTTTTCAGCTAAAGCGAAAAACATAAAAGCATCATCGGAATCTGGACTGTGAGCTACTTTTATTGTGGTTTTATCCATGAAAGTCATTAGTGAAGACTATTTACCAAAGAATTTAGTTGAGGTTCATAAATGTCATTTATGAAATTAGGGTAAACACCATAGATTATTGCTAGAGCTAATAGAATCGCTAATACAAATAATTCAGATTTACAAGCATCTTGAAGACTGAGATTGATCTGTTTGGTTTCTCCGTAAAATACTCTCTGATTAGTCCATAGCATGTAGGCAGCAGTAAGAATTAATGAAACTGAGGCTATTACTGCAGAAAGCTTAATTATATTTAGTCCAGCTCCTACGTAGGCACTGGTGAAAGAGCCGTAAAATACTAATGACTCACCAACAAAGCCAGATAAGCCTGGTAAGCCTAAATTAGCCATTGCTGCTAGTTTGAAGATGAAGAAAGTTCTAGGCATAACTTTAGCAAGACCGCCAAAGTTATCTAATTCTCTCGTGTGAGTTCTTTCATAAATCATGCCGACAAGCATGAACAGAGCTGCTGATATTAAGCCATGTGAGAACATCTGGAATACAGCTCCACTGTAGCCAGCAGTGTTTAAGCCAGATAGACCAAGAAGAATGAAGCCCATATGGGAGATACTAGAATAGGCGATAATTTTTTTAAAATCAGTCTGTATAAGGGCTGAATAAGCTCCGAAAACTATATTTACCGTACCTAGAATAGCAAGAGCTGGAGCGAATATATGTAATACTTCTGGGAAAAAATCAAGAGCGAATCTAAGTAGCCCATAACAACCCATTTTGAGTAAAATCCCAGCTAATAGCATAGAGACTGGAGTCGGTGCCTCTACGTGAGCATCGGGTAGCCAAGTGTGGAAAGGTACAGATGGAAGTTTAACTAAGAAGCAGGTACCAATTAGGACAAATAATAAAGCTTGAATTGGTAGAGAGAAAGTTCGTGCAATGCCAGCTAATTCCACCATATCAAAGCTTGAGAATCCACTGAAAGCAAGTAGGGTAAATAGTCCGATTAATAAACAAGCACCAGCGGCGAATGTATAAATCAAGAATTTCATCGATGCATAATTGCGATTTTTACTACCCCAAATAGCAATTAGGAAATACATCGGCACCAATTCTAGTTCCCAAGCGAGGAAGAATAAGAAAATATCTTTAGCCATGAAAACTGCTAAGACAGAGAGGCAGAGGAAAATGATTAGTGTGTAGTAAAGTCTAGGCTTCTGTTTTAAAGCGATAGGCTTACTTGCGATAATGGCACAAGGCATCAAAATCGCCATCAGGAGAACCATTGAAAAGGATAAGCCGTCTACTCCTAGTGAAAATTTAATATCGCTAATCCATGAATAGGTTTCGACTAATTGCATTGTCGGTTTAGAAAAATCTAGTAATTCGAAGTACTGATAAGCAGCTATGCCCAGTACTGCGATGCTTCCAGTTAAAGCTGTGATTCGAGATCCTCTCTCAGAGAGAGGCGTCAAAGCTATAAATAAGCCAGATATTAAAAGAATAGTTAATTGTAGACTAAGCGAATGCTCTGAAAAAAGTTCCATATCATATGAAAATATATACTACTGTGGTAAATTATTCAATTCTAAACAAAATAATTCATTTGATTTAATTCAGAAAAACTTATGCTATTATTTTTTTTCGTGATTTTCATCACGCTTTCTGGTCAGATAGCTCAGCTGGTAGAGCAAAGGACTGAAAATCCTTGTGTCCCCGGTTCAATCCCGGGTCTGACCACCACTAAATTTCTCATCAATTTGCTTTATTAAAAAAACTTTATAAAAACTTTTTTAAGTTTTTATGTTTAGCTCTTCTGAACTAATTACCCATTATCTGAGCTAGGTCTAATAGATTATTTACTACCATAAAAAACCTATCCCATGGTTTTTTCTTAAGAACATTAATAATGATTAGTTGATTATTGGGTATATTTTGCTAGAATAAGCAAGTCAGAAGTAATTTAAGTTGGAGTTCTCATTTAGCTCTTATTTAAGTGAATTCTATTACGTAGGAGTTAATGTTAATGTCGCAAAGAAATAAATTATTTATCGGTAATCTAAATTATGGAGTAACCTCTTCAGAATTGTCTGATCTAATCAGCCAAAACTGGGCTATCACTGAATGTAAGCTCATTGAAGGAAAAGGGATTGCTTTCGTAACTTTTGAGAGTGACGATAAAGCTAGCGAAGCGAAGGAAGCCTTGAATGGTTATGAATTAAAAGGTAGAAATCTTAAAGTAGATTTCGCACTTGATAATAATGACCGTAAGCCAAGAAAATCTTTTGCAGGTGGTAGCGGTAACGGTGGCGGAAGCCGTGGTCCAAAAAGATACTAAATTTTAATAAGAATTTTAAATCCTAAATTATAATTATGGTCTATTACTCCCACCCTTCAGGTGGGAGTTTTTTTTTATCATAGGACTGCCCGCAAACGTGCAATTTCTGCGTTTTCGTCCTCCTCATGATCCTCATGTACTAGTAGTACACTGCGGTCATTCGTCCTCCTCAGCCTTGAACTTGCACGTTTGTGACTAGTCCAATCTCTGCGTTTGCGTCGTCCTCATGGAAGAACTAAATTATTTAGTTCTTTATTTTCTTCAAAGTCTTTGATGTTTTTAAGTGTAGTGACTGCGATGTTTCTCATAGCATTTTGCGTGAAAAAGGCTTGATGAGCGGTAACTATAACATTGGGAAAGCTGATGAGTCTCATTAATATATCATCTTGAATTATCGTCTCAGAGTGATCTTCAAAGAAGAATTTTTCTTCTTCTTCGTAGACGTCTAATCCAAGATAGCCTATTTTGCAGGATTTTAATCCCTGTATGACATCTTTTGTGTTAATAATAGCTCCTCTACTTGTATTGATTATCATTACTCCATCTTTCATTAGAGCAATAGATTCTTTATTAATCAGATGCTTGGTTTTATCATTAAGAGGACAGTGTATGCTGATTATATCTGAGTCATTTAGCAGCGTTTTAAGGTCATAATATTTACCGTATTCTAGGTGGTCGTCGGGGAAAGGGTCGTAGAGTAAAATTTCGCAGCCAAATCCTGAGAGTATCTTAGCTACCAGCTTCCCTATTTTTCCGGTGCCGATAATTCCAGCTTTTTTCCCATATAAGTCGAAGCCTAAAAGTCCATCTAGGATAAAGTTTGACTCTCTTACTCTGTTATAAGCTTTATGAATCTTGCGGTTCAGTGTGAGTATTAAAGCTAGTGTATGCTCTGCTACAGCATATGGTGAATAGGCTGGTACTCGCATTACTGTAATCCCTATTTCCTGTGCTGCTTTTATATCTATGTTATTAAAACCAGCACATCTTAAGGCGATTAGCTTGGTGCCATTCTTGTGTAACTCTTTCAGCATGCGTTGATCTATCTTGTCATTGACAAAGACGCAGATAGCTTCATAACCATTCGCGAGTTCTAAGGTCTCCTGTTTTAAATGAACTTCAAAAAAAACTAAATCAAAATTGAATCTATCATTCTCTTTCAAGAAAAAATCTCTGTCATATTTTTGGGTACTAAAAAAAGCGATCTTCATTCATGCTTAATTTTAGCGAGCTTGACGTTTAAACTTTAATCATTTTTAAAGATTTTATATTTCTTAAATTTGCTGATAATGTATCAAAATATCTCTGGGATTGGATAAGATAGAAACAGAGAAAATTTTATGAATGAAATAGTCAGCATACCTAGTTATCAACCTATTCCATTTCCCGCACCATTTGTTGTACTTGAAGTTCTTTTAGTTTTGGGATTCTTTTTACATTTGATTCCGATGAATATTAGTTTAGTGGGCGGTTTTGTTTCGGCGATTTGTTTATTTATCGGTGGTGAAAATGCTGATTCTTTTTATTCTAGGATTGGTAAACAGTTAGCTTTCTCTTTACCTATATTCACTTCTTTTGCGATCACTCAAGGAATAGTACCTCTACTCTTTATCCAATTGCTCTATGGACCACTGTTCTATACATCTTCTATTTTGATGGGCTCTTATTGGATATCTATAGTATTTATTCTTATAATTGCCTATTACCTGCTGTATATCTATAAATTTAATTTTAAAAAATTAGGTGCATTTGCACCGTGGCTTTTAATTGCAGCTAGCTTGCTTTTTTTAGTGATAGCCTATATTTTCACTAATAATATGACATTAATGTTACAGCCAGAAAAATGGCTAGAATTGTCCAAGTCGACTGCTGGACTTGCTTTGAATCATGCAGAACCTCAGATCCTACCAAGACTATTGCATACTATTATTGGTTCTATCGCTGTTACTGGTCTTGCTATTGGTTGTTTTGGTCTATATTTAAAAACTCGAAAGAACGCTCCAGAAGCTACTCTAGAGGTTAATGATCCTTTAATTACTGGATCAGATAATCCAGAATCCTATTCTACTTGGCTAATTAAATTTGGTTCGACGATTTATTTAGTGCTTACTTTTATTCAGTTCCTCTCAGGTGTTTGGTTTTTATTAAGTTTACCTAGAGAAGTGATGCTTATTTATATGGGGAAACATTTACCAGCGACTATTAGCTTTGGTTTATCTTTCTTTACTGCGATTGTATCTTTAATCATGGCTCTTTTCGCAGTACTTAAGGGTTCTAAGTTTGCTTTCGTTATAACCTTGGTAAATGCTTTACTTACTATTCTTGGGATGGTCTTTATGAGGCACTACCTGAGAGTCGTTGAGACTATTAACTATATTGATCCAGCTAAAGTTTCAGTGCAGATTCAGTGGGATTGGCTATTTATATTTGGCATACTTGCAGTTTTGCTGATTGTTTATCTTGGCTGGCTTGTAAAAGTTGCACATAATGCTTTTGATAAGGAGGTTTTAAGCTAATGTTTAATTTAACCCGTAAAGATTTCATTAGAGTACTAGGCGGTTTTTTTGCTGCGATTTGGGCTGCTTTTGCGACTTACCCGTTTTTTAGATATCTTATGTCTGGTGCAGAAAAGAAGACTGGAGAAGATTCTCAAGTCACCTCTCTTTCTCTCGGTAAGGCTGACGATTTTATTCCTGGAAGTTCAAAGAATTTTAAATTTGGTAGTATACCAGCTTTGATGGTTAGAACTGAAGATGGAGTATTTCATGCTTATAATGCTATTTGTACGCATCTTGGTTGTACAGTACAGTTCTCTTCGGAGAAGAAGCATATCTTCTGTGCCTGTCATGGTGGGCAGTTTGATGCTGCTAGTGGTAAAAATTTAGCAGGTCCCCCACCTAAACCCTTAGCGGCTTTAAAAGCAGAGGTCATTTCTGGGGAGTTGATTGTATCTAGAGCTTAGGTTTTAAGTTCTAAGAAGAGGTTTTTTTATGTTAGGTGAAATTTCTGAAACTACGTTTAAATGGTTAGATGAGAGGCTTAGTCTTTCTGCTGTTGCTTCTGCCGCTGGAAAGAAAAAAGTACCATTACATAAGCAGAGCTTTTGGTACTATATGGGCGGTATTGCGATGCTTTTGCTTGCAGTGCAGTTTCTGACTGGTATTCTGTTAATGGTTTACTATATCCCAGAACTGAGTTCTGCTAATTCTTCTGTATTATTTATTAACTCTCAGATAGATTTTGGTTGGTTCGTACGTTCCATGCACAGTTGGGGAGCTAATATCCTTATTTTTGTATTGTTTGCACATATGTTTAGTGCTTATTTTATGAAGGCTTACAGAAAACCGCGTGAACTCACGTGGATAAGCGGTCTTGCACTTTTAGTGCTTTGTTTTGGCTTTGGTTTTACTGGTTATCTATTACCTTGGGACGAGGTTGCTTTTTTTGCGACTAAGATCGGTATTGATATCGCAGAGCAGGTTCCTTTAATTGGTGGTATTTTAGCTAATTTGCTTAAAGGTGGCTCAGAAGTTGGGCAGGGAACGCTTTCTAGATTCTTCTTGCTTCATGTAATAGTACTGCCGTTAGGACTCTTTGCTATAGCTGGTATTCATTTACTTCTAGTTCAGTTACATGGAATGTCTGAACCTAAGTCTTTTCAGGAACAGGCTCCTGAAAAGAAAAAATATGAAATATTTTTTCCTGATTTTTTTATGAAAGATCTGATGGTCTGGCTTTTAGCTTTTAATGTTTTAGCGACTATTGTTATTCTCTTCCCTTGGGGAGTTGGTCCTGAAGCTGATCCTTTCGCTGCTGCTCCTGCTGGTATTAAGCCAGAGTGGTATTTTCTTGGTATGTTCCAATTCCTGAAACTACTACCAGCGCATATAGGCTTTATTGAAGGTGAGAAAGTGGGACTGTTAATATTCGCTTTAATAGGTGGCATATTTGCTGCGGCTCCTTTTATTGACAAAGGAGAGAATCCTAAATTGAGTATGTTCTTTGATATATATGGTTTGATGATACTGATTGGTTTAATAGCATTTACGATTTGGGGGTACCTAGCATGAATTATCCACTTTGGTCTATACCTGGTTTAGGTGGCTCATGGGCAGTGGG
>JBMOEX010000066.1:0-12342 GCA_049314535.1 Vampirovibriophyceae bacterium | reverse complement strand
ACTATCCCACAAGTTTTCTAAAAAAGATTTATTTGGATCTAGCTTCCCAGCAGCTTTTTTGCGTTTATAAAAAGGATACAGAAAACCAAAAAGAAAAAGGCACGGAACTATAGTTTCAATAAGAAAAATAGTGAGGATTTGTTGAGTAGTCATGACCATCATAATGTTGATTTCTCGCTTGAGTAGTAATTATCTAAAAGTTGATATCCTCTTAAAATACATTTTAGTCCTAAAGCAGAAGAGAGTAAAGATATAGCGAAAGACACATAATGAAAAAAATTTGTCAGATAATGATAGTCCGTCAACAAAAAGAATAAAGTAGTCGCAAGAGGGCTCATTAAGGCAAAACCTGTGAACTTAAGAATATCAACACAATACTTATAGGATTCTGGTATATCCATAATAGTAAATAGTTTGGCAAAACCAAAGAGAAAAAATAAGGGGTCAAAATTCCCCAACAATAAACTAAGATTATTGAAATATAAAAATCTTTAAAAGATGAACTTAATTAAAAAATATTACGATGAATTTGGCTTACAAGCTACTTATGAAAAGGAGCTAGAGAAATTTTATAATCGGATCGATAATATCTTTGATCGTATAAGAATCCCTAAATCAGCATTGTTTGACATATGCATAGAACTAGGGCTGGTTTACAAACAATTTACAGATGATATGTTCTTTTCAATGCCTTATACTGAAAGTTTTTATCTTGATACGAGCTCTTTGCTTGATGCAATAAAGGAGAATCTATCAAAGCTAGATAGCTACAGGTTTCTAATAACTATATTAGTTAATAAAGGCTATGTAAAGACTGAAACTATAAGCAAAATTATTAAGCTATCTCTAATAGACTTAGGCTTTAAATTTAATGAACAAGAGAAATTTTTCTATAAGAGTGGCGATGAAATATTAGATAAAGCTTGCATTGATGATACTTTAGAAAATCTAAGTTCAGATAAAGCTTTAAGTGAATTATATAAAAAGTCTTTAGAGAAATATTTTAAAAAAGATGAGTACTGCATTCATGATGCCTATTCAGTTTTAGAGAAATTATTCCAGAAAATATCCGAGCAGCCAGAAGCTGGAATTAAAACTACAAAAAATACAGTATTCTCTAAATTTAAGATTAGTCAAAATTGGAAATCAATTATAAATCTTACAGATCAATTTATTGATCTGACTAATAATCATGGAAGGCATACTGGCAAAAAAGATTCTAGGAAAAAATATCCTTATAATTTTGAGGAACATCAAGAAGAAATAGAAGCCGCCATGTATTTGGCTGGAATTTTAATCCACCTTTATAGCGGTCTAGAGAATAAAATGACTGTAGTTGAAGACACAGAAAGCTAATACAACCCCCTTCTTCATTGGATTTAATGTAGATATTCTCTAGGTATCAAGATCGTTGATCCTTGGTGATTAATTTCTGGTGGCAAAATATGACTTCTTAATTTATCAAAACGAACAGGAATCACACTTGCACCAGAGTCTTTAAGTTCATTTGTCTTGTGACAAGGAAAGTAATTCTTTTGATGATAATCTTGATTTTTGTAACTATCTCTAAATGGTGGTGGAATGATGATGACTCTTTTATCTTTCAGAGAATCTTCTTGCTTAACCATTTTCACAATAGGAACCATGTCAGTATCAGCAGATAAGATAAATAAATCATCGACTTTATTCAGGAAAGCATCTCTAAGTGTGTAAGCAACAATATTTGAATCAGTCTGTTTTTCTTCAAGAGTTATATGACCGTCTTTTTCTTAAAATTTCCCCTCACCACCTTAATTCCAAAAGCATTTAGAGCATTAACATATTTCACATGTCTTTCTGCTGCTCCCTGACCATAATGATCTGTCATAGCTGTAAAAAAGAAAATTTCTTGTAACTCTTGATCTAATCTAAGAAATGAATCACATAAAGACTTGTAATTCAACCATTTGTAGCATTCAGATGTTGCTTTCTGATAGGCATCCAAACGATGATACCAATTAAAACCATCTATATAGAAATTACACCTTCTCTTCATAATAAAAAACCCAGATCTCCTAAGAGTCTGGGGGTTCTATAGCAAGCACTATAGCGTAGTAACATCAGTCTATCACAAAAATTTTAAAGATTCAGTTAAGAACTATTAAAATCATCTCAAGGAATGACTCACACTTATCGTAGCAAACAATCCCTACGCCCTATACTTCTCCGCAATCTTAGAAATATTCCCCGCCCCAACAAAAAATATTTTTTTATATTCTAGCGTCTGAATACGCTTATCAATAAGTGGTTTCAGGGTCATCGCTATATCTTTAAAATTCCCCTGCACATCAGCTTCTTTAGCTTCGCTTGCAGAGAGATTTTCATTAGGGTCTAGGTATTTAACATTATTTAAAGCTATTTCTTTAGCCATCTTTTTACTATTAACGCCCTCTATATGCTGACTTCGAGCTACATAAATATCTAAAAGCAGTACATCTATATTTTCTGGAAATTCTTTAAAAACTTTTACGAAATCACCCCAGAACTGCTGTGTTCTTTCAGGATGATGCGGCTGATATATAAAGAGAGCCTTATCAGTACTCGTTTTTAGCATAGCTTTTACAGAATCAAGCAGAGCCTTAATTTCACTTGGGTGGTGAGCATAGTCATCATAAATTTCCATTTCATTTGAGTTTATAAGCTCCATGCGGCGCTGAGTACCATGGAAATCTTTAAATAGAGCTTTAGCTTCTGTAGTTTTAAAACCTAAAATATGAGCTACTAAAAGGCTTGCACAGGCGTTTAATAAATTAAATTTTCCAGAGATAGCTAAATCTAAATGACCAGAATCTAAAGACTGAAAATGTAGCGAACTATTTTCTAGGTTTATAAATAAATCAGCTGATTCATCAGTGCTGCTATAGCTGAGTATTCTCCCTGTTAAATCAGGTCTTTCTTTTAGAATATTTTCCGCATAAGCCTTTAAAAAAGGATTATTAATGCAGACTATTTTATATTCAGCCCTATCTAAAAAATCTTTAAAGCAAGCCTGTATCTCAGCTAGCCCACCGGGATAGTTTTCTAAATGATCAGCTTCTACATCAGTCACCACCGCTATATATGGTGTGGTGCGCATAAAACTTTTATCAGATTCATCACCCTCCATGACGAAATAGCCTGATGGACCATCATTCAAAGCAGAAGATTTAGGAGCCGCTTTACCATTAGCTTTATAATCTTTTAGCACGCCACCTACGGCAAAGCCTGGCTCTAAGCCTAGTTTAGTTAGAAGGTGCGTGGTCAGAGCGGAGGTGCTAGTTTTACCATGAGTGCCTGAAATAACTATCTGTTTAGCATCCTCGCTGAGCAGGTTTAACATTTCCGAGCGGTGTATCACTGGAATATTATGCTTCTGCATAAACAGCATATCGGGGTCATCCGCTCGCACTGCGGTACTACGAACTACTAGGTCTATGCTTTCATCTAAAGGATCATTAGTTTTATAGGAAAGATCACTTTTAGAAATTTTAAAATCAGAATTTAATTCACCTTGTGAAATTTTATCTTCAAGAATAGCGATTAAAGCTCGCATGCCTATGCCTTCGGCTCCTAGAAAGCGGATGTGTTTAAAGTCTGTTAGGTTCATGGTTTGAGTCAAAGTCATGGAAGTGGTTATTATATATTACAGTAAAATAGTAAAATTCACATTTTAGTCAAATTTATTATAAATGGTGCTTTGTACGAAATAAAAGAGCCTTATATAATGCTTGGAGTAAACTCTCGAATCAGTACAGATATAGCTACTGTTTTCAATACGAGAATAGGAAAATTATCAACATATTTAGACGGACTGATTAAGCGGGAGATTGAATCTCCAAATCAAGAGAAAAAGAGCGAATTAATAAATCACTTTAAATCCTCTGAACATCTTGGAAATATTAAATTAGCTCTAATAAATTTTACAGAGCAGCAAATTAATACTCAAAACTTTAATGTGGAAGCAGGAGAAAAAAGCAGCACCACAATTAATCAACAACTAGATCAGCTGCTTAATAACTTAAAAGAGGATCTTAAAACAAGCTTCCAGATAGAAGATAAAAAGGCTTCTGCCATTATCAAAAATATAAGTAATGGATTTAAACTAGATGCTTTATCAAATTTAATCAGCTTAAAAGAACTAGGAGTAAGCGACCTTAGTGGTCAAGACTTCTCTCAGAAAGACCTAAGACACTGGTCTCTTCTAGATCTCAGTAATGTTAATTTTACTAATGCTAATTTCTCTAAATCAGATCTTGGATGTCTAAATTTTGATAAAAATATAATGACTGGAGCTGACTTTACTGACGCAAATCTCCAAGGAACTTCACTCAGAGAGGCAAATTTAAGTGGTGCAAATCTAAGTAATGCAAATTTATCAGTTGATCAGGAGACAGAATACATTTTCAATGCTCGTGGGTACATGAGGATGGAATCTGATGCGAAGGAATCCAGAAAATTTGTTGAAGCTGGTATACCAAAAATGCAAAATAACTTACTTCAAGGAGTAATTTTAAATAAAGCCAATCTGAGTAATGCTAATTTGACAGGTGCAGATTTAGAAGCAGCCTCATTAAAAGACGTAAATGCCATAGGGACCAGATTTAGAGGTACTAATTTATCGGAGGCATCTCTAAGTGGGGATTTCTCTCGAGCTGACTTTACTAATGCTTTTCTCATAATGGCTAAGTTTGAACCCTCGACATGGGATACAATAATTTTTAATAAAACAGATTTACGTGCAGCAGTCTTACCGGAAGCCTTTCGGCAATTTCTAAAAAATGAAAAACATGAACAGGTTTATTTAGAGTCCTTAGAAAAACGTTCTCCAGAGATAGAAGAGAAAATTAAGATACTACAGAACAGTCTAAATGAGAGCTCTAATGCCCAAGAACCTCTATTAAAATTTATTACAAATACTTGGGAACTCTTTCCTGGACTAGCTATAGGTGAAGATCACGGAGATGTTAAACATCGTGAAGAAATAGCTAGGTTGATGCCAGATTTAAAAAAGGCGGGACTGAGTTTTATCGCACTAGAAATTAATCATAGATTTCAAAAAGACCTAGATTCTTTTATGAACGGAAAAGACCCAGAGAAAGCAGAGGGAAATCTAAAAATACTTCTGGATAAGTTCTGTGGGAATGACTCCCGCAGAGACTCTTGGGAAACTTTACTAAAAGCTGCTAAAAATAATCAAGTAGATATTATCTGTGCAGATTCCGACAATAATTCAACTCCTCGAAGATATGATGATGGAAATAATAGAATTAATCTGCAATATACTGCAAACCAGACTCAATGGTGCGGTCCAATTAGGCAAGGGGAATCAGAACCTTTTATTGTAGAGAGAATCCAAACTGCAATAGATACCAGTATAAACCCTAAATATCTGATGATATATGGCTCAGGACATGTATGCCCAGACCCTCGCAGAACTGATGCTAAAACAGAGAAAGCCTATTCTCAGCTAGGATTAGCTACTTTAGGAATTCGCTCTGATACAACAAATCAAGGAGTAAGATTAGAAATCGCAGGTGCACAAGCTAGTCGTAAGACACAAGAAATGTACAAGACACATGATTTTCTTGCATTTATTTAGACAATTTCTAGGCTCGCTATATTATTAATCCTTAATTCCTTTAACTGATAAGTCTCTGTACCAGTATAGATCAGCTCTTCTCTAGTGAGTTCCTCACCTAAAATCTTTTTTAGATACTGAAGACTATGCTGAAACTCACTAATGTAGGTACTCGCTGACTTAATTTCTAGAGCAGCATAGCCCGCTTTTTTCGTTTTATAAATCAGATCTACTTCATGCTGGCGATCTCTATAGAAAAAAATATTTGGTCTCAAATGCTGATTCAGATTCCTTTTTAAAATCTCTATGACTATCAAATTCTCAAAAATATTACCTCTTAAACTGTGCATGAATAAATCTTCTGGTCTATTAATATTTAAAAGATAAATCAGTAAACCCGTATCAATAAAATAGAGCTTCGGTGATTTAGTGAGTTGTTTATTAATATTCAAACTAAAAGGCTGCAAGAGATAAATGATGTAGCTCGCCTCTAAGACACTCAGCCACTCTTTTAAAGTCGTAGATGATACTCCTAAATCAGAAGAGATATTAGTTAAATTTAAAGGCTGTCCTATTCTAGCTGCACAGAGTCCTAGAAATTTTTTAAAACTACTAAGATTATGAATAGCTTTAAGCTGTCTTAAATCCCTTTCTACATAAGTCTTTATATAGTCTGCATAAAAATCAGAAGCTGGGATATTTTTATCGTAGATTCTTGGATAAAAGCCTTTAAACATCAGCTTATCAATATTTAATTTCTCATTTACAGAGGCTATTTGCTTTTTACTAGTCTTGGCTTTAAATTCTTTATGATATTTAGAATCTTTTATTTCCTCATAACTAAAAGGTAATAGCTCAAAAATAGCTGTCCTACCAGCTAAAGATTGATTCACTGACTCTATTAAAGAAAAATTCTGGCTGCCAGTAAGTATAAACATCGCATCTTTTTTTCTCTCATCGACTATGACTTGAATATATGATGTTAAATGAGGAGCGTTTTGAATTTCATCAATAATCACTCCATCTGAATATCTCGCTAAGAAGCCTTCTGGATCTTTGTTTGCGAAATTTAATTCTCTAAGATTTTCTAAATTTACGTAAGTATAATCTGGAAATAAATTTCTAAGTAAAGTAGTCTTGCCAGACTGCCTAGGACCAGTTAGCGTAAGTACTGGATACTTCTTAGCTAGTTTTAAAATACTTTTACTAATGCTGCGATTTAGCATAAATCCTGTGAATACTTAGATTATGCCACATTAGTTTTACTAAATCTCAAGTTTGACTTGAAATTTAGTAAAATCTGTGAAGTCACAGTGGCTAAAAAATTATCCTGAATATCAAGAGATAAAAATCATAGACTCAGAAAACTTTATGGATTATTTCACTAGCTAAAGCTAAAATCTCTTAATATGTTAGAAGCTGCTCAAATCATTGATGGTAAGAAAATTTCTGCTGAAATTAAAGAAGAATTAAAGAAAAAAATCAGTGGATTTTTAACTGTTTCTGATGGAAACAAGCTTGATGAGAGATTTTCAAGACCTCCTTGTCTTGCGGTGATTTTAGTTGGTGATGACCCAGCTAGTCACTATTACGTGAGTAGTAAAGAGAAGTCGTGCGAAGCAGTGGGTATTAAATCTATAAAAAAAATTATGGCTGCGAGCATTTCTAAGGAAGAACTTCTACAGCAGATAGCCGAGTTCAATAAAGATCAAGGAATTGACGGTATTCTCTTGCAGCTACCTCTGCCAGATCATTTAAGAGAGTTTACTCAAGACATAGTAGATTCTATATCTGTAGATAAAGATGTAGATGGTCTAACGACAGCTAATCTAGGTAGATTACTCTCTAATTCTAAATCTGCGATACATCCTTGCACTCCAAAAGGCTGCATGGAGTTATTAAAAAGGTATGGTATTAAGATCGAAGGTAAAAGAGTTTTAGTTATAGGACGTAGTACCCTAGTTGGTTTGCCGATTTCGATTCTTTTAAATCAAGCTAACGCCACGGTTATTATGGCTCATAGCCGCACGGCTAACCTAGCAGAAGAATGTAAAAATGCAGACATTATAGTCGCAGCGATTGGTAAACCTAATTATATTCAAGGTTCATGGTTAAAAGCTGGAGTCGTAGTAATAGATGTCGGGATTAATGCTGTGATGCAAGTGCAAGCAGATGGCAGTGAACTCAAAAAAATAGTCGGGGATGTAGATTTTAAAACTGCTTCCGAGAAAGCTTCTTTCATCACACCAGTACCAGGCGGAGTCGGACTAATGACGGTGGCGATGCTTTTATCTAATACGGTGGACTTGTATTTAAGGAAGATAGTTTATAATTTAAGCTGACCATGGAAACAGGACAAATAGGAATCATCTCTGTAGTAGCTATTCTAAATGGCATATTTTTACTTGCCTTGAGTATCGCAATTCAGAGAATATGTGGCATTTACAGTCCTGGTGCTGTTAAGAATGACACATATGAGTGTGGTATGAAATCTGAGATGGACAGCCAAGTTCAGTTCGACATTAAATACTATCTCTTTGCGATCATGTTCATAATTTTTGATGTAGAGTTCGTTTTCTTAATGCCATGGGCTAGTTTATTTACCTTTATGGAAGCGGGTACTAGAGGCTTTATAATATTCGAGGCTTTTATGTTTGTAGCGATTCTTCTAATAGGCTTATTTTATGCATGGAAGAAGGGTGCTCTGGATTGGAATCAGGAATCAGTTTAGGATTAGATTCTAAGGACTGATTTTTTAATTTATTTTTTTCGATATCGTTAACGGTATAAGACTAGGCTATAGTCGCTTGATATAAAAAATATGAACCCATATAGGCAAGCTTACTTTTAATGGCTTCTGTGACCTTGCTGACAAGTCCGTGAGCCTTTCTAATGTCCCTAGTACCTGGATAGCCCACTTCTTTATCAAGAAATAAAGCGTGGTAAGCAAAAAAAAGAGTCCTCATTACTGAGAACTCTTTTTAAAGTACTTATTGTGTAAGCTTCTTACTTAGTAGCTTTTTTCTTAGCAACTACTTTCTTAGCAACTGTTTTTTTTGCAGCAGCAGCAGGAGCTTTTTTAGCAGCAGGCTTTTTCTTAGCAACTGGTTTCTTGATGCCAGGTGCTTTGCCTGTTTGTACAGCAGCTTTGAACTCAGATCCAGCAGAGAAAGCAGGTGTTTTCTTAGCAGGGATTTTGATTCTTTCAGTAGGCTTCTGTGGATTTACGCCAATTCTAGCTTTTCTTTTTCTAGCTTCGAAAGTACCGAAACCAACTAAAGTTACTTTACGTCCTTTAGTGATTTCTTCTACGATTACAGCAAGGATAGCTTTTAGAGCGCTGTCAACGTCTACTTTTGATAGACCAGTTCCTTCAGCTACTTTTTCGATTAATTCAGATTTATTCATTTGTTTTTCTCCTATTGTTTACTAAACCCAATTGATGACCATCTTTAAACAGTCTCAAAAATAGTTTACTAGGAAGTTATTTTTGTGTAAACCATTTCCGAAGGAAATTTCTCAAAATTATTTTTCTGTATCGCTGGTATAGAAAAAAATTGAGCTATCTCCATACTCTTTTTTCTTCACTAATTCTAAATGGCTTAAACATCCACTAAATGACTGATCCAGCCAGTTCCCGCTCCCTGACTCGATTATAAGCAGACCATGCTCTGATAAAAGTTTTCCTTCAAAAATATTTTCGACGATTTTTTGGAATTTTTTTGGAGGCAGTGAGTAAGGGGGATCTAAGAAAATAATTTCAAAATTATTTTTCGATAATTTCTTTATTGCTGCTTCGGCCGTTAAAGGAAAGATCTTGGCGGAGGTATTTAATTGTAAATTTTGGATATTGGCCTTAATAAGCTTTGTGCATTTAGGATCTCTTTCGATAAATAAAACTGATTTAGCAGAATTACTCATAAACTCGAATCCTACTGCACCTGTTCCAGCGAAAATATCTAAAACTTTTATTTCCGAAAAATTAAAATCAAAATACGAAAGGCAGGTATTTATAATGGCCTCACGGATTAAAGACTGTGTGGGTCTAAGTTCCCGGGCATTATCTGTCGTTGCGAGGGTTTTCCCTCTGAATTTTCCACTTACTAGTTTTAGTCCCACGTTAAAGCTTAATGATAAAATGGCAGTAGATTAATATGGGCGAAAAAATTAAAATTTTAATTGCTGATGATGAGGATTCATTAAGAACTCTCGTGAGAGCAGTTCTCGAAGCAGAGGATAAGTACCTCATACAAGAAGCCGTAGATGGTGACGAGGTAATGCTTAGAGTTAAGGCTGATAAGCCAGATCTATTGATCTTGGATATCATGATGCCTGGTCAGTCTGGTTTTGAGGTATGTGAAAAGATTAAACAAACTCCAGAACTTAAAGATATTAAGGTAATTATTCTTACCGCTAAAGGACAGGCTACAGAAGAGAAGTGGGCTGAGTCTATAGGTGCAGATCATTTTATTTCTAAACCGTTTAGTCCTTTAGAATTACTCGAATTAGTGAACAACGTAACTTCTAAAGCGAGTACTTAATTGGGTTCTGAAATTCAGTTTCAGTTTTTAAGCAGATGAAAATCCTAGTTATTCATGGTCCTAATTTAAATATGCTTGGTAAAAGAGAGCCAGAATATTATGGCTCGGAGACTTTACTTGATATTAATCAGCAGCTTATACAACTTGCGGCTACAGCTAATTTAGAGATAGAAACATTTCAGTCGAATATCGAAGGAGAATTAGTTTCTAAAATTCAAGAAGCTGGAAACGCAGAAGTTGAAGATTGCGAGCAGTCCCAGCAGACGAAAGGTATCATCCTGAACGCTGGCGCTTATACACATACGAGTATTGCCCTTAGAGACGCTATTTCATCTATAAAAGTTCCCGTGATAGAAGTACATTTATCTAATATTCATGCAAGAGAAGATTTTAGACATACGTCGATGATAGCGGCTGTCTGTAAGGGGCAGATATCGGGCTTCGCTGCTAAAAGTTATATCCTTGCTTTGAAATATTTTATTGATGGATAGTGCTACTAAACCAATTAATTTTCAAGAGGCTTTAAGAAAAGAAATATTTCTATTCACAAGAAAGCAAGGAGGATACATTAATGTACTTAACTGTTTTCCTAATAGCTATGAAGTCGGCATGGCGAGCCTTGGCTATCAGTTAGTTTTTAAACTTTTTTCTGAGCATGAGAAAACTTCTACCTATAGATATTTCACGAATTTCTATGAAAAGTTTCCACGTGATATTCATTTAGTAAGTTTCTCTGTCTCTTGGGAACTGGATTTTATTAATATTATTAAAACTCTAGAGGATTTAAATATTCCACTGCTATCTAAAGATAGAGATATGTCTCATCCTTTAGTTTATGGTGGGGGTCCTGTTCTTACGGCGAATCCTGAGCCTTGGGCTGATTTTTTTGATTTTATTACTATAGGCGATTGTGAAAATAATATAGATGGGATAGTGTCGCAGACTGAGAAATTTTTTGGGTTTAGTGATGGTAAAGATTTCGGGCAAGATGAAAACGCAGAAAATGAAACTCATGAGCAGCAGATCCTGAATGGCTCTCGTGGTGATAAGTTAAGGTGCTTTGAAGAGATACCTGGAATTTATGTTCCTTCTTTATATGAAGCGATTTTAGTTTCAGTAAATGAGGGTTATGAGGCGGGCGAAAACGCAGAAATTGGAGTTTCGCTACACGCACAAGGTGTAGCTAAATATTCTCCGCAAAATTATAAAGCAATAGAACGTGAAAAAAGTAAACCCGAGCAGTTAGCTCATAGTTCGGTTATAGCTCCAGATGCGTATTGGGAAGACACCGCTCTTTTAGAGGTAGTGAGAAGCTGCCCTGAGATGTGTAGATTCTGCTTAGCTAGCTATCTTACGCTGCCTTTTAGGAAGCCAGATATTAACAGTGTTTTAATTCCTAATGTCGAGTATCTTTTAAAATTTACTAATAAGATAGGTCTTCTAGGACCTAGTGTAACTCAGCATCCAGAATTTATAGAGCTTTTAAAATATTTAGTCGCTCATCCGAAAAAGCCTCAGGCACAAGTCGCTTCTATGCGTGCTGGTACTGTGACTTTAGAGATGGCAGAACTTTTAGTCGAGCTAGGCGTGAAGAGCATGACTATCGCTATCGAAAGTGGCTCAGAGAGATTAAGAGAGATTATGAATAAAAAGCTTAGCGAAGCTGAGATTTTTAGTGCCTGTGAAAACGCTCTGAATGGCGGTATTAAAGCGGTGAAACTCTATGGCATGGTCGGCATGCCCTATGAAACAGATGCTGATATTGAAGCTACTATAGATCTTTTAAAAAGATTGAAAAAATCATTCTCTAGACTGAAAATTACTTGGGGCTGTAGTATTTTTACACCGAAGGCACAGACCCCTTTTCAAAACTTTGGGATAGATACGAGTAGCGAAAAAAAATTACAAAAAATTACTAAAGCTCTAAGACCTGCTGGCATAGAGGTACGCCCTGAAAGCTATAAATGGACGCAGATTCAAGCTTTAATTTCACGTGGCGATAGATCGCTTAGTAAGATGTTTTTAGAATTAACAGAGTTAGGGGATGAGCCTAGTTATGGGGATTATAAGAAGGCTATTTCTAAAGAGGCTTTTGAGTATTTTGTTTTTAAGGATTGGGGGGAAAAGCAAGATGGTGAAATTTCTGTGCCGCTGCGTTATCCTTGGCAGTATTTAATGAGTGAGGGGCAGGTTAGCATGCTTGGG
>JBMOEX010000065.1:0-12512 GCA_049314535.1 Vampirovibriophyceae bacterium | reverse complement strand
GCAGTAATTAAATTATCTCTAGAGCTATGAGCATCTGAAAAATTCTGCTTACCTAGCGTGTGTGCTAGTGAATTTATAAAGAAAGTCGAATGATAATTCAGAGTTAGTCTTAAAGCTCCAGCTAGTAAAAGTCCGCCGAATGGATCATGCCAGATACAAGCTACTAGCATAGGAAGTATAAAACCTACAGTAAAACCTATTCTTAGATAATATTTGAATTGGAATAGTACATATTTATCTTTATAAAGATCAGCTACCTCTTCTGGGTTATAGGTTCTTCTACCTTCGTAAAATAACCAACCAATATGTGCCCACCAGAAGCCTTTATTAATGCTGTAAGGGTCTTTATCTATATCATCAATGAATCTGTGATGTCTACGATGATCTTGAGACCATTTTAAGGCTGTTCCTTGAAGTCCAGCTGCTCCAAATAATAGAAAAAATATTCTTATTAAAGGATGAGCTTCATAAGCTTTATGTGAAAAGAGTCTGTGATAGCCAGCAGTAATACTTAGCTGAACAAATGTGAACATTACAGCTGTGAGTATTATCGTATTTAGGTTATAACTGCCAGATTTCAGCCAGTAAATCAAACCTGCTATCGAAATTAAGGGTATTCCATTTAGGAATATAATATTAGTGTAATTAAGTTTAGTATTACTCAAAGTGAAACCTATACTTTTAATCTATAACACATTTTCCAATTATATATAAATAAATAGTTAAGACTTTAAAGTATTTCTCCTATTTATTACATAATATAACGTTTTATCGATTCTGCGGCTGTTCTGCCTTCAAATATAGCGGTAACCACAAGATCTGAGCCTCTAACCATATCCCCTCCAGCAAATACTTTTGGGTTGCTAGTCTGCATAATATTTTCCGTGTTTTTAGATACTAGAACTTTACCAGAGTCATCTGTCTCTATCGAATTTTCTTTAAGCCATGGTGCTGGACTCGGATTGAAGCCATAAGCGATGATTACAGCATCCGCCTTTAAAGTCTTTTCTGAACCAGTTTTCAGTACGGGTACTAGACGTTTAGAGTTAAATTCTTTTTTTAATTCCGTTTCTACTGTTTTTAATGAAAGTCCATGATCACTCTCACTAATATCTAAGGCTTGAGTATTCCAGATAAATTCTACACCTTCTTCTATAGCGTTTTCTATTTCACGCCTAGAGCCTGGTATATTCTGAAAATCTCTTCGGTAGAGGCATTTAACTGATTTAGCTCCTTCGCGAATCGCAGTCCTAGAGCAGTCCATAGCGGTGTCACCACCGCCTAGTATCACGACATCTTTATTCTTCAAGCTAGGTATAGAGGACTGCTGCCAAACTTCAATTTCTTCGTTTTCGTCGTCCTCGTGATCCTCATGTAAGCTTGATAAATCAAGCTTGTATTTCTGCTTGCTCGGATATGAGCCACTTACATGGCTCGCATCCTCGGCATCGCTAGAAATTACCCGTACACTGCGGTCATTCGTCCTCCTCAGCCTTGAACTTGTACGTTTGTCAGCAGTCCTCTTATGGGGCTGCGCCGAATCTTCAATTTCTGCGTTTTCGCCGTCATTATGAGCAACACTGCCGAAATTAAAAATGCTATTTATCCGATCAATTAAATATTCAAGTGCCATATATACAGCAGTATTTTTCTTTATGTTAAGTGAGCCAGTGAGGGCTTTATAAGTGCCAAGAGCGAGAAAAACAGCTGAGCTATTAGCTTCTATTTCTTTAAAATCAATGGTATTACCTATCTCAGTATTTAAAATAAACTCTACTCCTTGATTCTCTAGGATTTTCCTTCGGCGTAAAACTATATCTTTTTCAAGTTTGAAATTAGGTATTCCATAAGTGAGTAAGCCGCCTATTTCTGGGTATTTATCATAAACTTTTACTGGAATGCCACTTCTAGTAAGGAAATCGGCGGCAGCTAAGCCAGCAGGCCCAGCACCGATGATAGATACTAATTTATCTTTATGCCAAATAGAACTTTTTTTTGGCTGCCAGCCTTGGGCGAAAGCAGTGTCTGAAATATATTTCTCGATATTTCCTATACTGACAGCACCATAGCCAGAATTAAGTGTGCAAGCTCCTTCGCAGAGTCTGTCCTGCGGGCAGACTCTGCCACAGATTTCAGGAAGGCTATTTGTTTCATTAGAAAGCTCAGCTGCTTTAATTATTTCCCCTTTAGCTATGAGCTTTAGCCATTCTGGAATATGATTTACGACTGGGCAGCTCCATTTACAGTAAGGGACTCCACAGTCGATGCAGCGAGAAGCTTGATCTACACTGGCTTCTGTATTGAAATTACTATAAATTTCATTAAAGTTATTAATCCTTTCTTCAGCAGAAGCTTTTAAAGGATCTTTTCTAGTGGAGTTGAGAAAGTGATAATTGTCCATCAGTAAATAACTCCTCTATTTTAGAATCTAAGCAGTAAACTAAAGCGAAAGAATCTTTTAATTCATTATAGTGCGAAATTATATGCTTAGCCCAACTACTATTAGTGAGCTTTGCATGTTCTTCTATAAGTGATTTTAGGTAATTCGATATCTCATGGGACTTTTCCCCAACTCTATTTTCTGCGTTTTCGCTCATAATAGTTTCATTTAAATCTTTTAGATAAGTGAATTTAACTGATTTAGCATTTATTCTATTCGCTAATTTAAACTCAGGATCAAAAATAAAAGCCTTGCCACCAGTCATCCCAGCTCCTATTTCTATGCCACAGCTGCCAAGTATAACTACTGTGCCGCCCGTCATGTATTCACAGGCATAATCGCCAGCTCCTTCTATTACTGCTGTAGCTCCTGAATTTCTAATCCCAAATCTTTCTCCAGCAAGTCCTTCAGCAAAAAGCTTTCCAGATGTAGCACCATAGAGGCAAGTATTTCCCATGATCACGCTGTTTCTTGCTATAAAAGCTCTATCTTCAGGAGTCCTAATTATGATAGTTCCGCCCGAAAGACCTTTGCCGACATAGTCATTTGCAGCTCCTTCTAGATTCAGTATTAATCTTTCTATTAAAAATGCCCCAAAACTCTGGCCTGCAACACCTTTTAAGTTGATTTGAGTTTGCAGCTCAGATTTTTTTAGAATTTTTATTTCATCAGAAATACTTTCATTCTCAATTATGAAAGCAGATAAAGCTGTTCCTATTGAGCGGTCTGCATTTGATATTTTATAAATATCTTCCAATTGATCTGTTTGGTAATCATTTATGATCTTCTTGCTGAGATGATTTCCATCATTTATGTGAATATGCTTCTTCTCGCTTTCTCTGTAAATAAGAGACTGCTGCATAACTCCATTTTCTGCCTGAGTTGGATTTTTAGAGTCTGGTGTTACACTATTTGAATTTATAAACAACTGAGAAAAATCTAAATTAGCCTGCTTCAATGTTTTAGATGTTTTTTGCTTTAGTAAATCCTGTCTGCCGGTAAGCTCACCTAGATTCTGGTAACCTAGATAAGCAAGATATTCTCTGATTTCTTCTGCGATGAAATTCATATAGCTAATGACATAGTCACTGAGCCCACGGAAATGTTCTTTACGCAGAAGCTCGTTTTGAGTAGCGACTCCAGTAGCACAGTTATTTAAATGACAGATTCTAAGATATTTACAGCCAAGTGTTATTAAAGCACTGGTACCAAAACCAAAAATATTAGCACCCATTAAAGCAGCTTTAATAATGTCTAAGCCGTTTTTAAGACCACCATCAACTTGCAGGCTAATATCATCTCGATAATTATTTTCAAGTAATAGTTTATGAGTCAATAATAGACCTATTTCCCAAGGAAAACCAGCATAGCGAATAGAGCTAAGTGGGCTAGCACCAGTACCACCATCAGCTCCAGCTATAGTAATTGCATCAGCATTGGCTTTGCAGGCTCCTAGGGCTACAGTAGCTACTCCTAGTGAAGAAACTAATTTAACTGATATCTCGGCACTAGGGTTTATTTCTTTTAAATCATAAATTAGCTGGGCTAAATCTTCTATCGAATAAATATCATGATGTGGTGGAGGCGATATTAAAGTAGTACCTTCTTTACTGTGTCTGAGCTTCGCTATCATAGCGTTAACTTTAAAACCTGGTAACTGACCGCCTTCTCCGGGTTTCGCTCCTTGAGCGATTTTTATCTGAACAACTTCAGCGTTTATAAGATATTCAGCTGTAACGCCGAATCTACCAGAGGCTATCTGTTTTATTTTAGAATGACTATTTGTTTCTATTCGTTTAATATCTTCGCCACCCTCACCAGAATTAGATCTAGCACCGAGTATATTCATAGCCTCAGCTAAGGCGCTGTGTGCTTCTGGTGATATAGCTCCTAGCGACATCGCGGAAATGGAAAATCTTTTAATAATGCTCTCCCTACTTTCTACATCTTCTATTGAGATCGGTGCCCTATCACTTTTAATATCGAAAAGATCCCTGATGCAGAGATATTCTCGATTCGTAATTAAACTAGAGAATTCTTTATAAGCTTCATAATCATCATTTTTAACGGCTTCCTGTAGTTTTAATATACTTGGTGGTGTAAAGCCGTGTTCTTCAGCGTTTGGTAAGTATTTTATTATCCCGCCACAGTTTATTTCTTTACTCTCATCCCAAGCTTCTTTTGCTAATTCTTTTAATTCTGTTTCATAGTCAGAGATTGATAATCCGCCGATGACTGTTTGTTTCCCATTAAAACAGAAATCAAGAAAATCTTGATCTAAGCCAAGAATGTCGAAGAGACCTGAACCTCTATAGCTATTTATAGTGGAGATGCCCATCTTCGATAAAATCTTTAGTATGCCATTCTCTATCCCTGTTTGATAATTACGGCAGAGTTGCTCTTTTTCATCTAAGCTTTTACCCGCGTGTATTTGATTAATCGCTTGATAACTTAAATAAGGGTAAATCAGTGTAGCACCGAAGGCGATTAAGCAAGCGAAATGATGAGGATCTTTCGCTTCACCCGTAACGACGATGATATTTACTTTAGCTCTTAGTTCTTCAGTGATTAAAAAATAGTTTATAAAAGCTGTCGCCATGAGTGGATGTAGCTGATAGTGATTTTCTTTTATATCTTTATCGCTGAGTATAATTAGGTTTTTATTTTTACTAAGATTACTTAAAATACTTTCTTTAATCTCTAGAAGTGCAGTCTTTATATCCTTTGTGAATGGGATGTTTAAGTCTATCTCTTGGACAGAATTTTGATCGTAATTGCTAAGAATCTTAATATAATTGATTTGGGAAAGCACTGGTGATAAGAGTTTTATTCTTTTTTGACCTTCTGCAAAATCCTCAAATATATTACCAATAGCACCAATATAGGTGTTTAAGCACATTACATTTTTTTCTCTAATTGAATCTATAGGTGGATTAGTTACCTGAGCGAATCTCTGTCTAAAGTAATCAAATAAATTTCGCTTATGCTTAGAAAGTACCGCAATGCAACTATCGTCCCCCATTGAGGATAAGGCTTCTTGAGCGTTGTTGGATAGTGCTGTGTAAACTATATTCAGCTCCTCTAAGCTGATTTGGTTATATTTATAATAAGTTTTTAGAAGTTTTTCATCAAAATTTATTTCTTCTTTGACTAAAGAAAAATCTTGATTTATAGTTTCCCGACTGCTTTCTATTAAATCTATGTAATTATATTTAGATGAAATTAATTCTGTAATATCCTTATCAAAAAGTATTAAACCTGTTTTTAAATCTATAGCGATGCTCTCACCCGCTCCTAGTTTACCTTTTAAAATTATTTCATCAGCTTTATAATCTACTACACCTAATTCTGAGGCTATGCAAAACTCATCTTTATTCGTTAGGACGTAGCGAGCCGGTCTGAGACCGTTTCTATCTATATTGCAGATCGCATACTCCTCATCAATAGAAGCTATAGCGGAAGGTCCATCCCAAGGTTCTATAAATAATGAAAAATATTCATACATTGACCTTAGTTTTTTATCTAATTTAGGATTTTCTTCATATGCTGGTGGAACAAGGATTTTAGTACTGGTTAATAGATCAAAGCCACCAGCTAAAAGTAATTCAAGCATAGAATCCATGCTTTTAGAATCAGAGCCTTGCATATGAATTAATGATTTTAAAGACTGTAATTCACGTAAAGGTTCTGAATAATACATCTTTCTTTTAGCTTGAGCCCAGTTTCGGTTACCCTCAATAGTATTTATCTCTCCATTGTGAGCCAAGTGGTTAAAGGGTTGCACTAAATGCCACTCAGGGAAAGTATTAGTGGAAAATCTTTGGTGAAATAGGCAATTAGAAGCAGTTAATTCTGGCTGTTTAAGATCAGGGTAAAATTCACCTAAGTTTTTAGGCGTAAGCATGCCTTTATAGGAGATCATTTTAGTGGAGAGGCTAGCAAAATGGCACGCGATTTTACTTTCAGTTAGTCTTTTTGCGATATAGAGCTGTGAACTTGTGCGTTTCTGAGCAGTCCCAGTGCGAGACTGCTCGCAAACTTCAATTTCTGCGTTTTCGCCCGCCTCATGTTCTGCGTTAATGAAAAACTGATAAATCTGAGGAAGCGTTTCTAACGCCCTTTGTCCAAGTACGCTTGTCTCATGTGGAACAGCTCTTGTATGAATGAGTTTGAAATTCTTTTTTTCTAGCTCATCTGTAAAAGCTTTTTGGAAATCATTTAGTTTAGTCTCTTGATTTAGAAAGACTACTGCTATAGCTTTAAAATCAATATCGATAGAGCTTTCTTGCTTAACTAGTTTTATGAAAAATTCTTTATCAATATTAAAAAGAACCCCACAGCCATCAGCAGATTTTCCGTCCTTAGCTTTAGTGCCTCTATGGGATAATCTTGCTAAGCCAGTCAGTGATTTAGCCAAGATCTCATGTGAAAAAACACCTTCTAAATTAGCGATAAGACCAAAGCCACAGCTATCAAAGTGAAAATCATCAGTAATATTGGCTAAATTCATCTCTCTAAATTCTATATGAGAATCATGCAAATAATCTAGGTTTTTCTGTATAAATACTTAGTTCAAGTTATGGATTAATAGCGAGATATGGAGAATAAATGATTTAACTATGTCCCTATCTTCAATGTTTATCGGTAGGCAAGGAATCGCTGCTCATCAAAAAGCAATTAATCTTACTACCAATAATATAGCTAATGTAAATAGTATTGCTTTTAAGAAGTCAAGTATTGGCTTTGCAAGTGGTATTGCAGATGTGAGTAGTTTAGGAGGAGCTCCTACTGCTTCTTCTGGTGGAGTGAATAGTAAGGTTTTCGGTTCAGGTGCTTCAGCTGATTCTGTTAGCACGACATTTTCACAAGGTAGTCTTAGACAAGTGGGTGATACTGCGAATTTAGCATTACAAGGGCGAGGTTTTTTTGTTGTAAGTCCGACCAGTAATGTTGCAGATAATGCAAGGAATGAATTCGTTTATACTCGTGATGGTACTTTTGATATAGACGCAGATGGTAATTTAGTTAATAGTGCTGGGCAATTCATTATGGGAGCTGCATTCTATGATGGTAATACAGGTGAAATGAATTCTATAAACAGCTCTAATTATAAATCTGTGACATATCTATCTGATCAAACGATTGGATCTAGCATTGATGTATCTACTACACCTTCTTTTACGACCTCTACGGGGATTGGTTTTCCTTCGATTAATTCTAATGCGATTTCAGAAATAAGTGTTAGGAGTGGTTTGGTAGATTCTCCAGTTGATATTAATGATGGAACTTTAACGGTCACTCAAAAAAATGATCTTTTTGAATTTAGTTTTACCGATACTAGCGGTAAAATTCCTGCACCTGATAATGTTTTTTCTAAAACAATTAGTACTGGTTTTGGATTTGATAGTAAAAGTAACACCTTCGTTTTAAAAAATACTTTAGGCAAGGAAGTGCAGGTGCGATTAAGAGTGAAACCAGAGATAGTAAGATTGGGTGAGGTTTTTACAGGTTTTGATTATGATGAAAACAGTGGTGTTGGTAGTTCATTAACATTTGATTCAGCTGCAAGTTCACCTAAAACTCAGGTGGGTAATAGTCTTACTTTGGATGAAGATGATTTGCCATATATGACAGCTGCAGATATGCAAGGTTTAATTGCACCTATTAAGTTACCGCCTATATTTTATTCACCAGATCCACAGAGTGAATTACAGCTTTCTAAATATAATATAGGTCAAGATGGCACTGTGAGTATAGAGGGTGGTGGCACTACAGGTAGAATGGAAATCGCTCGTATATTAGTGGGGAATTTTACGAACTACGATGGTTTAATAAATAACGGTGCTGGCTATTACAGTCCATCTGCGAATTCTGGTGAGGCTGCGATTCAAGTAATAGGTGGACCTAGTACTAATGAGAATCTTAGCTTAGAAGCGACTCAAATTATTTCTAACACTCTTGAATACTCTAACGTAGATATTGCTCAAGAAATGACCAAGATGATAGCTTACCAGAGAGGCTTGCAGGGTAGTGCTAGGGTGGTTACTGTTGCTGATGAGCTTTTGCAGGCTTTAATGAATTTATAATTCCCAGATTACTCTTATTGCGACTAATGGTTTTATTTCTTTATCTGATCTACTAAAACCAGCACCCAACTGAATGCTGTATTTATCACCAAGCTCATAGTGGATTTGTGGTATAAGAGCCATGATATTTTCACTTTTATTGTAGCCAAATGTAAAGGTTCTGGAATATTAGGTCCTATAGTACCAGATACACCCGTGTTTTCATCAGCACTAGGGAGAAACTTCGCAGAGATTTTTAATGATGTAACACTGATCAAACTTAAAAATACGAAGAAAAAGCTTATAGTGAATTTGAGTATTTTCATTTATAGATAATTTAACACAACCTTTGAATAGCTACGGGTATCCTAATTTCTATAAGAAGACTCAAGCTGCCCGCAGGCAGCTTTAATATCATGACCTTTCTCTTTACGCACGATGACAGTTTTCCCTTTACTATACTGTTTTACGAGCATAGAAAAATAATGAATTCTATTATTGCTTGGTCTTTGAAACTCACTGTCAGAGCAGCTTTGGTTATAGGGGATTAGATTTATATGACAATGTAAGTCTGCACAAAGCTTACCTAGGGCTATAGCTTTTTCATTAGAATCATTTAAGCCTCTTAGTAAAACATATTCTATAGTCACTCTTCTGTTAGTTTTTTTAACATAGTTTTTCATAGACTGCATTAATTCAGCTATCTTCCATTTAGTATTTATCGGAACTAGAAAGTCACGACCTTCATTCTCTGCATCATGCAGAGATAAAGCTAAGGTTACTTGCAGGTCTTCATCTGCAAGTTTTTCAATCTGTGGCACAACACCACTAGTCGAAATAGTTATATGTCTTGCACCGATGCCGATAAGTGAACCTAAATCTTTAGTAGCTTTTATAACACTGTCATAATTATTTAAAGGCTCTCCCTGACCCATAAAAACTATATTAGAGACTCTAAGTTTTTCTAGATTCTGTATCAGCTGTATCTGCTCGATGATTTCATCACTGGTTAAATTTTTTCTGAAACCTAAAGTCCCAGTGGAGCAGAATGGACATTTTACAGCACAGCCAATCTGGCTGCTGATGCAGGCTGTTAAGCTGTCTCTATCACTGAAGCACATTAATACTGATTCGACTAAATTACCATCGCTTAGGCTAAATAAATACTTTTTAGTACCGTCGCTGCTAACCTGCCTTTCAATTAAGCTTAGGGAACCTATTCTGAATTTATTAGATAACTCAGCTTGCATTTTAGCTGAAAGGTCAGTCATCTCCTCAAAGGTTCTAGCTGATTTAGTATAAATCCATTTAAAAACTTGTTTGGCTCTGAATTTTTCTATAGATTCAGCTGAAAATAAGCTTTCCAGTTCGCTTAAATCTAAGCCAAAAATATTTTTTTGTAAGGACTCATCTGGCACAGAATGAATAATATCATGGATGAATAGTATTTAAAATAAACTACAGCTATCTATATCAATAACCAAGCGAGTTCTATGTAGTGCTTTATGATTAAGGAAGAGTGATTTTAAATCACTTTCGATATCCGCTCTATTGAGAGAGATTTTGCAGAGTAGATGATAGCGATACTGTTTATTAATTTTAGTAATTTGGCACTGACTCGGTCCAAGTAGCTGTAATGGAGCTGCTGTTTCCTTAATTTTTTCTATAAAGTGGTCGTAGATTAGCTCGTGGAACTTGTTTATATTGTTTATCGCAAGAACCTCATCTTCACTACTACTGATAAAACGAATTAATTTACTAAAGGGTGGATAATTAAATTCTTCTCTGAGTTTAATTTCTTCTGCATAAAATTTCTCATAATCCTGTTCCTGAGCTAAAAGTAGGCTAGGTCTGTTATTGAGATATGACTGAAAAATAACTTTTCCTTCCCTATCTTTTCTGCCAGCTCTTCCTGAAACTTGTGTGAGTAGCTGAAAGCCTTTTTCTTCAGCTTGATAATCAAGCTGTGTAAAGCATGAATCTGCTGCAATGACTCCTACACAGGTTACTAAGGGATTATCTAGCCCTTTGGCGATCATTTGCGTGCCGATAAGTATATTTATTTCTTGGTTTTTAAATTTTTGAAAAACTTCAAGATGATAATTTTTCTTTTTTGTGGTGTCACTGTCTAATCTCGCTATTTTCGCTGTAGGAAAGGCTTTTCTGACTTCTTCCTCTAATTTCTGCGTCCCCAAACCAAAATATTTAATAGAGCCAGAAGCACAGGCTGGGCAGCTATCGGGGTGTTTCTCACTATGATTGCATAAATGACAGATAAGTATATGTTTATCTGAGTGGTAGACCATTTTACTGTCACAGTGGCTGCATTTATAGATATAGCCACAGTTACGGCAGAATACATGACTGGAATTCCCGCGTTTATTTAAAAATAATATGGTCGCTTCGCCTTTATTTAAGCGATCTTCCATTAATTCTCGTAATTTTTTTGAAAAAATAGATTTATTGCCAAGATTAAATTCTTCTTTCATATCTACTATTTCTACCTGTGGGAGAGGGCTTTGGTTATAACGCTGTCTAAGGTGTAGCAGCATCCAGGCTGGAGATTCAATATGGCACTGCTCGCGAGCTTCAATTCCTGCGTTCTCGTCATTGGTCTTACCAGAAGCAGCTTTCTGATAGGATTCTATGCAAGGCGTCGCTGAACCTAAGATCAGCAAAGCATTATTCAATTCAGCTCTTTTTTCTGCGATATTTCGTGTGTGATAGCGGGGTGCGGGCTGGTCTTGCTTATAAGAATTTTCATGCTCCTCATCCATGATAATTAAACTTAAATTAGTCACTGGTGAAAATATCGCAGAGCGCGCTCCTACGACTATGACAGATCCCTCTGTCATTAATTTCATAAAGCTATACAGCCTTTCTTGCTCATCAAGGGCGCTGTGCCAGATTAAAATTTCTTGAGTAGGGAATCGCTGCTTCAATCTATCTATAAGCTGCGGTGCTAAAGATATCTCAGGTACCAATATAATGGCACTTTCTTCTTTTTTTAAAGTATCTTGAATCAGCTCAAAATAAATCTCGGTCTTACCTGAGCCGGTAATGCCGTGGATAAGAAATTTCTTAGTGGGGTTTACTTCTTTATCACTATTCTCTTTGATGCATTGGTAAGCAGTCTCTTGTTCTGCCGATAAGCGTTTAATTGATTGTTCGGAAATTCCATCTTGTTTTTCATTAAAATCATAATCTTCGAATTTTTCTAAATAGTTTTTTTGAGAGGCTTCTAATTTAAGATTATAGTGATATTTAACTTCAATTAAGCTGCTTGATTGAAGTTTAGCTAAGGCTTGATTTAATTTTTTTGTAGGTATTTTACACACAGCTTTAAGCCTATTGAATTTAGCTTTTTGTCCACGGCAGTTTTTTAATTTTTCTAGAACATCTAAAGTTACACTATCTGTAAGATTACTGAGCCTTAAATCTAGAGACTCACTTGCAATATCTTTTGTTTTGCTTTTCTTTTGAGTTTCTTCTGTAATTAGATTCAAGTAATAAATTTCTTTTTCAGCATTAGGAATATTTGCGGTATTTATTACTGTAGATAAAACTTGAGAATAAGCTGTCGCATAATAATCACCAGTATATTTAATAATTTCAATTAGATCTCTATTTAAATGAATTTTTGGGTCGATTAAATCTATAATCTCTTTAATTTTAAATTCGGCCTGAACGTCCTCTAAAATTTCAATAACTAAAGCTGTAAGGACTTTATCTAAAAGAGGAACGAAAACAAAAAAACCTACTGCGATATTTTTACTCAATTCATCTGGAACTGAATAAGTTAATGAGTTATCTGTCTGATTACTAAAAGATTGTGAATTGTTTAGAAGTATTACTTTGCAAAAAAGCATTTTTTGTTATTATAATACTTCGTCAGGGAGATCGTGATATGCGATGTGCCTGAACAATATGGACACTTAGCTCAGTTGTCAGGCAGCCCCGCTGTCACATCTGAAAAGATCTCGGAAACGAGATGCGATGTGCCTGAA
>JBMOEX010000064.1:0-12581 GCA_049314535.1 Vampirovibriophyceae bacterium | reverse complement strand
GTGAATCATTTTTATCACAGAAGATATCTGAATTAGAAACTGTTATGTTGATATTAAAATCATGTAAATCTGTGAAAGGTGAGCGACTCTCATCACCAGGATATTTCATAGATTCCTTATTCGCCAAAACACTTAATGGATTATAGTTTTCCCATTCTTCATAGTAATTAATTAAATTTTTAAAAACCTGCGGGTGGGTTCCCCACGCTGAAATATGCATAGCTGCTAATATCCAGATTAAATCTGTTAAAAACTTTTTTTCCCCCATTCTACTTCCTTCTGTTAGAAGCTCGGCATTAGCATTTTTAAGTTTAATTTCCCTAAGCCACTCTGCTACAGGCTCTTTCAATGGCTGATGTAACTTCATAATAGTAGAAATTAGACCTTGAGAGGTTTTTAAAAATTTTAAAAGCTTAGTATTAGTTCTAGCTGGAGGCTGAATTAAAAATATAGTAGTATTTTTTAAAAGTAATTTTATTTCTAAAAGCTTCTCTGAGTTTGAGTTATCTGTAAGTATTTTCAGAAGTAACATCGCCCCCATGGAATGGGCTATGAGTATATTTTTATTTATTTCGGTCAGGGAGTTATTATTAGACTGCTGCTGAATCTGGTCTTCTTTTATGCTAAAACCTGCCTTTAAAATCTCGGTTAAATTTATAGCTAAAGCATTAGCGCAATCATGAAAACTAAGATGTTCTTCAGACTGATAGTGAAGAAAATGTTTCTGCCACTGCTTTTCCTCAAAATATATAAGTTGATCTAGCCAGTTTAATTGACTGGAGCCTGCTCCTGGAATAATTATGAGTTTTGACATTGATTGTAGCTAAAGAGTTTTTCCCTTTCTTAATTATATTTGATAATCATATACTTAGTTTTCTTATACACTTGATTCTAGAGAGCTGTGCTGAATTTCATTTTCTGCGCTCTTTGTCTATAGAAGCAGATAATCACCTTGCAAAACAAAATCCGTTTAGATCAATTAATTTTTGAGCTTGGCTATTTCGATAGCAAGGAGAAAGCACGCTCAGCGATTATGCAGGGCTGCATTAAAATCGCAGGAAAGCTGATAGATAAAGCTGGTCATCAGATTAATAGTGAAAAGTTTTATACAGAATTAGATGCTAATCCTAGTTATATAGAAGTTGATGATAAATTACAGAAATACGTTAGCCGAGGGGCTTTCAAACTAGAGGCGGCTTTTAAAACTTTCGATTTAGATTTTCATGAGGCGATAGTTTTAGATGTAGGTGCTTCTACTGGAGGTTTTACAGATTTCACTCTCCAGCATGGTGCTAAAAAGGTTTTAGCTTTAGATGTTGGAAAAGGGCAGCTGCATTATAAATTACAGCATGACTCTCGGGTAGTGAATTTAGAAGGCATTAATTTTAGGAATTTTAGTTTAGAGGATTTAATTAAAGTCTTGGAGAGTGTTTCATCAGAGGATGACAAGAATGCAGAAAATAAAACCATCGATCAATCTCGAAAACTAGATTTTATAGTCTCTGATCTATCTTTCATCTCACTTACTAAAGTCGCTGACAGGATTTTAGAAATAGCTAAATATTTTAATCCAAGAATCATATTACTTTTAAAACCTCAATTCGAGGCTAGTAAAGAAATTGCAGATAAATTTAGGGGAATCATTACTGATGAAAAGATTAGAGATGAAATTATTGAAGATCTGCTTGAGAAGCTTTCCAAGTCTGGGCTTCAGCTTAAAGAAAGGATAGAATCACCGATTAAGGGCACTAAGGGGAATGTGGAGTATTTAGCGGAGTTTGAGCTTGGTGAATTATGATTGAATTGTGTATAACAGATGGTGCAAAATATTCTATACTTAATCTATGGCAATGCATGAATATTCTTTCCTGGGAAAAGATTTTGTTAAGTTTGAGGACGCTAAAATCAGCGTTATGACGCACGCTTTTTTATATGGAACTGCCGTCTTTGAAGGTATTAGAGCTTACTGGAATCCGAAGAAAGAACAGTTAAATCTTTTACAAGCTAGACCGCATTTAGAAAGGATTGTGAATAGCTGTAAAATTCTACGCATGCAGCCTTATTACAATGTTGATCAGATGCTAAACATTATCATCGAATTAATGAAAAAAAATAAACCTGAAACTGATGCATATATCAGACCAAGCTGGTTTAAATCAGCTCTTCGCATAGGACCCTCTCTGGTAACTAAAGGGGCTGATGCGGAGCATGATGAATCTTTTGTTGTAACTTCTTTAGACTTAGGTGACTACCTTGATACCCAGAAAGGTCTCAGCGTCGAGGTTACTAGTTGGAGACGAGTTTCTGATAATGCTATTCCGCCTCGCGCCAAGGTTAATGGCAGTTATGTGAATACTGCTTTAGCTAAGGCTAGTTCTATGCTTGCTGGTTTCGATGATTCTATATTTCTTACAGAAGAAGGTTATGTTTCAGAAGGCTCTGCTATGAACTTCTTTATGATTAGAGGTGGTAAATTAATTACTTCTTTAGCCTCGGATAGTATTTTAGAAGGTATTACTCGTTCTTTTGTTGCACGCTTAGCTCGTGAGGAGCTGGGTCTAGAAGTGGAATTTAGACAAATCAATCGTACAGAGCTTTATTTAGCAGATGAAGCATTTTTTGCTGGTACTGGGGCACAGATAGCACCTATTGGTCTTATAGATAATTATGTTATCGGTAATGCTAAAGCAGGTCCCATAACACTGAAACTACAAGAGATTCATCGCAGTGTATGTCAGGGTGAGAATCCTAAATATGCAGATCAATTAACTCCGATTGATTATCAAAATGTACTTGCTTGAAAATACATCTAGGAAACTTTAAAAAAATAAGCCTGTGAGTACTTTACGGCTTGATGCATCAAGATCTACTCACAGGCGGCTTTTGTTTTAACATGGTCTATTCAGGGATAGACCAAGAAAGGCAAGATTTTTAATATAATGAAGATTATTTTTCAGCTCCTGATTCTTATGCGCCACATGCATTGTTTCATTCTTTTCCTTCTCGATTTTATCGAGCATTATGGACATACTCTTTAAAAGGAGCGTATAAGAGTTCAGTAATATAGCATATTCTTCATTTATTTCCTTCTTCCCAAATTCGAGCTTAGTCAAGGTGTCGATGATACCCAGACTTAGCTGCGTCATTCCACTTGAGCTCATGTAAATACAAATTAACTTTTATTTTTTTTTGACGACAAATATTTTTCATTTTGACTAAATATACTTGAGAATTATTCTCAATTGCTCTCCCCGATTAGCTAAGAATGATTCTCATTTAATTATTTTTTGGCTTCATATTGATAAGATCAAATTAATGCGGGGAACAATCGTTCTGTAGAACCGTAAAAAGGGAGATTATTTTATGCCGTACACTATAGTTTCTGAAGTTTGTGAAGGCGCAGCAGACTGTATTCCAGTCTGTCCAGTAGATTGCATTCACTGGCCTGAATCAGGTAAAACTAATGAAAAAGGATTTAAATATCCATATATTGATCATTCAACTTGTATCGACTGTGGAGCTTGCTTATCTGCTTGCCCAGTAGAAGGTGCTATATTGGACGAAGAAAAACCAGAATTACAGTTAGTTTAATATCTGTAAATTGGAATTAGTTTATTCTTGTGAGTGATTCAGAGAAAACTAAGTTTAAGAAAAATATATTAATAAGCGGCGGCTCCCGAGGAATCGGCAAGTCCGCCGCTTATTTGCTTAGGCAGTCTGATTATCAGGTCTTAGCACCGAGTTCCCAAGAATTAGATCAAAGTTCTGCAAAATCTGTCCAGGACTATTTTTTGCGAAATTTCCAGGGTCATGAAAACGACGAAAACGCAGAAAAGGACGACGAAAACGCAGAAATTGAAGATTGCGAGCAGTATCTTGAAGGGACTGCTCACAATCGTACAAGTTCAAGGCTGAGGAGGACGAATGACCGCAGTGTACTACAGGTACATGAGGATCATGAGGACAACGAAAACGCAGAAATTGAAGATTGCGAGCAGTCCCTCTATGGACTTATAGTCAATGCTGGTGTCTATCACAGTTCATGCTTTGAAGAATACTGTTTCAATGACTGGCTGAGGGTTTTAGATGTTAATTTAAATGGTGCTTTTCATTTAGTGAAAGCGGCTTTACCCTTATTAAAAAATTATGTGGAGCTAAATCCAGAAAGCTATTCACGAATTATTTTTATTTCATCAGTCAGCGCCTATGCTGGTGAACTTTATGCTCCAGCGTATAGCGCAAGTAAAGCTGCTTTAATCGCCTTGGCGAAGAGCCTTGCACTGGAGTTCGCTAAATATAAGATTACGGTTAATAGTATATGTCCAGGTTGGGTTAAAACTGATATGGCGTTAAATCAGATGCCTAATGAAGATAGTGTTAAAGATTCTCTTGGAGCGACTTTACAGAATCGCTGGATAGAGCCTGAGGAAATAGCACACGCTATTAGTTATTTACTTTCTGAACCAGCGAAAGGAATTACTGGTCAGCAGCTTAATATCACTGCTGGACTGGATATTTAAGACCTCTGCACAACTCCATTTTCTGCGTTTTCGTCGTCCTCAGCCTTGTATATGTACGTTCAGCAGTGGTCTCTTTAATATAAGGAACTTGATAAAGCAGAAAATATTAGGCGAAAATGTTAACCGATCTTATAAAATCCCTAAATACCGTTAAATCATGGCTCTGATCTTCTTCTAAGACACGAATCGCTTTAGTGCCGATAATTGCTATCTCTACGCCTAAATTTAAAGCATCCTGCACCTTAGCAGCACTATCTATACCGAATCCTAAGCCTATAGGTTTATCTGGAGCATATTTACGAATTTCAGCTATTTTTTGCTTTAGAATGGTGTTAGTTCCTTGCCATTTGCTGATATCGTTATCAGAGCCAGTTATGCCAATACGGCTTACTAAATATATAAATGGTTCTGATAGTTCCACGATTTTTTTAATTCGCTGCTCTGAACTAGTGATGGCTACCAGTAAAGTTAAAGTTAAGCCATAGCTTTTTAAAACTTGCGAAACTGTTTCAGCTTCTTCTACTGGCAGATCTGGAATGAGCAAGCCTTTAATGCCGTACTCTGAACACTTTTGAGCTAATTTTTCTATACCGTAGACATAGACAGGATTATAATAAGTGAAAAAAATAATATTATTTAATCCATAATTACTAGAGTCTAGCTGAGCAGGCTGAATATCTTCTAAATGACCAGAAGCCAGAGGCGAAAATTTCGTGACTAAGCCAGCTTCTGACCGAGCTTGAGCGACAAGTTCAAAAACTTTATCTATATTAATACCATTTTCTAAAGCTTTAAAACTCGCATTCTGAATTACTGGGCCGTCGGCAAGAGGGTCAGAGAAAGGTATGCCAAGCTCAATTAAAGAAACCTTTTCTTCGTGTAATATTTTTAAAGCCTTAATACACGCGTCTTCTGAAGGATAAGCAGCGGTAACAAAAATACCTAACATTATTCCTCGTCATGCTCTCCGTTTTCATCATGCTCAGCAGCTTTATTAGCTTTGAGCATTAAAAAAAGAACAGTCCCTGTAATTACTGTAAGTGTTCCAAATATTGCAATTGCCATCATAGATGTATTATATTACGCTCATAATCTAGGCGTCTAGAAACCTCTAATAATAAGAGCAGATGCTACACGGTTTAAGGCTATACAATAAGCTGCCTGCCTAAGACCTATGTTTTTCTCTTGAGCTAATTTGGTTACATTCTGAAAGGCTCTCATCATGTAGTTTTCTAATTCTTGAGCAACTCTTTCATATGTCCAGTAGAACTGCTGTAAATTCTGTACCCATTCAAAATAGCTACAAATTACACCACCAGCATTGGCGAGGACACTAGGAACTATCAGAACGCCCTGTTCAAATAGAATCGCATTGCCTTCTGGGGTAGTAGGGGCATTAGCTGCTTCTAAAAGTATCTTAAGATTCTTTGCATTCTTAGCGACTTTACCTGTAATAGCCTTAGATAGTGCTGCTGGTACCAGTACATCACAGTCAAGCATTAAAAGTTCATCACGGGGAATACTAGTAGCTCCCTCGAAACCATCTAAAGATTCATTATGACTGTCAGCGTAAGCTTTTAATGCTGCTATATCTATACCATTAGGATTATAAACCGCACTAACAGCATTACTGATGCCGATAACCTTTGCTCCTAGCTCTTCTGAAATAATTTTTGCACTGAAATAACCGACATTCCCAAATCCTTGAATCGCTACAGTTAGATCTTTGGGGTCATAACCTCTATACTTGCATGCTTCACGCATGCAGATAGCCACGCCTCTTCCAGTAGCCTCTAAACGTCCCTGTGAACCACCCACCTCA
The DNA here is from genome assembly GCA_049314535.1 of Vampirovibriophyceae bacterium. Classification (GTDB taxonomy): domain Bacteria; phylum Cyanobacteriota; class Vampirovibrionia; order LMEP-6097; family LMEP-6097; genus LMEP-6097. The sequence continues at coordinate 6,239 of JBMOEX010000064.1, read as the reverse complement.
AGGGGTTTTCCCGTAACCACTGCTAGGGAATTATTAGAATGAGATTTAGAGAATTCATCATAGATCCAAGCCATAACCTGTGGATTGGTATTCACGTCTGGTGCAGGAATGTCCACATAAGGACCGATATTATCACCTAAATGTGAAACTAAAGCTTTGGTAAGTCTTCTCAGCTCATGAAAAGAGAGTTTTTTGGGGTTAATTGCTACTCCACCTTTAGCACCACCAAAGGGAATGTCTACAAGAGCAGTTTTCCAAGTCATTAGGTTTGCCATCTCTCTAACTTCTTGTAGATTAACTTCTTCGTGATATCTTATGCCACCTTTAAAAGGGCCGCGAGCATTATTATGCTGAACTCTGTAAGCATGGACAGGCAATAGGCTACCATCATCCAGTCTTAGAGGAATCTCCATAAGAATTTCTCTCTTGCAAGTATTTAAATAAGAAAGTATTTGATCATTAATCTCTTTGCCATGTAGATTTTGTTTTCGATTTAATAAAAATGCAGACGCTGCATCGTAGCAGGTTTTCCCGCCTAACGTGTAATCTGATTCTATTGTTGTTTCATCAAGTACCATGGTTATTGTTTTCTCATCAAACGCCATTGTTTGATCTCCTTTTGCTATTATTTCTTAAGTAAAAGTTCTGTTTTGCATCACTTCCCTAAGCAATACTTTATCATGTAGAAAACTAAAGAAAAGTATTAAGCCCTGATGGTTTCCTTAAGAAATTATTTAAAAGAAAAATATCCAGAGCTGTCTAGTCTCGTCATTAAAAAAAGCTTAGAGATGGGTGCCTGTACGGTTAATGGCAAGGTCGAAAGATATGCTAGCCGAGACGTTAATCCACAGAAGGATAAGATCGTTTACCGTAAAGTTAAGGATGTCGTCAATAAACCATTAGTGATTAATAAAGCCCGCATCGTTTTTGAGGATGAGCATTTGTTAATTTATGATAAAGAAGGCTATTATCCAAGCACTGAGACTAGTTCTAAAAACCAGATCCACCTTCTTGGAGAATTAAAAAAACAGCTTAAGCTTCGTAAATTATATGCTGTACATCGCTTGGATAAAGGAACTAGTGGTTTAATTATTTTTACGAAAGATCAAGATACTACTTCTAAATTTAATGAAATGTTTATTGATAAAGAGGTTAAGAAAGAATATCTTGCGGTTATGGATGGTATTTTACCTGCAAATAAAAGTAAAACCCGTATAGATAATGAACTGGTGCTTATAGACAGAAGTGAAAGTAGCCAAAAGTGGGGAGTGAAGGGTAAAAATACCACTAAGCCTAGCAGGCAAGCTATTACTGAGCTTGAACTTATAAAAGCCTATAAAGATTATTCCTACGTTAAGCTAAGACCTTTTACAGGCAGGACTCACCAACTCAGAGTGCATGCAGCTTATTTAGGGCACCCGATTTTAGGCGATACTGTCTATGGTGAAAAATTTAGATGTAAAAAAATATTTGATCGGCATTTATTACATGCTTATAAATTGAGTTTTAAACATCCTGTTACAGGAGTTAATTTACAGCTGGTTTCTGACTTGCCAGATGATTTTAAAAAGCTGGTTGAAACTAATCTCCTGTAGAAGATAGTGCTGCACAGCGATTTCTAACAGTTTATAAAATTTTATAAATTAAAATTAAAGTTCTCCCCCAAACAGCCGATTAATAATCTTGTAAGTCAATTACTCGGGGGGGATAAATGAAAAAGGTTGTATTAACCACAGGTTTAGTTTTATTTAGTGCTTTAAGTTCAGGAACTTCGCTTAATGCTTTAGCTCCAGTAAGATTATCAGTTAGCGCTCAGTCATATGATCCAAGATTATTTGGAACCTGGGAAGTGCATACAGTAGTCGTGGACTCTGACTGTAAATATGTTAGAGAAGGTTTAAAAAGCACATCTAAATTAAGTTTTCATTTAGTAAATGGTAAGCTAATTCCAAAATGGTATGGGCACGACTGGGATCTGGTCGCAAACAGGCTTTTTAAGCTAAATGATAATGATAAGCTGCTTTGGGTCAGGGAAAATAAGCTTCAACGTGGTAAACATTTATGGGTAGCTAAATCTACTGATGTCTTTAATATTCAAAATCAAGATTATATTACAGCTGAGAGTGATGTCGAACAGTATTTAAATGGACGTTATACTGGGGACTATAAAACCATCTCTTATCTAAAAAAGCTTTAAGTAAAGGGGGAACTTAGTAATTTAAATCTTATATATCGCACTTCTTTTTTTCTTCTTCTTCTTCAAAATTAAGATTTAAATTCTAGAGACTTTACTTTTATTAAGCGGGGGCTAAGCTCCCGCTTTTTATTTTTTAAGCTGAAGTCAGTTAACTAAAGATTTCTTGAGATGATTATTTTTGCGCTACTACAAGAGCTATAGTCCCAAACATAAGATCTTTAAAGTAACTACGGGTAAAACCATGATCCCAGAACATTTGTGAAAGTTCTTTCTGCTTCGGCCAAGTTTCTAAAGAATCTACTAGATACCTATAAGCTAATTTATCACCAGCAAATATAGACCCTAAGAGCGGTATAAAGTTTAGGAAAATATTTTCATAAATATTTTGAATAAAAGGCTGTTCTGGATGACCTAAATCTAAGCTAACAATAAAACCACCAGGTTTTAAAACTCTGAAGATCTCCTGTATAGCTCTTCTTAGATCAGCTACATTTCTAAGACCAAAGCCTACAGAAATAGCATCAAAATTATCATCAGGAAAAGGCAATTCTAGTGCATCACCTGGCATAAAAGTGATTTTAGTAGCCCAAGGTTCTTTAATCTTTCGCTGACGCTTTTCTGCTTCTTCTAACATCGGAGGGCAGGAATCAATAGCCATAACCTTAGATACTTGTGGTTTTTTAGCCCATATTTGAGCCATATCACCAGTACCAGTACAAAGATCTAAGACTTTAGCGTGTTTCAAGTAAGGTATATTAACGGAAGCACTCTCAATAGCCTGATTCTTCCAAATCTGATGTAGATTAAAAGTCATAATATTATTCAAGAAATCATATTTTTTGGCGATTCTTGTGAACATTTGATTAATGAATAGTGGTTTATTTTCGATTTGCAGCACATTAATATTCTATTAGCTTTTTTAAAAAACAGTCTTATTCTTTAATAAGTATTCGAGCATTTACATTTAAAGCCTCATCTGTAGAAGCAATTCCACTGTTAGATTCTTTGAACTTATCCCACTTAGATAGATCATTTGTAGTTTCTGAATTTTTTAGAGAATCTCGTTTTGCTTGAATAATCACTTTTGACGGCTGTGATACTTTAGTTCCCTCTTGCTTAATGGGACTAGAGTTTAGCTGCGAAAATAAAGTTAAATTCTGTGGTTTCAGCTCTTGGGACTTTTTTAAACTCTGAGAATCAGCATTTTCAGCTTGATCAAAAATAAATTTTCTATCTAATAATGAATATGAAGATTTCCTTCCAGTTTCAATAATCGTAGTATTACCACTGCTATAACCCAATACAGGAAAGGAGTTTAGCATGGTGGCTAGAATTAAAAGTTGAGTGGATAATTTTATGATTCCTAAGTTTATTAATCGTTTCACTTTGTTACATCATCCTTAATAATCGCTGAGAAGCACCCTGAATAAGAGGATTAATCATGCTGTAATTTCTTCTTCTATTTTCTCGCCTTAAATTAGCTTCACGTATCATTTCCCTTTCCCGCTTTAATTCACCGACCTTCCTTTCTTCACGCTGCTCATTTTCTAATTTAGTAGCCCTCTCTGGTGAATTTAACTCTAGAAGTGCCATCTCCGATTCGATTTTTAAAAGTCTCTCACTAAGTGGTTCTTCATCTGAGATTACCCCAAATAATGCTATTTCCAAACGCTCAATACGCATTAATACTGTATCACCGCTAAAATTCTGTTTAGGATACAGTCGCTTTTCGTAATAGCTTAACTTATGATCGCTGTTATCTGTCCGTGATATGCGGGTATTTATTTCGCTTTGTCTTGAAGTCATGTACTCACCACTGATCTCAGCTTTAGCAGAATTTTTTACAAAAATGAAAAACACTAACATAGCCAAAAAATTTAAAAGCTTAATGCTCTTATTAATATTTAATTTAGTCCAAAAAAATCTCATCAATCTCACTCCTTAAAGCAGCAGCCTTATTCACTTCTAAAGTAAATTTATAAACCACTTTCTCTGCTGGCACGATGATATCAGTGATGCCCACAGTGTTTTTAATTTTTAAAAGAAAAATTCTCAGGAATTGATCATCCTGACTGCTAACTAGGTGTTTAAGTTCTAGAAGAGCAGAGTTAGAAGCTAATACTGATCCTTCAATTCGAGAATTAAGCTTGATAGTAATTAAAGAGTTCATTGATACAGTGCTGCTAGGTAAAATTTTTAATTTATAGGATTGAGACCTGGGCATCATTTTGCTTTTTGTGCTTTCGTTGATCTCAGGTTGCTGTGATCTATTTCTTTCCATTAAGCTGAAATCAGCACTGTGAGATTTTCCTATATTAAGATTAAAGCGTATTAAACCCTGCTTAGTATTAATTATTAGTTCAGCAGCCCCTGTCTCACCAAGCGCCTCCACTGCAAGAACACTTGTATTTAATTTATAGACTTTAACTAAAGATTCGTCACTGATTAGAAATGTCCCAATTTTAAGCGAGTCTAACGAAATTAATAATATTCTGCCATGGCTCAGACGTAGTTCACTAGAGTGGTTTTTAAGTGTAGGCAGGTGTACTACTTCATTCTTTACATTTTCGTCTCTTTCAAGATCCTTGTCTAGACTGGGTGCACTGTGCTTATTTTGGGTTTCATAATAATAAGGGAAGCGTGAATAAAGATGATTAATATAATTGAGAGTTTGAAAACTATATTTTTTAGAAATAGTCTCGATAATTTCCTTTTCGTGAGTGGCTTCTATGTTTCTGAAATTCAAATCACTAGAAAAAAAACTTAGATACTCTTTCACTAATTTAAGCTGCTCTTGCCTAATTTTAGAAATATATTCATAAGCCCCTCTGCTATTACTGATTTGCGCATTATTATTAAAAAAACCACCAATTAAATAGAAAAACTGTTTTAAAGATGCGGCGTTATAAACTTTAAAAGCCCTTTTCAAACGAGGATTTCGCCTAAGTTCTATCTGTGTTAAATGTTCTAGAACCTTTTCTTCACGTTCTTGACTTAAAGATTTATTCATTTCATAAAGTACATAACGAGCATTTGGGGGCTGCCAGAGTATACTCGGTTTAATATTTAACTGTCTTGAATCTTCAAGCATAGACTTAGGCTTACTGGTAATCATCTTTTGGGGAGAGTCGCTAGCTTGGGTTGAATTTACTTTTGTTTGCCTAGTGCTCGGACTAGAAAGTAAATTTAAGGACTTAGGTTTGGGAGCCGTCCCATTTAGTCCTGGATTGGATTTTGCACTAAGTTCAGAATAATTTAATAGATAAAGAATGAAGATCAGCAGAGTGCAGAATAGTAAAGCTAGGCTGATCAGCTTTTCTTCAGGTTTTTTATTATCAAGCATGAGTAAGATTCTGCAAAATCAGTACGGGAATTTTAAGGGGTCATTTTTCCCCAGCGTGACAAAACCCCAGAAATCACAGATTCAGTAAAATTGCCGAAAACTTTATGAAAAAATTTAATTTTCACTTAGGGGCTTAGTGTAAAATGTTGAATGGACAGGTGCCAGAGTGGTCGATCGGAGCGGTCTTGAAAACCGTCGTAGCGCAAGCTACCGAGGGTTCGAATCCCTCTCTGTCCGCCATTACAATAAACGAGAAGACCACTTAAATTCTTAAGTGGTCTTCTCGTTTATGTAGGGTGTCAGTGAGAATCCACCGGTAAAAAACGATACTCTAAAATCGTTTTTTTACGTTCCTTCGGGGTGTGTGCGATGAGCTTTTTGGGTTTTTTGTTGGCGCTTCCCCTAAACCCTCTCTGTCCGCCATTACAATAAAGATTATTTTATGTAGGGTGTCAGTGAGAATCCACCGGTAAAAAAACGATACTCTAAAATCGTTTTTTTACGTTCCTTCGGGGTGTGTGCGATGAGCTTTTTGGGTTTTTTGTTGGCGCTTCCCCTAAACCCTCTCTGTCCGCCATTACAATAAAGATTATTTTATGTAGGGTGTCAGTGAGAATCCACTGGTAAAAAAACTAAAAGAGACTGCTGCACAACGTGCAGTTTCAAGCAATCGTCTAAGAAGTCAAGTATTTTAAAATG
>JBMOEX010000063.1:0-12954 GCA_049314535.1 Vampirovibriophyceae bacterium | reverse complement strand
AATTGTAGTCTTGCCACCTTCCTCAGGGTTGTCTCGCTTCGCTACTATTGGCTTAGAGATTTGAGTAGTACGTTTCTTCCCAGTTTCATTACTATGCACTATTAAGAACTTCACCTCATCACCTTCACGGTACATGATGAGATTCTGATTATCTCCTAGCTGAAAATCTTTGCCTGACTTGTCTTCAAAGTCTTTTTTAAAAGCATTATAAGCATCACTGACTTTAGGTACTGTAACTTCACCAGCTGGTTTATCCCCACTAGAAGCCGTATTTGGTTTAAACATTCCTTCATAGCCTTCAAGCTCTGTTTTAGTTATATCTTCATTACTTAACTGAGCTGCATCAAAAGATTTAATATTAGAAGCATTATCTATCTTAATCTTGGCGCCATTTTGAGTTTTAAAGACTTTTGGAATAGCATCGATTTTATTAATCGACTCACTAAGAGCGGCAGCTTCAGCTTTTAAAGCTTCTTTCTGCTCCTTAGCTAGATCTGGATTCTGGCTGCTGACACGAATTTCTTCACGGCGCTTATTAAGCTCAGCTCTATTCTTATCTAATGCTGCTAATTGATTATTAGCAGCCTCTTCACCAGCAGTGAGTTTTACGTTAATGCCATCTGGATCTATGAATGATTTTAATAAGTTAGGAGTACCTTTAAGCTTGCTAATAAAATTATTAACGGTCTTTTTACTTGCTTCTGTAGCTTCTTCGATCGAGTCTTTTAGAGCTGTATGCTGCTCTGAAGTACTGATGCTATCTATCTTTTTCCCTTTGATTTCCTGACTACCACCGAGTTTGACTACTTTGTCGTTAATCGTTACTTTTTTTTCATCTGGGATGATCGCATTATGCTCTTTAGTAGCAGCTTCCCAGATATTAGCTTTATCCCGCTCATTGACAGTGACTTTTTTATTATCTGTATTTTTAAAACTATCAACGGCCTTAGTGGATTCAGCATTCTCAATAGTAGAGCCTGCATCCTGACTGATGGCTGTATTAGACTTACTTGCGTCTATCTCTTTTACTATATTCTTTGCAGCCTCTGTGAAGGTCTTTATACTTATACCTAGGATTTCCATAATTGTTCTCCTCTCAAGAATAAATAGTTTTAAAAACCCCATAATTGACAAGAAATCCCTTAACAGAGTCTTAAATAGGTATTTCAAGATTGAATATTTGACTAAAAGTTCTTTTAAATAACAGCCTTCTCGTCTTCAGTTTCATTAGAAGTCTGTGGATTAAACTTCATATCACCTTTTTTCGCAAAATATTTATTCACCGCGTCTACATAAGCATGAGCTGAAGCAACTAAAATATCTGTCTTAGCTGAATGTCCTGTAAATAACTGACCTGAATCATTATCCATAATCCTGATGGTAACTTCACCTAGTGAGTCTATACCTTCAGTAACGGCTTTAATGCTGAATTCAGTAAGCGTACAGTTAGCCTTAGTAAGCTCACGAATACATTTACAAGCTGCATCTACAGGACCAGTTCCTAGAGCTGCTCCTTTGAGGATATTTGTTTTATCGCGTTGATCTTGGAGGCAGATACTCGCTGTAGGCAAGCCCGAAGTACCGCAGGTAACTTGAACATGTAATAGATTAAAGGTGTTCTGGGAATCCTTCATGGTAATAGATAAATCAGTCGCTAAGCTAATTAAATCTCTGTCATCGACACGTTTTTTCTTGTCAGCCAGTCTGATGAATCGTTCATAGATTTTCTGTAAATCATCACCCTCTATAGTTTTAAAACCTAATTGCTCTAATCTGCTCTTGATAGCGTGTTTGCCAGAACGTGGGCCTAGTGGTAACTGTGTGCTTTTTAGACCGATATCGCCTAAGTCGATAATTTCATAAGTCTTTTTATTTTTAAGCATGCCATCTTGGTGTATGCCAGATTCATGAGCGAAAGCATTAGAACCTACTATGGCTTTATTCGGCTGAACCATAATTCCAGTGATACTACTGACAAGCTTACTGCTGCGGATAATCTGTGGTGTCGCAACGTCAGTATAATAACCAAACTCGCTTCTAGTCTTAAGTATCATGACTATCTCTTCTAAACTCGCATTCCCGGCTCTTTCGCCGATACCATTTATAGTGCATTCCACTTGCTCTGCACCATTCTTCACGGCAGCCAAGCTGTTAGCGACAGCTAAGCCTAAGTCGTTATGGCAGTGAACAGATATTTTAGCTTTAGATATATTAGGTACATTTGCTTTAATGTCTGCGATTAAAGCTCCGAATTCTTCTGGAGTAGTGTACCCGACTGTATCTGGGATGTTAATAATGCTTGCACCAGCATCTATAGCTGTTTCTATGATTTTAAATAAAAAATCTTTTTCACTTCGACATGCGTCTTCTGCTGAAAATTCTACTTCGTCTACTAATTTTCTTGCATATTTAATCATCGCAGCAGCTTTTTCTAAAACCTGTTCTGGATTCATTTTCAGCTTAAATTCCATGTGAATAGGAGAGGTGGCGATAAAAGTATGAATCCTTTTTTTCTTGGCTGGGGCTAATGCTTTAGCAGCTGCTTCTATATCTTTTTCTAAGGCTCTAGCTAAAGCACAGATGGTTGGTCCCTGTACCTGTTCTGCGATAGCATAGACTGAATCGAAATCACCTTGACTAGATACTGGAAAACCAGCTTCGATAACATCGACGTTGAGCTGGGCTAGCTGTTTCGCTATTTCCAGTTTTTCCTCTTGATTCATAGAAGCACCTGGTGATTGTTCACCATCTCTTAAAGTGGTGTCGAATATGTCTATCTTCTTTTTTATTGCGTTATCTGACATTTTCCATAATGATACAATTTTTCCTCTGCTATTTCTTCAATTCTTGATTATGATTAAGGGAGTTGTAAAAAACTTGCAGCTTATTAATACTAAATTTCATGCAGACTGCTCGCAAAAATAATAAATCTTTCAGTGCGATTCGCCATTACTGCCTCCTTCTATCATTTTCATACTTGATTTTTGGTTTATTGTTTTTATTACCTGCTCAGGCGGAGGGCTTTGTGGAAACCGCTTCGGCTACTCCTAAAATAATGAAGCTAAGTATTGAAGGTAATCGCCTTATACCAGAAGCTGAAATATTGGAGTTAATAAAATCAAGATCTGGTAATGATTTCATTCGAGAGAATATAGTAGCTGACCTTGAAGCACTTTATAAGACTGGTTATTTCGTTAAATCCTCTATTGAAGCTTTACCTGTAGTAGTTAAAGATGGAGTTGAAATAAATTATTTTCTAAAAGAAAATCCTATGGTCAAAGACATTTATGTCTACGGTAATGAATCGGAGGCTGTAACCGTTGATGTTTACGCCATTCTAAAAGATCTTTTAGGAAGACCTCAGAGTGTGGTGGTAACTTCTCAGAAATTGCGTGAAATTGAAGAGAAGTATGCTACTGAAGGCTTTGTGCTAGCTAGAGTCGTAGACGTTAAATGGAATGAACAGGAGGGAATCTTAAGTGTTTATGTCGCAGAGGGTGAACTCTCGGATATCGTCTTTGAAGGCAACCGTAAAACTAAAGAAACATATTTAAGAAGGCTGGTCGCTAGAACTAAACCTGGTGAGCCTTATAACGAAAAGAAATTCATGAAAGATTTCCGTCGCATTAAGGGGACTGGTTATTTTAAAAATGTTCAAAGAGAAATTGAAGCTGTAGAAGGCAGTGAAAAATATAAATTAAAAGTTCTGTTAGAAGAAAACCGTAATACTAAGCTTGGCATGGGCGGTGGTCTGAATTCAGGTTCTGGTGTATTTGGAAATGCTTCAGTGAAGGTGGGTAATATTAATGGCGATGGTCAAAATTTTGACATCAATGCTACTTTTGGTACGGGTATTGGTTCTAATGCGTCATTCAATGATACAGATTTCTTTAGACAGGGTACTCAGACGAGAATTGCAGCTAATTACTCTATTCCATATTTTATGAGAACTGAAAATACCCTTAAAGCTTATGCGAATTATACTCAGGGTAATAGTTTTCAAGTTGATTTTGCAGAGCAGCTCTCTTATGGTGCGGGATTAGGGCTGTCAAGATTTTATGGGGCAGAGGGCGAACATGATTTATCTGCGAGTACTGGTTTTAACGTTATTGATTTAAAGGGGATTGATGATAAAAAATATATTCCAAATTTAGTTGAAAACTTGATTAAAGAAGAGGGTATCAGCAGAAAAAATGCTCTTAAAACAGCTCGCCTTATTCGCCAGCAGCAGCTAATATCAGGTAGTTTCTGGAATTTCAGGGGTTCTTATTCTTACCAAGAATTAGATTCTCGTATTAATCCTCGTGATGGTTGGAAATTTAACGCTACTCTTGAACCAGTTTTAGGTTTTTCTGAAGTTACTTCTTATACGAAGCTCAGGGCGAATGTTTCACGTTATATCCCTCTTGTAAAAGACAGTAGCTTACTTGTAAATGCAAGAGTGGGTCATGAATTATTTGGCAGTATTCCACGCTTCGATCTTTATCGCTTAGGTGGCATAGGTGGAGTTAGAGGATATAGAACTCTTTCTCAGCTTGGTTTTGGTAATACTATTGCACTTACCACTATAGAGGCTAGAACACCTATCTATAATATAGTGCCTCCTTTGAAAAATATTAAGATATTCAGGAAAGTTGATTTTGCAGTGTTTACCGATGCAGGTTTAGCGAGTGGTCAGGTGACTTTTAATAAGATTACAGAGAGGCTCAGTCGTGCTTGTGCAGTAGGTTTTGGAGTTCGGGTTGCCTTGCCTTTTGTCGGTAGAGTAAGAGTTGATGTTGGTTTCCCTTTAGTTAAAGCTTTAACTCAGTCGAGATTCTTTATGTTTAACTTTGGCCCAGCTGATATGTTTTAAGGTAACGCAGAAAATGGAGTTGTGCGGCTAAGAGACCGCTGCACAACGCGCAGTTTCAAGACTGAGGAGGACGAATGACCGCAGTGTACTTCGGGTACATGAGGATCATGAGGACGACGAAAACGCAGAAAATGGAGTTGTGCAGCGGTCTCGTCAAGAAATTGAGCAATCAGCTATTTGCTGTGCTATCATAGTCCCAAAATGTCTGAAACTATTGATAATGCAGTAATTGATTTGAGCGAAGAAGCACGGGTAGCACTTGCACTTTATTTAGACGTAATACAGAAAGGTGTGGTTACTAAAAAAGGTACTAAGGTCCCTCTTTTAAGTACTAAAAAGATTTCTAAAATGGCGGAAGTTAACGCGAAACAGGTTTCTAAAAGCTTTGATCGTATGAGAACTAAAGGCTTTATCGTTAATGATGATAGTGGTGATTTATATATCCCTGATATTATTGCTTTTGAAGATTGGTTACGTACTGAAGGAGCTGTGATTGACTAGCCCTGTGCTTGTTCATCACAATGCTTTAAATTCTTCTATGGAATTACTGCACCATTATGGTGAAGCTTTTCATATAGTTGATGATGTTTATTCTCGCTCACGTCTAACTTGGCTCTCTCAGGCAGAGTGTAAACAGCCAGAGTTTAATCAGATAGTTTCAGAACTGTATTATCAGTTAGTGCGTTATGTTGTCGCGCGTGAATTCCCGACTATAAAAACGAAAGTGAAGACTCGAATGGCAGCCTTAAGTCCTTTGGGGGAGTGGGAGGGAACTGTTATAGATCCAGATACGAAATTAGTCTCTGTTAATATCGCAAGGGCTGGTTCTTTACCTAGTCAAATATGTTTTGATGCTTGTAATTTTATTCTTAATCCCGATCTTGTTAGACAAGACCATATGTATATGGCTCGTAAAACCGATGCTGAGGGGAAAGTAATCGGTGTGGATTTTAGTGGTAATAAAGTTGGTGGTTCTGTGGAAGATGCTATAGTGCTTTTCCCTGATCCGATGGGGGCTACAGGCAGTTCACTTTTAGAAGCGATTAATTTTTATAAACGAGAGGCTAAGGCTCGCAAGCTCATCAGTCTGCATCTTGTTGTTAGCCCAGAGTTTATTAAAAAGATGAAGGCAGAAGCTCCAGATCTCGTTGTTTATGCTTTTAGAGTGGATAGAGGGGCTTCTTCGGATAAGGCTAAAGCTGCTATTCCAGGTGAATTTTTAGATGAAGAAAGTGGGCTTACTGATATTCAGTATATAGTTCCTGGGCTTGGTGGGCTTGGTGAGCTTATAAATAATTCTTATTGTTAGGTTTTGGGTTTAATAAACACCGTTTTGTTTTAACATTTTTAAAATTTCAGAACTATTTTTTTCAGGTGAATCACGCTTTATGGCTTTCCTTGTTTAATGATGGCAGGTAAATTATCAGGGAAATTGGTAATGGTGTATTTTGAGCTTGAGCGATTTAAACCTTGGCGATTAGTAGTTTCAATCAAGCTAAGGTTTTTTAACCTCTCTATTACTAGCTCTTGTTTATGAACAGGATTGCTCGCTTTGATATCACTAAATATTGTTGATTCTTGAACTTGAGCTAGTATAAGCATTTGGCTAGGCTTTAATTCTGGGTGACTATTAATTAATCTTATATAATTACTTAGCCTTTGCTTTGCTGTTAAATCTTTTAATGAGTTTTTAAAAGTGTCTTCATAGGAACTAAGTAATTCTTTGAGGTTGATTGATTCTTGATTGTTTTCTGGACCAGTTTTTTTTGGCAAGTCATTGATAAAATTGCCTATTATCAGGAGATATCCTTTTGATAGGTCTGGAAAGGATTTATACTGTAGACCCAAAAAATTGGATATATCTATATATGGAGTGATTTCCTTAATAACATTATTACCATTTTTTCCTAGATCTAGAAGCTCTATTAATTGTTGATTCATTTCTGCAATAGAAACTTCTTGCTCTAGTGGGGGTAAGCTTTTATCAACAAATCGACTTGTTATTTCTTTCAACTTTTCATGTTCAGCAAGAGAGACTCCAGTACCTCTATTTTCAGAATAAGGGTCTAATATTTTTTTTAATAGCTCAAAGTGTTTTTCGGAATCTGTATTTGATGGTAGACTCAAGTTTTGATTTAAAGTTTTCCTTGAAGAAGGAAAATCTTTCAATACTGCCATAATTTCGTCATTATTGTACTTTTTTCTGTCGAAGTTGCGTATTAAAGTCTTTAACCCTTTAGCATGTGCAGAGAATGGTAATATCGTATTGCCATTGTTCCCGGGAGTTAATAATGGAGCCGATCTTTGGAGTAATTGCTCCAGATTTTCATTCTTGAAACCTCGGCGTTCTAAATACTTTAGGAGTTTATTGAGTGCTTCACCTGATTCTTTTGCTGTGTCTTTTTGTATATTTTTATCCACGTAACTTGGTAAATTATCGAAAAATTTTTTAATATCTGCGGTAGAGTACTCTGCCCCCATTTTTGAGAAAAAACTATTAACTGTTTGGGCTTTTTGACATAATGCTTCCAATCCTTGGCCATTAATGTCAGGCTTAAATATATTCATTGCTGCAAATATTTCACTTGGTTCTCGGGTGAAAGTCAGATCTGTGAATTGTGTAGAGAACTTTGTCACGGCTTGACGTAAGTCTTTAAAAGTATTTGATGGACTTACTTTAAGTTTGGGTTCTGCTTTTAGAATTAATTTCAAAGCTTCTTTGATATCGGTAGGTTCCCAATTGCTTGGCACCGAATTTGATAAATCTACTAAAAGTTTGACAGATTCTTTGTCATTTACATTAAATTCTTGTCGTAAAAAATAGGTAAGGATAATATCTTTGCTAGTGAACCCAAAGTGAAATTCGGCAATATGATTACGCAAACCTTCAATTCTATTTTCTATTGGAATGTCTGTAGTTGTTAATTTTTCAAAATCTTTCGACGGCATGTTTAACAGCAGTTCAGCGGTTTCTTGTCCGCTATAGCCAGTACGAGTTTTTTTCATTGCGTCTGCTAATTTCAGAAAATCTTTATCACTTAATTCTGCTAAATCGTTATGACCTATATCAATAACACCCCGCTTTTTATATGTATAAAGAGTGATTAAATCATCTCTAGTTAAGCTGGACTCTTGGTTCAAGTAAGCTTTAAAAGTAGAAGGTAGTTCTTTGAATTTTTGTAGTTCTTCACACCTATCTTTCATCATCAAGATTTTGCTACAGTCTTGTCTTACTTCTGATGTATTAGTGGGTGATTGATCTTGTGATTGATTTGTGCTTGTTAGCTTTGATGGTTGAATAGAACATGAGGATGTGATCAGAGTTGTTAAGAAGCCTAGCAATAAAGTAGTTGTCCCTTTTGATGTTCCGTCAGCTCTAAGCTGGGCAGTATTAATTACAGAGTTAGGGGCAGTGTTTCTTATCACAAGTATATTATCCAGATGGTCAGTGAGATCAAAATAATATAAATATAAAGCCCAGCGTGTTAAATTTTATATGGTGAACTACTTTTTTATAAAGCAAGTTAAATTTAAATCACTCCAGCTCCATTAACCAAACATTAACCTGCATCCTGTATACCTCCTTCAGAAGATAAGGGTAACCAAAAAAGTTTTAAAAGACCAGAAATGAAATGGTCTAATTTTTCGTGAAAAAAAGGAGAATATAATGGCAACATTTTCATCAGTACCATATGTCAATGCATCAGAGCGGATGACTGAGGCTAATTCATTAGTCACTCAAACAGCTTCTGATAACGCTTTCGCTGAGCAATTAATGCAACAATCCATACTCGGGAATGGTGACTCTGAGGCTGCAAGACAGTTGATGGGTACTACTCGTGAATTAATGGGTCTTGCTCGTATTAATCAGCAGTTTTGGTTAGAGGTCGCTAAGGGTGACAAAGATCAGTACAAAAAAGAAATGGAATTAATCAAGAAATCTTAATAGATTTGTTTTTTAACTTAAAAATATCAAGGAATTAAATCAATGACAATGGAAGCACCGAACCTTATTAACTGGCGTATTCAGCATATGAATAACGATAATGCTCAGAAGTATATTATGGCGGCGAACTTCCAGGATATTTTCCAGCTAACTCGTAGAGTTGGTGAAGTTAGATTGCAGATGGATAAGATTAGATTTAGGGCTCAGGGCATTGGTGGCATGTTAGGTATTGCTGGTGGTGCCCTTGGTGGCCCCTTAGGATCTGTTGTTGGTTTTGGGGTCGGTCGTTCTATCGGTGGTTATATCGGTAATGTTATGGCTAAACGTTATTATGGTGAGGATCAAGCTGTGATTAATGAGCAGTTAACGATAGCTCAGCAGAGAAATTCCCAGCTAAATTATCAATATGCAGTGCATAATGCACTTGGTGAAGTTTTAGACACTCTTGTTCAAAACGAAGGCAAGGAACAAGAGAAGATTATTCAGGATGTTCTTGTATTGTAAAGTTACATCTGACCTGTTTCAGAGCTTATAGGGTTATCCACTAATTTCAGCAGATCCGAGACATTTATGCTTCCCATAAAATAGGCGATTTCTGCTTGGGAACTGTTGTAGGCGTTTATACTATCTATATATTTACTTTGAGCATTGAAATAACTGCTCTCTTTTTGGATTAAATTAGCGAAAACTTCGATTCCATTTCTGTAACGTAATTTAGCTAATCTGAGAGCTTCTTCAGAAGCTTCAAGCTCTTTATTAATCACATCTATGGAAGATTTAGCTTGCTGGAATTTTATGTAAGATTTTCTAAGTTCTTTTTCTATTCTGATCTGTTCTTGTTCTAGAACGAGCTTAGCCTTCTTTATATCTAATTTAGCTTTAGCTATATCACTGAAATTACCTAAGCCTAGATTTTCTCCTACTTGTACATTTACGTTAAAAGCAAGTGTGTTTGTGTGAAAGAGATTATTAAGATCACCACCATTACCACTCCTGTCTGCATAAATGTCTAACTTTGGTAGCAAATTACCAACTTTAGATAGACCTTCTTTTAAAGCTGCTTCTTTTATAGCTAGGCTTTTTAGAATCTGAGGATTCTTTTTTAAAGCTGTCCCAAGAAATTCTTCTATGCTTAAATTGTCTTGGACTAAATTAAAGACACGGATTTTCTCATTTCTGATTTGTAAAGCACTATCTAAATTTAATTTAAGATGTTGAGCTAAATCAATTTCAGAAGTCCGGAATGCTGCTTCACTGTCTATCAGGTTCTTTTGAAATCTGGCTAATTCTGTGGCTGCTATCATCTGGTCTAATTTAGTACCAGTACCAGCATTGAAAAATTTAGAACTTAAATCTAAATTAGCTTTCATGCTTTCAAGGGCTTTGGCTCCAGTAGCAAGTTTTAATTGAGCACTAAGTAAATTGTTGTAAAAATGTATTGAATCTAAAAGTGTTTTGTTGTAAGTTTCCTGTTCCTGCAATTCTGTTGCCTGTCTATAGAATTTTTCAGCGAGGGTTAAAAATAATGTAGTTCCACCATTAAATACTCGATAATCAAGCCTGGCAGCCGTGTTGGCGATATTTTCATTGATTTGACCTTGAACTCTAGAGTTAATATAAAAGGTTCCATCTAAATTTCTGTTACCAAGTCCAACCGTGAAATCGGGTAAATTGTCTGAGAACTGTTTCCAGAACTTCCATTTAGCGATTTTACTGTCTAGTCTTGCGATATTAAGATTGATGTTATTTGCTATAGATTGTTCTAATATTTCCTCCAGCCCAATCTCGATAGGACTTTTAAAAGAAGTATCGAGCTTGATCGGATAGAAATTAGTCTCTATATGAGCTTTGTAGAAAAAATCATCTATTGCTATATTGTCTAAAACATATTCAGATTTGAGATTGACACTAGGAGTTTCAGGCTCCGAATATAGTTCAGCTTTGAGGCTTAACTCTGGAACTATTTCTTGGTAATCATCTTTGTAAGATTTGACGAAGTTCTCTGCTATTACGGGATGGCAGTGTAAAAGCATTAAACCTAAGTATATTGCAGCTTTAGAGAAGCGAGGGATGATGAATACTGATTCCAGTTTTTGATTAATTTTAGATTTTTTATATGGATTAAGCATAAAAGGCTTTAACAGCTCTATTATAGATTAAGTATGTTGAGGCTTGTGTTTTTTGGTACTCCAGAATTTGCGGTTCCTGCTTTAAATTTGCTTATAAACTCTAGTGATATTGAGGTGCTCGCTGTAGTTACTCAGCCAGATAAGCCAGTAGGGCGTAAGCAGATATTAACAGCTCCACCAGTTAAGAATATAGCTTTAAAGCATGGCATTCCAGTTTTTCAGCCAGAGAGATTAAGTCTAGATGAGCTTGTATTTAAAACTTTGAGTGATTTAAAACCAGATGCTTTAGTTACAGTGGCTTATGGGCAGATTTTAAAAGAGAATTATTTAAATTTAAGCTCTCTTGGGGTCGTTAACTTACATGCAAGTTTATTACCTAAATACAGAGGGCCTGCTCCTATAAATTGGATGTTAATTAATGGAGAAAAGGAGATCGGGGTCTCGACTATGCTCAGCGATGCTGGGGTAGATACTGGTCCAGTCTTGCTTTCTTCTGAAATGCTGTACGTAGAGAATGAAACAGCTCAGGAATTAACTTTAAGAATGTCACACTTTGGTGCAGATTTACTTTTAAGCACCCTTCTAAAGTTAAATCTTAATAAGCAGAATAATAAAAATGCAGAAATTGGGATTGGAGGGCAGTCGCTTAATGAAGGCGAAGAATTCTCTAAAGGCGAGGTTCAGCAGGGCTTTGCGGAGCTAACTGTCTTTGAACAGCTCGCTCCTTTTATGAATAAGGATTTAGGGTTAATAGATTTCTTCTCTCCAGAGTTGCATTTCAGCTCACCTAATTCTAAACAAGCCTTTTTTAAATTTTCAAAACCCAATTCAGCAGAGAATATCCATAATTTAGTTAGAGGTACTTACCCTTGGCCTGGGGCTTACTTTATATTTAGGGGCGAAAAGGTCGTTATTTTAGAGACTGCTGTTGCAGATGAAGAGCTTAAATCTCCAGACCCTGGAACTGTCGTAAAAGTTAATCATAAAGAGGGTTTTATCTGGGTGCAGACTTTTGATGGAGTTTTACAGATTTATAGGCTTAAACCTAGTGGTAAAGCAGAGATGAAGGCAAGTGACTGTTTGAATGGTTTTAGGCTTAAGGAAGGGGATTTGTTGATTTAGTCTTAGATTCGACAACTCCGTTGATTTTAAATACGAAAAGCTTTTCATATAACTTTTCTAAATCTTAAAAATCTTAACTGTAAATATTGTAGAAAAATAAAGTCCTAAAATGGCAAAAGCTAGAATCGACATAGTGAAAGGATCTGGTGTGGGTGTCAGAAATGCTGAGAGTGCGAAAGCCCCGACTGTAACATAACGCCATATAGATAAAAGTTGTTTTATTGTAACTAGTTTAAAGAAGGTAAGAATGATTATTAAGATAGGGATTTGAAAACTAATCCCCGTGATCATCAGCAGTGATAAGCAGAGGTTTATAAAATGTTCTATGCCATAGCGGCTTTCTATCACTGTGCTATTAAAGCCCAGAAGAAAATTTAGTAAGGGCGGCAGGATGAAATAATACGCGAACCCAATCCCAGACACTAAAAGTAAGGGTAAGCTTAAAAAAATAATTTTTAAAATTTTATATTCTTTTTCTTTAAGACCAGATCTTATAAAGGCTAATACTTGCTGGCAGATGATTGGGCTGATTAATATTAAACTCACAAAGCCAGAGGCTTTGAAACTACTAAAGAGTAATTCACCTGGTTTTAATTGAAAAAAGCTTGATCCTCGCGGAGCTTGCTTCTCAAGCAGGCTGATGAAAAATTCTGAATAATTGAAGCAGGTAATGAAAATTACCACTCCTAGCCCAAGAACTAGGAAAAGTCTATTCCTTATTTCTTCAAGATGTTCTGTGATGTCTTTAGGAGTTGGGTCGTATATTGCATCTGTTGAATCGCTTGTCTCTTGGGCATGTCGCTGAACTCCAATTTCTGCGTTTTCGTCGTCATTTAAATAATCTTCGCGGTTTTTTTTTGGTTCGGGCATTAGGTTTAATTTTCTCATAGTATTTCTTTAAA
>JBMOEX010000062.1:0-13064 GCA_049314535.1 Vampirovibriophyceae bacterium | reverse complement strand
GTTTCCCCCACCCACTATCAGCCCCAAGGCTTAGACCTTAGAGCCTGAGCATGGGGACCCGCACGCAGTGCGGGGCGAAGGAAATAAGGTCTAAGCCTTGGGGCTTTTATCGCCATAGTAAAACGGCAAATGCGCCTCCATCACCTGATTTGGAATATCAATCAAAGCATAACTTTTAGCATCAACAAACATTAAAGACTGATCACCTTTACCAATGAGCTGCTTATCTTTATTTAAAATCTTATGCTCAATAGTAACGAATTTACGATTATAGTCTTTAATTCTTAAATGAATACTTACACTCTCAAACTCTTTAATCTCTCTTAAATACTTATGATTAAAAGATCTGGTGAGAATTAAAAAATCTGTAGTCTCTAAATCAAAATCTGGCATAGTATGCAAGAAAAACAATTCTCTGGTTTTACCTACCCATAAGGTATACATAGCGAAATAAACATTACCCACAGAGTTAGTATCTTGATAAGTAGGTGTCATCTCATGTACGAAGAACCCATCTGAAATGTAACACGAACTAGTCGATATAAGCTTCGCATCAGCAGGTAAATCCAAGACACGAAGAGCGTTCACACTTTCAGCAGATACATTCAGCAAACTCAAAGAACCTGGCTTTTGCTCTAAGGCAGAAGGTGAGTGTGCTTCAGTAGCGAGCGAACTTAAAACTCGAAAATCTGTAGCATGCACCACACTAGAAGAATCTTCAGAACCTGCTTTCTTCTCTGACTGACCAAATGAATCACTAGTCATCACCCCATAAACTAAAGGCACTAAAGATGCGAAGGCCATAACTATAGTATGCTGGCTAAAATAACCTATACCAAAAATAGATATACTACAAAGCCCAGTAGAAAAGAGCTTCAGAACAGAATAACTCTTTTCTTCTCGAGTATTTAACATACAGCGAATAAAAGTAACTTCATACATTATGAAGAATGAAGCATAAAAAGCAAGGTAGTATTCCAATTCAAATCTGAAGAACTTAACTAAACTATCATCAAATATTTCTACAAATTTACCAACTTCCGCAAAATGCATAGTTATAGTGGCAGTAACTATACAAAGGAAAAACCATGGAATCGGTGAAGAGACAAGCTTTGGTGGGAAAAAAGTAAGTAAAATACTTTTAGAGTCTTTAACCTGTGGTTCAGTAAACCATTGAAAAGCGATATAGCCACTATCAAAAGTCGCCAAAGAAGCCACACAGATAAAAACCACGTAAGCATTCAGCACGCCATGAAAAGCACTCATAGAATGTGTCACATCCGTAATAATGCTCTTAAAAGAATCAAGAAAAGAAAACTCAAAGCCATAAAGCGGTGACTGTGCATAAGCAGATATAGCTAAAGCTCCATCAAAAATCAAAACACACCAAAAAATCAAACCACCAGTAATGTAAGATTTCGCAATAGAACCACCTTCTTTACGAATCTGAATCGCTCTCTGCCAGTGCTGTAAATCCAGCCAAGGTCCAAAAAGGAATCCTAAAGTAATGGGAACAGCTAAAGCTACGTAGTCTATCCCATGATCAAAATGAAAAGCGGCTTGTACACTAAATAAATCATTAAGAGAACTAAGCATAAAGCCCGAATTAATAATATAAATCATCGCCCCAAGCATCACCAAACCTAAAAAAGCATGGCTATATTTTATACGATCAATCTTAAACTCCTCCCCGAGGAAGATAGTTGAGCCTATGAACATTACAGCTACTAAAAATGAAAGAATACCTAATGGTAAAGTTACGTACTTTAGACAGGCAAATAAAGTTAAAGTAATAGCAACAAACTGATAAAAGAAAAAAGGAAATTTAAAATTCTGAGCTTTTTTCAGAAAAGCTCTTTCATAATCCTCAGCAGTCTTATATTTTTTAGCTATAAACTCGTTAACTATTCCGAAGAGAGCAAGTCCAAAGGCATTCACCGTAACATAGGCGACTAAAGCAGTAAAGCCATACTGCGCAGCCATCTGCACCGAAAAGAATAAGCCTATCCCCCAAGTCCAGGCAAGGGCGATTGAATTACCCCATAAAACATTATTAAAAAACCTTGCAAGCATAAATTTCAAGTAACTAAGACTTATGATAGCCTATCGGCTTTTTCTTTTGCTTTCCAATTAAATAGTGGTCTAAGATTAAAATCAGCAGATTCATCTCCAAGAGATGATTTACCTGCTATTTTTTTCAAAGCTTTATTAGATACAGGAAGAGATAAGCTACGTTCTAACTGTTGATTTACTAAAATAGCCCTATCTAATATATCCTGCGGCAAGCCAGCTAATCTAGCCACTTCTATACCATAACTTTTAGTAGCTGAACCCGCTTTCACTTTATGCAAAAAAGCTATCTGCGGATTTTCGCAAGAAGGTTCTGAAACTGACATCTGAGCATTTATAATTCTGCCACTATAGTTTTTTTCCAATTGAGCTAATTCGTGATAATGCGTCGCAAAGATAGTTCGAGGGCAGATCTGTTCGACTATAAACTCAACTATGGCCCATGCAATAGAGATACCATCATAAGTACTAGTGCCTCTGCCGACTTCGTCTAAAACAAGAAAGCTTTTAGAACTCATACCATTTACGATATTTGCGACTTCATTCATTTCAACCATAAATGTCGACTGCCCAGAAGCTAAATCATCACTAGCACCTATTCTTGTAAATATTCTATCAACAAGCCCAATCCTAGCCCTAGTTGCAGGGACAAAAGAACCCACCTGTGCAAGTAAAATAATCAGGGCATTCTGCCGCATATAAGTACTTTTACCTGCCATATTCGGTCCTGTAAGTAAAATAAACCTAGCCCCTGCTTCACTAGATGAACTAAATGAAATATCATTATCAACAAACTGTCCAAGTCCAAGCTTCTGCTCTAGAACAGGATGCCTACCAGCTTCTATAAATAATGCATCCGAATCATCTACGTAAGGACGAGTATAATTTCTCTCTCTTGCGATAAGCGAAAACGAAGTAAGTACACTTAAATCTGCAATAGCATTAGCAATAGCCTTAAATAGAGGTACATTTATCGCAGATTTTGAACGTAATTCTGTGTACAAACGATTCTCTAAAGAGCTTCTAGCAAACTCTGCATTGAAAACTTTATTTTCATAGGCTTTAAGCTCCTCACTCATACACCTAACAGCATTAACTAAAGTCTGCTTAATAGTTAACTCTGCTGGTATTAATTTCTGATTCGCCTTCGATATTTCGATATAGTAACCATGTACCTTATTAAAAGTAACTTTCAGAGTTTTAATACCAGTACTTTCTTTTAAAGACTCCTCGTAAACATTCAGCCACTTAGTCCCATCTTCCATTAGCGATATAAGCTCGTCTAATTCAGGATTCACTCCTTTTCTAAATATCCCAGCTTCATTAATAAAGACACTCGGATTATCTAGTAACTGAAATTCTATTTCAGAAATGAAATCCTTTATTTCGGTAGGCACCATTTTAAAAATCTCAAAATATGGCGACTTAAAGAACTCATCTGGATTATTTAAAGTCTTCTCCTTAGAAGAAATTTCTTGATTTTTTTTAGAAAAAACCTGTGAAAGCCTTTCAAACACTAACAAAGAGTCTTTAAGAGCGACAAGTTCACGAGGATTAATAGTCTCTAAAGCAAGCCTCTGCGAAAGCCTACTCAAATCAGGCATTCCAGCTAATATTTCACAAAGATCTGCTTCTAGATTAGGATTATCATAAAGGCTCTGGACTGCTTCCTGCCTAAGCTGAATAGTTTTAAGATCACAGAGAGGCTGTTCTAACCAAACATTCAGGCGCCTTTTCCCAAGACTACAATTCGTTCTATCTATCGCAGAAAGCAAAGAACCCTCTATCTTACCTGAATACAAAGAACGCGTCACTTCAAGGTTCCTGCGAGTACTTACATCCAAAGACACATATTCTCCAGACTGATAAGTTTTCAAGCTATCGAAAAGTTTTCCAGAATTTTTTAAGAATAAAGCCTTCTGCGTTTCAGCAAAATACTCAATAAGCGCTCCTGCTGCACGCAAGGCATTAGAATAATTTTCTTTTAAATCACGAGATAACTGCTGTAATCTAAATTCGCGCTTAATATGAGAAAAAGCTAAATCTGTATCAAAATTCTTAACATCATAATGTGAATAAGGATATTTAAAACTAAACATCGCTTCTAAAGGTCTTTCTATATCTAAATTAGATTTCTCACCTCTCAAACTCGGAACCAAAAGCTCAGAAGGCTTAATCCTAAATAGCTCAGACTCCACTTGATGCTGCTTAAGCTCAGTAATACAGAACTCACCAGTCGAAAGATCTACATAAGCTAAACCAAATTCCTCAGAATTAGACCTAGCAAATATACTTGCAATGTAATTATTTTCATTAGATTTTAATAAATCCAATTCAGATAAAGTTCCCGCTGTATACGTCGCACAGACTTCTCTCGGCACTAAACCTTTACAAGTCTTAGGATCAGCCATCTGCTCTGCAATAGAGACCTTATAGCCTCTCTCTAAAAGCTTTGCGATATAAGGCTTTACCGCTTTCGCCGGCACACCAGCCATCGGAATCTTCCCCTCTGGATGATTATTCTCTGGTCTAGCTGTAAGCGTAATATCTAATTCACGTGAAATAATTCTGGCATCATCAAAAAATGCCTCATAAAAATCTCCCATTCTAAAAAGCAGCAGAGCATCTTTCTGCAACCCCAACCTTGCATTTAAATACTGTTGCATTACAGGTGTATATAAAGAAAACTGTTCGACCGCTGGATAAAAAGATAAAAAGGTCATAAAAATAAAAAATCCTTCTCGAAGGAAGGAAATTTGTTATCTTTTTAATTATATCAAAATTTCTTGGTCTCAGCAAGGCAAACAAGCAAGTTTTACCTCGAAAAGATTAAAAAACGTTAATATTTGAGTATTTAAATAAGAGAAGTATTAGCCTTAATCGGAAAACTACCGTTCTCTTGTAGAATATAGTTATGGCCGATAATGACAGTAAAGAGCTTACTAAGCTTTTAGAGAATTTTGAAGAAATTATCGAATCTAAGGGTCCGATCAAGGACTGGACTGATTCCTATTTATTAAAAGCTAGAGATAGATACAGAAAGGCAGCTGTAAAAAATCGAGGTAAATGGAGTTTTGACTTCTACGAATGTCTTCAAGAATTAAATAAAGAGTCGATCAAGCGTAATCTTTTTCTTGGTACTGAACATTAAGAATTACGCTTCGCCTAAAATAAGATTTTACGGATTAACTAGAGCAGAATTAGAATTAAACGAAGACTCGAAGCTATCAGCTAGTTCTAAGTTCTTACCAAGCTTTTTAAGCTTTTCTTCGTATTTTTCTATAAGAGATTCGAGTTCCCTTTTGGTCTTATATAAGACGCCCAGTTCTTTTGCATATTTTTTAAATTCATCCACTATATTTTCCATCTCATCTCCTATTTATTTTGTCTGAGCGCTATAAACTTATTAATCGGTTACTATCTAACATTCTATATAGTTAAAGTAAAAAAATAATCTTTTAATCCAAAAATAGGTCAAAAACACTAGAGTAAAACTTCAATTTCAATCCAACACATTAGCCCCAAAAACAGGAACTCTTCACTACCTAATTCACTCTAACTAGTCTTATATAAGGTTTGGTTAAGGAAAAATAAAATTAACAGACCACGGCACAACTCCATTTTCTGCGTTTTCGTCAGCCTTGAAACTGCGCGTTGTGCAGTGGTCTCCCCCCCTACAGACTAAATACTGATTTCTGCTCTTCTGGAGCCTCTGGATCAGACTTTTTAGCATATCTTTCTATCTCTTCGACCAGTGCAAGCCTGTTATAGCCACAGTTTTTAGTATCAGAGCAGGCTACTTTATCACCTTTCTTTAAAGACTTAAACATCATCTGCTTAGAACACTGCGGGCATTTAAGATCTATAGGAGGATACCAGAAGACCATATCACAGTTATTTACAGACCATTTATTACAGCCATAAAACATTTTACCGAAGCGTGACTTCTTCTCTACTATTTCACCACCACAGCCTTCTCGAGGGCAGTGTACGCCAGTTTTTTTAACCAGAGGGGATGTATACCCACAATCCTTAGTAATACAAGCGATATAATCGCCATACCTGCCATACCTAATAACTAGAGACTGATCTTTCGTACATGTAGGACAGTTTTCAACTGTATAAGGTCTATCCTCTGGAGCGGGCTTACCGTCCTTAGTTAAATTAACGATGGTATTACAATCTGGGTAATTAGAACAGCCCAAGAAAGGCCCAAAGCGACTGCTCTTCAGATGCATCTTAGCTCCGCAAGTAGGACATTCATGCTCTGTCTCTATAACTACACTTTCTATCTCTTTAGAAGCCTTCTTAACCGCAGACTCAAAGCCAAGTGGAATATGTTCTTCAACAATTTTAGTCTCAACGGAAGCAGAAGCTTTACTAGTCTTAGAAGCTGCTTTTTTAGATGATTTAGGCGGGGCTATTTCATCTTCAGGTCCCTTATAAAAATCTTTTAAAACCTTCTGCCACTTAATCTCATCATGAGCGATCATGTCAAGATCAGCTTCCATTTGTGAAGTGAAATCAGTGTTAATAAACTGCCCAAAGTGATTTACCAAAAGCTCATTTACGCTCATACCTAATTTAGTCGGTGCAAGGGCTCCAGCCGTATTAACTTTCTCTACATAGTTTCTATCTAAAACTGTAGAAATAGTCGGTGCGTAGGTAGATGGTCTGCCTATGCCTAATTCCTCTAAAGTCTTAACTAGACTCGCTTCATTAAATCTAGGTGGGCCTTCCGTAAAATGCTGAGATGGCTTATTAGTAAGAACTTTAACTGCTGAACCCTCCTGCATATAATCAGGGAATTTCACATTTTCTTCACTGAGTTCATTATCTTCACTTTGCTCAGCATAGTTACCATAAACGATGGAATAACCTTTAAAAATAACTTTACTTTGGCTAACTCTAAACTGTAAAAGCTTATCAGCAGAAGCGATTTCCATAGATTTAATATCTAACTTCATCTCAGACATCTGCGATGTTACAAACCTCTGCCAGATTAATCTATAGAGCCTATACTGCTCATCACTTAAATATTCGCGAATGCTCTCTGGATCTTTATCTACATAAGTAGGTCTAATCGCCTCGTGTGCATCCTGCTCGTTCGCTTTTTTAGATTTATCATAAACATTAGGTACTTCAGGATAATAATCCTTACCATACTTATTAATGATATATTCTTTAGCTGCCTCTTGCGCTTCTGGAGCGATTCTTAAGCTATCAGTACGCATATAAGTAATTAAACCTACCTGCTCAGCTGAACCCTTACCTATCTTAACCCCTTCATAAAGGCTCTGAGCTATCTGCATAGTACGTTTCACGGTATAGCCCATCGCATTACTCGCTGCACGCTGTAAAGTAGAGGTTTTAAAAGGAGGTTTAGATTTTTTAGTACTTGGCTTAGAGCCGATATGAGTTACAGCTAGGCTAGCAGCATCTATACGGCCAAGTATTTTATCCATCTCTTCTTTAGAAGATATGACGAAACTTTTATTAGAATCATATTCTTTATTAGGGCTAATAACACGTTTATGATCTACATGAGTTAGGCGAATCTCGAAATTCTCTCCCTTAGAGTTATTCGGGTTTTTATTCGGCTCTATGACATCAGAAATTAATGACCAGTACTCTTCAGGGATAAAGTTTTTAATCTCTTCTTCACGCTCACAGATTAAACGCACTGCGATAGACTGCACTCTACCAGCACTTCTGCCGCCTATCTTACGCCACAGTATCGGGCTAATTTTATAACCTACTAATCTATCTAAAATTCTTCTAGCCTGCTGAGCATTTACTAAACTCATGTCTATATCACGTGGATTCGCCACAGCACTGCGCACCGCATCTGGAGTGATCTGATTAAAAGTAACTCTTGTGACATTAGATTTTTTACATTTTAGAATCTGCTCTAAATGCCAAGCTATAGCCTCTCCTTCACGATCCGGATCGCTCGCTAGATAAACCTTTTCAGCTAACTTCGCAAAATCATTTAATTCATCTACGACCTTCTCTTTACCCACCATGATTTCATAGGTAGGCTCAAAGTCCTTCTTAATATCTATGCCAAGTCCCTTAGCTGGTAAATCACGAATATGTCCGATACTCGATTTAACTAAATATTCATTACCAAGTATCTTAGTCAAAGTCTTAGACTTAGCGGGAGACTCAACTATAACTAAATATTTAAAATCTTCTGTCTTCTTTTCGCTTACGGGTTTCTTTTTAGTAGCCATTCTGTTCCATCGCTTCCTAATTTAAGTTTTAAATATGGAAGACTTTTATTTTAGAAAAATTAAACTTTAAATTCTTCCTTAAGAGATATATCACGTTTAAGTTTCTTTTTGCGAAATTTCAGGAAATATTTGTTTTTATTGCAAGATAAAATCTAAAAATCACAAAATATTATTGAACATTCAAAAATAAATATCAAAATCATCCAGCATCAAGTTTTGTATTAATACATTGGACTTCTGTACTTAGAGAATCTAAGTGGAAGCTATAGATATGGAAGTCCTTTAATTAAAATTCAGATGGTTAGCACTTCTACTACTCCAAAAATTGACTTAAGCAAAGTAACTTATTTCAAAAATAAAGATCCTCGTCAGATTGATCAAGCTAAATCTCAAGCAGTTGATCAGTTAAGCCATACTGAGATGCTTAGCGTAGTAACAGGGTTTATTGATAAATTAATACAATCAGGGGTAGATAAATTAAAAGCGGATGCTAAGGATACTGGTAATCCAGAAGCTCAAAAAGCAGCAAAAAGTCTTGATGAATATAAGGCAGATGGTACTGTAACTTCTTTTAAAGGCGAGGTCGCAGATGAATTAGCAAAAAATATTTATGCAGTACAACACTTATTAATAAAAGATGATTTAGCAAATCCAGATGGTAAGGAAATGACGTTTAGAAAAAAGGATGATCTCTGGGGTAGCCATATCGTGTCCGACTCTGCAAAAGAACTTACAGAGCAAACCTTAGCATCAATCCACACTAAACTCTTTGCCTATGGCATAAAAGTTAATGCTGAAGAGGCAGCTCAATTAAAACAAGTAATTACAAGAGAATTAAAGAAGCCACCTGGGCTGAAAAGTGAAACCCCAGAAGTCACTACTCAAGTAGTTACCGAAACCACTTCTGACGCCAGCCAGTCAGATAAAGCTTCTACTTCAGATTATATAGAAAAATTTGTTAAAAATATTCAACAAGCGTCACCAGCTTTAGCTAATTTATCTAAAAGCAGAGAAGGATTAGAGGTACTTTCACTACGCATTGATAGCATTTCAGAAGAAGCCGGGGGGACTGTAGATAAAGCCAATCTAGAGAAATTTCAAAATAGTATTTTTCCAAATCTTGCTGATGAGAAGAAATTTACTGCTGCTGTATCTAAATTAAGTCAAGATGAAAAAGCTGCTCTGAAAACAATTCTATGTGCTGTACACGGTCAAGCTGATAAAGACATAACCTGTAACGAAATGAGTGTTCATGCTCGAAATATAAATGAGGCTCTTGGGGCTAATAGTACATCCTTAAAAAATATCAATGAAGGGATTGATAAGCTTGTAAAAACTGGAGCATCAGACACTCAGCCTAATACGGAGCTTAATCTAGCTAATCTGAAAAAAGTAAATCAATTGTTAGTGACTTTTGAAGAAGAACTGACAAAAGCTAATAAATTATCTTCCGCAGCAGAGAAAGTCACAGCAAGAGAAGAAGCCCAAACAAAATTACTGAGTGGCTTGAAGAGCTCTCTAGAGACTAACTTAATTGATGTCGCTGATTTAAAAATGCTAAAAGAGGTACTAGCAAAACCAGATTCTGCTAACAGCAACTATAACGAAAGAGCAAATAAGTTTTTAAAGGATCTAAATATTAGTACTGACGATCTAAAACAGTGGGGTTCTATGGCTGCTATGCTAGCAGTAGGCTTAATGATTTTCTGCCCTAGAGCGATTACTGGTGTGATGCAGGCTGGAACTGGACTACTTAACATGACATTCGGTAATGGTATGTTACCTTTGATGCTGATGAACCATTTTGGTGGCGATACTAAGCAAGGCATGAATCCTTTAGCAGCCATGATGATGATGAGAAATAATAATCAAAGCTCTAAGGCAGCTTAAAATTAACTATCAAAAAAATACAGAAAACTATTTGTATTAACATGCTTAATATAGCTATTCAGAGACAGGAGTCTCATCCAAAACCTCAAACTCAAAAACCATTAACTGCTGATGAATACTTAAAGCAGCAGATGGTGAAAGCCTTTGGCAATGATGGAAAGACAGCTGATGTTAATCAGTTTAAAGGATTCTTAGATAATATTCAGGAGTGGATATTATCTCATAGTGGACACTCATTAGAACAAAAAAAAGCAGCTATAGGAGGATCTGCAGAAAGCCTTCTTCTCCAAGTTAAAAGTTATGCAAGTAGTAATCCTGCTTTCGTGCAATTACAGAATCAATTAAATGATGCCGCTACTAATACGCTGATTAATACGCAGTTAAAAGTCATCACCGAATCTTTGGAAGCTAGAGGTAAACACTATGAAAATCTTAAGGGGTTTAAACTTAGTGATAAAGCTATACAATTAGCTTTAAATGAGACAGATCTTAAAAACAGCACAGCAGCTTTAGATAATTTAGCAAATGCTCTAACTACCAAGGAAAGTGCTTTTAGTAAGGAGGAGCAAAAAGCACTCTTAGGCTTATTTTTAGATAAAGCTAAAAAAGCTAGTAATGAAGCTAGTGAAGGACAGGGAGATAGTGTTTTTCAAGAAACCTTAATTAAAGCCCTAAAGGAAAATGCTTTTAAATTTGATAAATCTTTTATTCAATCTGTGTCCGTGGAGCTGAAAAATGATGCAGGGCTAATTAATTCTGTAAACCAGGCTTTAAAAGAATCAGATAAATTAGTGAAATTTCAAAATCCAAAAGCTGTTTCTGATATTGAAATACAGCTCGTTCAGAATAGTAAAAAATGGGATGAAATTAAAAAACAATTAACTCCACAAGAAATAAAGACAATTCAATCAGAGATTGACAACAGAATAAAAACATTAAATGTACTAATTCAAAATAACTCAGATTATGATCCGAAAACTGAGACCGGTCAAAAAAATATCACAGCTTATGTAAAAGCATTTACTAAAGCAACACCTAATGATTCCAAAGATCAGTCACTTACAAACCATAAAGAGACCTACTTCAATCTAGTAATGAATAAAGCCGCTGAAGACAATCAAACGAAAAAAGATATTAGTAATATTCTAAATGTAAGTGGCTTAGGGGATTTATTTGGTCAAGGAATCGCAGCCATAGGACTATTCGCAGCTTTTAAAGCTCTCACTAGTGGCAACAGCCACATGGCAAATGGTCTAGGCATGCAAGCATCTGGCGGCGGTTTTATGAAAAAAGCCCTAGGCTTAGTTTTCATGGCTACTGTTATGAATAATACTGGTCTGCTTAGTGGTGCTGATGATCAAAAATCTGCTAATGCTATTAAATAACAAAGCAGTGATCAGGAAACAGCTAACGCAATTGTAGATTTTACAAGAAAAGCAGCAGGAACCCTTCTAGGAGTATAATAAAAGAGTTAAATTCAGCTCATTTGGCAATAAATGCCATTAACTAAATCTTTTAAAACACTGATGCTACCGAAGAAACCGCTGCACGACGATAAAACTAGTCTCCGCCTAGCAGCCAAAGCCATTCTTGAAAACCTTTTAAAATCAGGCGAACTAGAAAAACGTAAGGAAATAGCTATTAATAAAATCATTAACGCAGACTTTTTTAAAGCAGCAAAAAAAATCCTTATCTATAAAGCCTTAAAAGATGAAATAGATTTAAATGCACTCACAGAACTCTTCCCTGATAAAAATTTTCTAATACCTGAACTTACTGGAAATAATCCGCCAGAAGATTTTATCAAAGAGTGCCAAGACCTAGAGCTCATAATAGTTCCAGGACTATCTTTTGACAAAAGAGGCTATAGACTCGGGCGCGGCGGTGGTTATTACGACAAGCTTCTCTCTAAGATCATCCCAGAAAACACAGGGAGTAAAACCACACATCAGCCTCCAAATGCCCTCACGCAGGGATCTCCAGTATTAACATTAGGAATAATCCCAAAAGAACTTTACTTAGAGAATCTACCAAATGAGCCACACGACATAAAAGTAGATTTAGTTTTAGCGATATGACGCGCCGAAATTGGATTTCCGCAGCAGTCCCGTCATGGACGACGAAAACGCAGAGATTGGAGTTCCGCAGCAGTCCCGTCATGGACGTGTAGCCGAACGAACAAGGTCAAGGCTGAGGAGGACGAATGACCGCAGTGTACTCAAGGTACATGAGGATCATGAGGACGACGAAAACGCAGAGATTGGAGTTCCGCTACACGTCCGCAGTCAATGACATAGCACTACGCATAACCGAAACAAGCTCATCAGAGAGTTTAACCCCACTCCAGATAGAAAAAGACTGTGCAGCCTGCAAGACTAGCATCTCTGCTCCATTGATAGCTTTCAAACCCCTCGCCGTAGCTTTCTGTATAAGTAAAGTATCTGAATAAATCAAATCATAAATAACAGTTGTAGGCTTTAAAACCTCTATCTGCCTTTCAGTTACGGGCATTTCATTAGCTAAACGCCCTTGCCCTACTGGTGTAGCATTTATTAAAATATCTATTTCTGCAGTATCCGATTCACGATTAAAAAGATTTACATTTAGCTCACTTGCATCTACTCGTGGTAAATTATTAACTACTTTATCTACGTTTCTTACTCTGACATCGATTTTAGCCACACCCATATCTTCGAGTGCGATTATCACAGCTCGTGCAGCTCCACCACTGCCAAGTATAGTAGCGTTCTTACCTTTTAGGTCTATGCCTTTCAGACTCTCTTGAAAACCATAGTAATCAGTGTTGTAACCTTCTATTAAACCACCGCGATTAACCTTAATGGTGTTTACAGCACCGATACGCTTAGC
>JBMOEX010000061.1:0-13456 GCA_049314535.1 Vampirovibriophyceae bacterium | reverse complement strand
AAGATAAGCAGGTTCTAGCCCATGTTTTAGTCGACTTCACTAAAACACTAGCTCCCTTTACGCCGCATTTAGCAGAAGAGCTTTATCATTCACTGTTTAATTTAAGTGAAGCTGATGTTAATAATTCAGTGCATTTGCTCTCTTGGCCTAAGTTTAACGATGCTTATATCGAAAAAAATACCTGTACTTTGGTTTTACAGATTAAGGGTAAAAAAATTACGGCGATAGAAGTAGCTAAAGGTTTATCTAATGAGGAGTTAGAGAAACTTGCTCTTGCAGATGAAAAGATGGTTAAGAAGATAGATGGGGCTGCTGTGCGTAAGGTTATAGTGGTGGCGGATAAGCTTGTTAATGTGGTGGTGTGAGGATTGATTAAGGTTTAATGCTTCGTTTTAATATAGAATCAAACTCTTCTGCAAGATCTTTATTTCCTATAATTTTAATATGAGGCAGAAAACTTAGAAAGTCCTTCATTATGCGAAAAGGTGGTTTGTGAATATTCCCTTCATAAATATCATATTCTTTATGTGAATCTAATTTTTTCAATCCATACATTTCAGCCTCAAAAAAATTAGTCAATGGAGAAAAGACCATTATTTTCACATAGACCGGTTGATGTTTCTCATGAGGACAGGGATCTAGATTTTTATAATTAATTTCTATATGCTGAGATTTTTCTATTGGTACTAATCTATCTAGCCTATATTCTCGCCATTCATATTCATAGCTCTTATCTATGAAGCGTTTAACAGATAAATAAAGGTATTTATCCTGAATAAATATTTCTTGCGGGAAGCCCGTTATGGATTTCACTTTAGAGTGTGACGGCTGTTGAATTTTAAAGTTAATAGCACATTTTTTCTCTATCGCTTTATTTATAAGCTTTAAGTCTACCCTATTTAAACTAAGAGTCTTTCTTAGACCTTCTATGCGTAAGCGTGAAATGTTTTTTTTCAGTAATCTAGAAAATTCAATAATTTTCTTTTCTATATTTTCGTCTATTAAGAGACCTAGATCGATACCAAGCTTTAATAACTGCAATATGACAACAATGTTTTCACTATAACATTCTAGGTCTATCTTAGTTCGTTTTAAAACATATTCTGGCTCATGAGATTTTTTATACACAAGATCTATCTGAAAGCCTTGTTCTCTAAGATCCCTAATGTCTCTATTCCTAGTAGCTTCTGGAATTAATGAATCCAGTTCTAATTTCCCAGCTACTGCTTCCTCTAAATCAGTTATTGTTTTTGCCCCTTCTAAAAGTGCTTCAATAAATGCTTTCTGGCGTATATCTTTATTTATTTTCTTATGCTTCCTATCATTCAGCTCCATTTTACAAATTCTATCAAAAAATGATAGAACTATTTCTTTCTTAGTGTTTATAATGTAAGTCAAGATATACTGCAAAACTTTATTTTAGGTATGTTGAGTGCTAGTGAACATGAAAATTCAATGTTGAAAATGAATCAAGTAAACTTAACCTATTTGCAAGAAGAGCTAGCAACAGTAGCTTTAGGCTGTATTTTACATGATATCGGCAAGCCCATTCAAAGAGCTGATAACAATCCTTTTCTGAAAAATCATCAGCGCTTTGGACAAGAGTTTATTTTAGAACTAGCTAAAACTTTATCAATTTCGTTAAATACTTTTTCTTGGAAAGCCGTCTTAGATTCTATTCGATATCATCATGCAAAGGAAGGTCCTAATAATGCTGATAGTTATATAGCGTGGATAGCTTATGAAGCTGATAACTTAGCTTCTGCCCATGACCGCAGTACAGCTCCTTTTCTTTATGATGAGGATAAACGGCTAGATGAATGTGACGTGGGATCTAAAACAAAAGATAAATGGGATAATAATAGGCGTTTACAGAGTATTTTCACTTACTTCTCAAAATTCGCTCAGGGTGGATCATCCGTTAAATCTGTTAAAGACAATGATTCTTTCTATGATCTTTGGTTAAAGAGAGATGGCGAGCAGGGTTTAGATCCTTATCCTTATCCGACTAATAAAAAAAATGTTGAGAATGATACTAAGCTTCAGTATCAGAAAATTACTAAAAAAATTGAAAAATTATGTAAGTCTCTCATAGTAAGAAAAAGCTTTGATACTAATGATTTGAATCAAGTTTCACGTCATTTAGAGGAGCTGTTTCAGTTCGTACCACCAGATACTTACAAAGAACACACTAATGATGTATCTCTTTATGAGCATTTAAAGCTAACGGCTGCGATAGGTTCCTGCATGTTCGCTTATATCTCAGAAGCTTTCCCAGACTGGATTAAACTGTATACTGCTGATACTAGCTTTAATAGTCCATGGCCAAAGATATCTAGTTCCGGTAAGGATGAAAAAGTTTATTCTAGAGATACAAAAGCTTATATTTTATTTAAGGCAGATATCTCGGGAATTCAAGATTTTATATATAATATCTCCTCCAAGCAGGCTCTAAAAGGCTTACGTGGTCGTAGTTTTTATTTAGAACTTTTATGTCAGCAAATCGCAGATGAAATTTTAAATATATTTCATTTAGGGCGTGTTAATCAGATATATTTAGGCGGTGGAGGCTTTTCCTTACTGCTTCCTAATCTTTCTGCTTTTAAAGAAAATATAGAGAGATTAGAAAATAACTTAAATTCATGGTTATTAAATCTACACGACGGTAAATTATCAGTGAGCTTTGGTTATACAGAATTATCTGGCAATCAGATGAAAATAAATTCTAGTAAATCCGAGACAGAAGAGCATCCTCTAAATACTGCATGGAAAAGCATTTCAGAAATGATTGGTACAAAGAAACTAACTAAGTTTCAGCATAATTTAGATGAAATATTTACTCTTAGAGCTAATGATTATGAAGAGTGTAAATTCTGTCATAAGGAAACAGATAAGCTGGTCTCATATGCTAAGGGTGATTTAAATGTTCAGGTATGTAATGAATGTGAGTCCTTAATTGATTATGGTGAATGGGTTTCAAAAGCAGAAAATTTTTATCTGAAGTTTGAAAAGAATAACTCTGGATTATTTCCAGAAATCCATAAAAACCTTTCTGTGACTTCTTTAAGTTTAATTAAATCCAAACAGAAAACTGAAAACTCTTTTGTAATTCATGATTTTGATGAAGAGATAGCTCCTAAAATATATACTTCTATATCAATAGCTAAGAAAAATGGTTCTGTCTGTGATTTTACGGATTTAGCTTATTTAGCTAAGGGCGTTAAAAGAATAGGAGTTTTAAGAGCTGATGTTGATAATTTAGGTAAAGTATTTAAATCTGAGTCAGAGTTTGGTTTTAAGGGTGAATATAAAAGCATCTCTAGAGATACATCTCTGAGTCGAAATCTTGGGAGATTTTTCACTTTATATCTCGATGATCTTCTAGAAGATTCTGGCTTAAATAAATCAGTTACAGTGGTTTATGCTGGCGGTGATGATCTTTTTCTTGTCGGGGCATGGGATAAGGTTATAGACGCTGCTTTTCGGATTAACACTAAATTAAAAGAATATACATTAGGTGCGATTAATATTTCAGCTGGTATTTCTATTCATGCAGCTAAATTTCCTCTCTATCGTATGGCAGAAGCTGCTGGCTTAGCAGAGAAGGCAGCTAAATCTAATGATGGGAAAAATTCTTTAAGTATATTCTTTGATGATGGTATTTTTAGAAAAGACTCTCCTTCACATACTTTTCACTGGGATGATTGGGAAAATATTCTTCTACAGAAAAAGCTTTTAGAGTCTTTTAATTTATCCTCTGCATACGTCTATCAGATTTTGATATACCTGCGAGAGCTTATTAATAAAGGAAGTTCATATAGTTTTCCTCGTTTAATTTACTCTACTGCACGGATGGAGGAACTTAACACAGAACTTAAAGAGAATAAAGAATGGCTTAAATTTAGAAACTCGTTATTTGAGTGTTTTGAAACTCAAGAAGAGTGCCGAATAGATTTACTAAAAGAAAGTCTACTGAAGCTAAGAAAATTAGAGACAGCTTTAAACTATTTACTTTTATTAAAGAGAGGAAATGATGATGAATAATAGTAGTGGTCGTGGTGGTTCACAGCATAGTGGACATAAAAAATCATATGAAACACCTGATTGGGATAATTTTTATACAAGATTAGGTGATAGTGTTAAGCAAAGAAAATCATCTGCTGTAATTAAAATAGCAAAGGAGATAGGAAAAGACCTCGCAACTGTTGCGACAACGCAAATGCGTAAATTTTTAGATGAAATAGTGAAAATACACCCAGAGCAGATAGATTTAAATATTAATGAAAGTGAAGAACTAGATGTTAATTATAAGAATAAGCTAGCTATCTTAAGACCTAGATTTGCCTATACTGTTACCAAAGGTAATCGAGATTTAAAAGATTTTTATATGAAAGTCTTAGATAAATGGCTTGCTGGAGCTGATGCTTTTAATAAGCTAGATCTTGAGTATCTGCATCTTTTTATCGAATCATTAATCGCTTATCACAGAGTAGACGCTAAAAATTAAGGAGAAAAATTATGACAAATGTTGCACAAGAAGGGAAATTAATAATATCTGGTCAAATTGAACTACTGACTGGTTTACATATCGGCAGTGGCGGACAGAATGGTATAGGACTGGTGGACAGTCCAGTTATACGTCATCCAGTCACAAATGAGCCATATATTCCAGGTTCTTCTCTTAAAGGGCGTTTAAGGCATTCATTAGACCGCATTTCTGGAATAGATAGCAATAAAGTTAAGAAACTATTTGGTACTGTACCAAATAATCAGAAAGAGCGCTGCACCTCTCGTATTTATGTTAGAGATTCTCTTCTAAATGAAGGTGATAAATCTAAAAATATCACTGAAATTAAATATGAAAATGCGATTAGCAGAGTCACTGGAACTACTGATAAAAGTAAGGGTGGCTTACGCCAAATCGAAAGAATAGTTGCTGGTACTAAATTTGCTTTTGAGCTGGTTTTAGTTTTAGAAAATGATAACGAGCAGTGCCTTAAAGATCTAAATTCTTGTCTTAAATTCTTAGAAGATGAATACCTCGGTGCAAGCGGTTCTCGTGGTTATGGTAAAGTAAAATTCCATTTCAAAAACTTAATATATAAATCACTGGCTTCTTATTCTGGTAAAGATTCTGTGAAAGATATGGAAATAAACTCTAATGAAGACTGGTCTAGTAAAGCTATAGAGTTAATAAAAAAATGAAAACTTTCAAGGTTAGTATAGAATTTAAAACTTTACCAAGATTCGGGAAAGCTGGTCTAGATGATCAAGATGTCCGAGATCACTTAGGGGCAGACCAGTTTTTTAGTGCTATTTCTTTAGCTTGGATAGA
The DNA here is from genome assembly GCA_049314535.1 of Vampirovibriophyceae bacterium. Lineage (GTDB taxonomy): Bacteria > Cyanobacteriota > Vampirovibrionia > LMEP-6097 > LMEP-6097 > LMEP-6097. The sequence continues at coordinate 8,121 of JBMOEX010000061.1, read as the reverse complement.
AGTTTACGGTCTAGATGATTATTTAAATTCAGTTTTAAATCCTTTTCTAGAAGGGAGATTTCCGTGGTTACATTCAAGTTTTTTTCCTGAGCTTAAAGAGAGATTTTACATACCAGCTCCATTACTAAATCGAGCTGGCTCTAAAAGTACTTTAGATAAAAAAGAAAGACAACCTTGGATTAAGTATGAAGCTTTAAATAAGATGCTTTCAGGACAAGATTTAATTAAGGAAGATTACGAATCAGCGATACAAGACTACAGCTATCAAGCAGTGAATTTAAATGATCCTAGTGATCCTAAACCTTATATTACATCTGTGCTTGGTCCTAACATATCTATGCTTGATAGCAATAAAAAGAATGCTTCTTTACCTTTAGTGCTTAGTGGATTCTTAGATCTGGCTGATGATAAGCTTTTAGAGAAAATTAAAGCAGTCTGTGATTTTTTAAAAGATGAAGGAATAGGGGCTAATCGCAGTTCAGGTTATGGGCAAATAAAAGAGGTCAGGATAGAAGAATACGAGAATTTAGTTAAGACTGAAAATCCGAATCTGTGGATTACACTCTCTGACTATCTACCTAAGGCTGAAGAGCTATCTTTAATTAAAAATAGCCGTAGATCTGCTTATAAACTGATATCTAAATCTGGCTGGGTTTATAATTCCGCAGCTCATGCTTCTGATAAACGTAAGTTAAAAACTTACATGATGGCAGCTTCTAGTTCTTTTGATTTTAAACCTGTAGGAAGCATAATTAACGTTGGTAACCCAGAGCATCCTAGTTATCGTTATGGACTAGCCTATAATCTAGGACTGAAAATTAGTTAAATGGAGCTATAGAATATTTCATGAAGGGATTTCATAAAAAATACAAATTACACTGTGAGGCACTGTCGCCAATTCATATTGGCTCGGGAGAAATTTTATCTCGGTGGGAGTATGTAGTAATAGCTGGTAAGCTCTATTACGCTAATGATGATTTTTGGCAGATTTTACATGCTAATTCTGATAAGAGTATTATCGAAAAACTTATAAATCAAATCACAGGCTCTAGCTCAGCGAGTCTTACTGAAGCTTTTAATGGCTTACCTAACAAAACACAGTTGCAGAACGCTTTAGAGCAAAGTGAAATAGAATTTCAATCATTAGTTAATAGGAGTAATAAACCTATTATTAGGAACATTCACCGCTTCGCTGGCTCACCAAACTACTATATACCAGGTTCCTCCGTAAAGGGTTCTATGAGGGGAGCCTATGAAATTGAGAAAATAGAAGAAGAAAAATTCAAACCTCATGTAAAAGAAAATGATAAAAAATTCTTAAATGGCTTACAAAAAGCTCAAGTGAAAGCTTTTTATGATGACTTAGAAAACACTTTTAAAAATTATGCAAAGGTAAATTCAGATATTTCTGAAAAATTTCAGAAAGTTCGTATTAGTGATATTAGTATCTCTCCTAAGGATATGACTATTTGTCCTATCACTTATGCTAAAGATGAAAAAGGTCAAGAAGCCGCTGAATTATACGAATGTATTAAAGCTGGGGCTAAATTTGTGATAGCGGTCACTCATACTCAAGAAGATACTGAAAAAGATAAAGTATCAGATGATTTTATAAAAGATTTTTTAAGTCCTTTTTTGAATTTTCATAAATGTAATTTTTATCGTTTGCTAAAAATGTATCAAAATACAGATTTAGAAGAATTTTATTCTAAAATTGCTAGTGCGATTCAGGCAAACAAAGAAAATTTATCAGCAAATGAAAAATTTCATCTTATTAGATGTGGCTTCGGTAGTGGGCAAATGAGTAATAGCATACTCGGCACTTGGAAAGAATATTCAGATGACGATACTATTTTATGGCAGGGTAAGGCTAAGCAATTGCTACGTGAAGAGAAAATGAAAGCTGGTGATAGATACCCCAGTGCTCCGAAAAAAGATTTAAAGAATGATAATCCTTTAGGGTGGATGCGAATACATAAAGTTACAATTCATGATAACTAAATATAGAGCTTACTTTAAATCAGAGATTAAGCTGCCACCTTATCTAGGGGCGATTTTTCAGTCTATTTTATTAGAAGCCATAAATTTAGAATTAGCCCAAGAATTACATGATGGTGAACATAGTCTTCGTCCATACCATAGTGCCGTATATATATCTAAAGATAATGAATATGTTTGGGATTTAATAGCTTTAAATGAAAATATCAGTGATGCATTTCATTCTAAATTATCATCACTTTTTAAAGATCATTATTTAAGAGCCTTTGATACGAAAATTAAATATCTAGATAAATATGAATTCTCCAAAACTTCTCATGCAGAGCTTTTTAAAAAATTTTATTCAAGTGATTTTCAAGAGAACGATAGAGTTAGTATGAAATTCATCACTCCTACTACTATTAAAACCGAAGGGCGTTATTTACACTATCCTAGAGAAGATCTTATACTCTTTAGTTTACTTAAAAAATGGGATAGCTTTGCAAATGATATAAAGCTCTTTGATAAAGATTTATATGAAACGATTTCAAGCTCTCTTCTTGTAAGTTCCATTATTAATCTTAAGAGCCAATTTATTAATGTAGATAAGGGCAAGGTTAGTGGCTTTGTCGGACAAGTAAATTTTAAGATTAAAGCTAAAACCAGACAGATTAATCAATTAATAAATCTTCTTTTAGAATTTTCTAATTACTCTGGAATAGGTATTAAGACTGCTATTGGAATGGGTAGGGTTGAGACTATTAGTAACTAAACTTATAGTTTGAGTTTATAGTGATATTTTTCCTAAACTCTTTCTATCAGCCACTCTGTGATATTCCTGTCGATCAGTGACAGATTAATTCCTACAAGATGAACTATTTTATCAGTCGTAGAATTTTCGCTTACTTTGTTAGATGCGATATGTAAATATTTTTCGTAATATCTTTTTTCTTTAATCTGCCTTAAAGCAGCTTCTGCTGAAGCATCTACTTTAAGTTCAAATAGATAAATATCCGTATTAGTTTCTAAAACTAAATCTATACGTCCAATATTAGTTCTTTCTTCAGCATTAACCCTAAATGAGCTTACACGCATTAAAAGATAAAAAATAAGTTGAAAGTATTTTTCATTCAAATCTTTCTTTGGGATTAGTTCATAAGGAATCGCTGCAAAAAATGATTTTAATAACGCAATAAACGTCTCTATATCAGCAGCTTTGATGCATTTCTCAATTTTAGATATATGACTTTCTACTTCATTAGGTGGTAGAGTAAAATCTTTAAGTAATATTTTAATAAAAGAGCTTTTGACTTCAAAATTAGGGTAGCCTAAGCTGTAAACATCAGTATCATATTTAGCTTCATAGCCTTTGATAGTGAGATAGCCAGTATCAAAGAGTACTGGAGCTAAGGGGATAGAAGATATATCATAACTACTAAGATCTTCACGAGTAAGAAATATTTCAGTCTCATACTCACTAATATCTGGTTTATCTTTTTTAATTAGCTCAATTAAATAAGTCGGTGTACCAGTTTCAAACCAGTAGTTAGTAAATTTTTCAGCTTCCAGTAAAGATAAAGTCGAAAATGGATTATAGACCTTAATCTTAGATTCAGAGAACCTGTATCCGTTATACCAAAATTTTATTTTCTCCAAAGTCTCTTTCAGATTTAATGAGTTCTTTTTTGCTACAGAATTTATATGTTCAGGAAAATATTTCTCTAACTCTTCATGTGTAAGACCTAGTAGCGTACTGTATTTCTCTTGCATTGAGATATTAATTAAATTATTTAAACCCGAGAATATAGAAGTCTTAGCAAATTTACTTACACCAGTCAGGAAGACGAACCTAAGATTGGCACCCTCTGATTTTATGATGTTATAAAAATCATGTAGAATTGATCTATTTTGATCTGCAATAACAGGATTATTTATATGTTTAATAATCGGGGAGTCATATTCATCAATTAAAATTATTACTTGATTATTATATTTTTTTTTCAGCTCCAGAATTAAGTTTTTAAACATTAGTTCTGGTGTAAATGTTTCTAAATCTAAACCATAGCTTTTAGCGTTTTCTGTAACAGCATTAACTAAGCCGATTTTCAGCTGTTCTGCTGTGTCTTTATTAATTGCTGACATATCAAACTTAATTACTGGGAACTCTTGCCACACATAATCTGAATCATAGATCCAAAGATATTTAAAGAGTTCTTTTTTATTTCTAAATATCGCTTCTAATGTAGAGACTAGGAGAGATTTTCCAAATCTGCGAGGTCTACTAAGAAAGTATGACCCAAAACCCAGCTTAAGCAGTTCATAGATGTACTTAGTTTTATCCACATAAATAGCACCCTCCGTAACTAACTGCTCGAAAGACTGTAAACTTAATGGGAGTTTTTTAGATTTCGCCTCCATAAAATTCAATTATACTTCTTCTTAGCTCTTGAAAATATCTTACATGGATTATAAAATCACATAATCCTCATCAGATAAGGCTCCTATTCTTCCGTATGTCCAAACCAGCGGGCTATGACTAATTTTATAAATTCTGAGTAAATCTACAGCTGGATTTATCAGTTCTTTAAGCTCAGCTTTCATTTTCTCTAGCTGATTATTTGTAACATAACACTCAAATGCACTACGCTGAACCCACTCACCATAAGCTTCCATACATTTATGTAAACGATAACGTTTTTTGTTATCACTAATATCATAAATTACTACTACGAAATATGATTTCATTCTTCTCTTCTCAGGATCGATAAAGTCTTCATGTACCATTCACTAACGAATCAATATAGGTCTATATATCTCTGGATCAGCACTTCCTATAGCCTTGACAAAACTACCAACTTGAAGAGTTATCGATTCTCTAAATGACATCGGATAATCTACGAAATCAAGATAGGAATTAAGTTTTCTAATTCTTTGCTCGAAATGTTCTATGAAATTTTTAGAAGCCTCTTGCCTTAAATATACTCCTCCTGTTTCCTCGTCTGGATCTAGAAAATCCTCTATCTTGATTACTTTATGACTAAGCAGTGATACCGCAAGTGAATCACAAAGGAGCGCACGCCATTCTTCCATTAGATCACTTACTAAAGCTGGGTGCCCACGTCTAGGCTTATGGAAAAAACCTCTATATGGATGCAGATATTTAAGCGAAACTGCTGTATAAATTTCATACATTAAAAGTGTGTAAGCAAAGCTAAGTAAAGAGTTAAAAGGATCTTTGGGAGGCTGTTTATTACGGTGAGTGAAGCTAAATTCTTCTGAAACTATTTGCTTAAGTCCATCAAAGTATATTTTAGAGGCTCTACCTTCATATCCCATAAGTGACTCAGAATCACGGACTTGATTGTTTTTAATTACATCTGCGATATTTTTCAATTCTTCTATTTCAGAATTTAAATCTATTTTCCTTTCCCTCGCCCACCTAGAAAGCATTACACGCGAATTGCGGATCTTAGCGTAAATCCATTTTTTAGAAATCTCAAAAGAAAACTCTTTATCATCAGCAAGATAGAACTGTGTGATCTGCCTTTCAATATTTACTGCCCGAGTTGGTTCTAAGCGACCATAAAATTTCCCTTTATTAGAAATCCAAGTTAAAGTTATATCTCTTTCTAAAAGCTCGACAGCTAGCTGGCTTGAGATATTGGCAGAATTTATCATCACGATAGAGTCTACTTTTTCAATAGGAAAATCTTTTATTGGAGCTTCTTTGCTTTTACTAATAATAAGTTTATTACCAGCTTTACTAAGAAGTGCACCAGGTTCGGTTACATAAATGCTTGTCATAAAATCTCAAAGTTAGATTAAACTTCATTTTTTAATCTAAAAATTTCCATCTGCTACTTGAAAACAGGTAAGTCCGTGACTTCTCCACATTTTAACGACAGAGTCTCTATCGTCAAAAATCAATCTAACTGAATAATGCGGAGCTATTTTTTCAAGATATATTTCTTCTTTAACTGTAAAATCATTGCGATAATCTTCGTTCTTGCGCATAAATAAATGAAAATCACTATCTCTTAAAAAAAGGCATTTATCAAAAAGCCATTCACGAGTATCTTCTATGCAAATATCGCTGCGACCACTTACAAAAATTGGTTCTATATCAGGATTTAGACTTAGGTATGCAGAGATAACATCATGCACAATGAGGTTTAGTGAATCTTCTAAAACTTTACTGAAATCATAAGGATCTCTTTTACCTTTTAGCGCAAGAGTGCCGTCTATATCAACTAATATGCACGATGGCTTCATAAATATTTCCTGAGTTAATTTAAATTTAATGCAAAGAGTTTATTGAAAATAAATTGATTTAGAGAATCATAAACGGACTCATTCGTACATATCGCTAGATATGTTTTTTTTACAAGCTCTTGTAAGTTTTCTAAAGCTATTAAATTATCTTTATTAATCATGGAAAAGTCATGAGCTAAGATATTCCTGAGCTCCCTCAAGGATTTATAATCAGACAGCTTGGACTTATCTATCTGCAATTCTCTGTAGAACTGATAAGTATCTATTTTAATTCCTTTAATTTCATATAAAAAATATGCCACAGCTTCTAAGACTGGCATTCTTAATGATTCTATTGGTTCATCGGAGTCGAGTTTAGAGATTGATGATTTAGGTAGCTCAATACATTCATCTCTTTTAACAAAATAATAAAAATATTCATGAAATTCTGCACTTACGCTGCCTTCAGTGACATATTCCTGATCATTAAGCTCAAATATATTCATTCCTAAAATCTGCTGCTTAACATTTTCCTTTCTAAGCCTTTCAAGTAGAATACTAAAACTTAAAAGCATTTCTTTGTGTAAAGATTTTTTTCTAAAAATCTCGAAATTTAAATACGCTAATTCGATCTTAGCCTTGGAAGTATTTCCACGATATCTATCAAAGAAATTTTTCACCCCTGGAATAAATGTTTCTGCATTTTCACGTACCTTTTCCCCTGAGCTCAACTCAAAAGCAAGTAAAGCCCTAGCAAGCTTAAGAGCTTTATGTACTTGGCGTATAGTATCCTTATCATAAATTCCATTTAACCAGTTTTTCTCTGGTTCAGCATCGCGCCCTTGAGTGACGTATGGAAACATTTTTTCTAAAATACTTATAGCTGCATTATATTCATGCTCTTTTATAAGTTCTTTTAAAGTTTGTAGTTTACTAAAGATGGACTGTGAATTAAATTCATTATCAGTGATAATAGTTTTACTAAGACTATCTTTAATTCTATATGTGTCATCAGCTATATCATTAAGAATTTCATAAATAGAGAATTTATCTAGTTCCAATTCTGACAAACCTTTTCCTGAATGACTTTTAGTAATAATTTCAAAATGATAACTTTCCATATACAAGTTAGGAAAAATTTCTAAAGCACTCTTATACTGAGGAGTTCCTGAAGTTTTAGAAAAAATAAACTTACTGTTGTCTTTATCAAACTTTGAAAGCCTTATTCTTAACTCATTAGTAACTTTTTTAAGAGTTTCTTGATATTCAAATGTTTCACTATCGTCCAAAATTTGAATAATTTCATAAATTGGTTCTTGGAGTTGTTTAATTAGATAAAATTCACTGATTGATTTTTGAATAATCTGAAGGCGGTTTTCTTTTTCTATATCTTTACTAACGAAGAAAATAAAATGTGTTGGTAAGAATTTAAGTACTAAACTTAGAGTGGGACCTGTTTTACAAGTTTCCCTACTATTTGTGTAAGGATCGCTTTTTCCAATGCAGGTGATTAAGACAGTGGAGCTTAGATTCATAAGATAAGATTATAAACAGGCAGAAGGCATATTCTCTATCAAAAAATGATAGACTTTGTACTTTTCAACATATAGACTCTTTACTAGATATACTTTTTGAAAACATTTCATGCTATTTCAGAAAAAGATTCATGAAAAAAAATTGCGCGGCAACAATGTTTTTTATCAAATGCTAGGATTATCAGTGAGTGCCACGATGCTTGATTTAAGAGCTTTTGATGCTTATTGTAAACTGAAAATCGAATATTTCTATTCTGGTTTATCGCACTTCCTCGCAAAATTAATTTATAGTATAATCTTGGCATGGTTTTTCCAGATTGCTATTAAAATCATTAAAACCCCGCATGGGGACGGAAAC
>JBMOEX010000060.1:0-13579 GCA_049314535.1 Vampirovibriophyceae bacterium | reverse complement strand
ATTTTCTAAATAAAATTGGTATCTGCCCAAATATCTTAAAGAATAAGCTAGAATCTTATCTTAATAATTTGGGTCGTAGAATAAAACAATAAATTAAAAGAGTTTTTAAAGCTGGAGTTGTTTAACATGGATCTCTCTCATAATCAACATAGAATAACTAGGTCTAGTGATAGAATCAGAATCTATTACCGAGACCCTAGTGGTGATAGAAGCGACGACAAACTGATACTGGTAAGGGCTAAATTAAACAAAGCTGCTCAAAAAGCTGCTCAAAGGGATCCTCAGACTTTACATAACCCTAACTTCAGTTTCAATCCCCAAAGTCTTATAGCAAGCAAATTAAAAGCATTAACCGAAAATCCAGTTATTGAAATTGAACAAGCTTTAGCGACATTGAAGATTATAGAAAAGGCATTTCTTAAAAACGCAGAGAATGACATTCTGTCAACCACTCAAAGCCCGCCTCAGCCTCAAGAAATAATCCAGATTCCTCCCGAAATAAAAATCGATATCAAAACTTTAATCAATAAGATCAAAACTTCAGATATGAATCTAGATAAAGAATTGGAACTTTCTGCATCTCTTAAAGAATTAAAGCTAAATGATCTTGCGATACAGCGACTGGTGAAAATTTTAATACCAGATCGCTTCTCGAATGCGAATACCCTAATTAGCTCAAGGTTACTGAATCTACGCCACTCAAGCAAACACCGTACACCAATTTTACAGCAAAGCATTCAAGCAATGAACCATAAACTAGAAGCTCTCTTAAAAACACCTTTAAGGGACAACCTTAAGTTTGACGACGACTATTTTCATGAAGAATTAGAATTTGCTGATTTATTTAGCAAGAGCGTTGAACTGGCGCCTTCTGCAAAGGAAAGATTAATAAAGATTCTCAACCAAAGCTCATCTTTCTTTGACCAAAAGTGTGTCTATGATTCCTTAGAGAAAAATTGTAGTTTTACAGAAGAGGATCATACTGGAGTCAGCGCACAAATAATAAGAGAGTTTAAAGTTCCAAAGCAAATCTCTAGCAATGGTTATAACTATGCTGTAGAGAACTTAACTAAAATTTCTCAAAAAAGCAAACAAGGCGCTGATTTATGTTTGAAGCATATTGAAAATTTATTAAATATAGCTCCCAATACTACGACTAATCTTCTTATAGCGCTTGAGAATGTTAATTCTTTAATGCGCTTTCGAGACAAAAGCGGATTGACTCCTACTGGCCAACATTGGCAAGATTTAGTCTATTCAAAACTTAATAATTTATTAAGTAGTCCTCACAATGAACATAAATTATCTAAATTTATGTCTCGTTTAGATCTCGATCTAGTTAACGCTAAACGATTAATCCCAATATTAGATAAGGTTTCAGGCGCTGATAAATTTCATAATATTTATCAAGCGAGTTTAGAACATCTTAATAAAGTAAAAACTCAACAAAAAGATTTAAAGCAGATAACAGATCCATTAAAAAATTTATTAAAGCAGATACTCAAAGACTCAGTCGGTCAGATAAATCTTAACGAAGCCCATCTTCAAGAAAGCTTAAAATACATAGATTTATTTAAACCCGAGAAAAATGATGATTTACAAGAATTCAAAGAATCAAGCCAAATAGATACTGCTATTAAATTCCTAAAACAGGCAAAAAAAGAATCAAGCCTAGGAGAGTTATTGAAATTAATAAATAAAATTTTCAGGACGGATATTAACGTAGATATGGATTTACGCATAAGATTTTCAAGTAATGTTCTAGACTTTTTAGAAAGAAACTCTGAACCTGAGCCTGAATCAACTATTCAAGAAAAATATACAAACTGGTATAAGCAATATCCTAAAATTATGCTATCGCCTTCAGTACTAAGCATTAATTAAAACCCTAAAACCAAACTCACTGGACAATGATCAGAACCCTCTACTTGATTTAAAATTTCAGCTTCTTTAACTTTCCCTACAAGATTTTTAGAAACAAAGAAATAATCTATCCTCCAACCCACATTACGCTTACGCGCCGCAGTGCGATAGCTCCACCACGTATAATTATTTGGCTCAGGATGCAAATACCTAAAAGTATCGATATAACCCATATCTAGAAGACGATCTAAGTAATCACGCTCCTCGCGAATAAACCCCGAGGTTTGTTCATTATCCTTAGGACGCGCTAAATCAATAGCGTTATGAGCAGTATTATAATCACCAGTTACCGCGATATTCGGATACTCATCTTCATAAGCTTTTAGATATTCTAGAAAAAAATCATAGAACTTTAATTTAAATCTATAACGCTCTTGATTAGCTCCGCCGTTCGGGAAATAAATGTTAAACAGAACCAGTATTTTCTCTTTCGAAAAATCATTACTACTCGAATCATTTGAGTCGTTATTATTTAAATCGTGATGACTACAAATCACACGCCCTTCTGAATTAAAAGCCTCTACCAAACTCATTTCCATATTTAACTTTTTCGTAATTTTCTGAGCTAAACCTAAATCAAAACCATCTGAAATTTCAACTGGCTTAAAACCTTCTTTAAAAAAAGAAGCTACACCACTATAACCCTTACGCTCAGCGCTATTAAAATGCACTAGTGGATATTTTTCATTTCCCTTAAACTCATGCTCTAGCTGCTCCACCTGAGCCTTAGTCTCCTGAAGACAGACAGCATCATAATCTTCAGCGTTTAACCATTCAAAAAAACCTTTTTTAGCTACCGCCCTAATGCCATTTACATTCCAGCTACAGAGTTTAATTAATTTAGACATTTAAATCATTTTACATAGGATCTCCTCTGATAACTAAATAAAATACTGATTTTTTTTAAATGATCAAGATATCACAGATAAACTAGAATAAATAGAATGCTTATCCTAGGAATAGAAAGCAGCTGCGACGAAAGCGCTGCTAGCATAGTTAAAAACGGTAGAGAAGTCTTATCTAACGTACTATACAGCCAAATAAATGAACATAAAGATTGGGGTGGAGTTATACCAGAATATGCTTCTAGATTACACTACGAAAAAATTCATACAGTTATAGACAGTGCTTTAAAAACAGCAAAGCTGAATTTTCAAGACATAGATGCGATAGCTGTCACAGTAGGACCAGGTCTTATGGGTTCACTGTTAATTGGTGTTAATGTAGCTCAGACTTTAGCTTGGATTTATGATAAGCCGTTAATTCCAGTAAATCATTTACATGGTCATATCTGCTCTAATTTCTTAGAAAGTAGTTTAGAACCACCTTTCCTCTGCATGCTAGTAAGTGGTGGTCACACGCAGATTATCACCGTAAATGATTATAACGAAATGGGAATACTCGGCTCTAGCATCGATGATGCAGTAGGAGAGGCGTTTGATAAAACCGCAAGATTATTAGGCTTAGACTACCCCGGAGGACCAGAGCTAGATAAATTAGCTCAAACTGGTTCTGAGAATAAGCTTTATAAATTCCCGATCTCTAATGTCGAAGGTTTTAAATTTAGTTTCTCTGGTCTTAAAACAGCAGTATTAAGACTTAAAGAGAAAATCGGGGAGGAAAAATTTACAGAAGATAAAGCTGACATAGCCTTCGCTTTCCAAAACTGTATCGCAGAGACACTTTATCAAAAAATAGACAAAGCCATCGCTGAAACAAATTTAAATACAGTAGTAATAGCAGGCGGTGTTTCAGCTAATTCACATATCAGAAAAGTCTTTCAAGAAAGATTTTCTTCCGTAAACCTAAATGAAACCACTGCACAAGGTGCAGTTTCAAGGCTTCAGCCTCTAGATTGCTACATGCCCAATTTAAAATACTGCACCGATAATGCTGCCATGATAGCCAGTGCTGGATACTTTAAATTTATAAGCGTCGATGAAAAAAACAGGGAGCAATTTAATAATTACTCCCTGAATACTTTTCCGAAACTTATTTAAAATAGGGCAGCAATAGTACCACTAGATGTCGCAATTTAAAAACTTTTTAAGAGCTAGATAATCTTTGGAGTATCTTTTTATTTATATCATCACCATTTTGCTGCAAATAGTTTTTTATAGGTAAATTTTTATCTCTGATTACTAGCAACTCTGGTTTTTGTAATTTATTTACACAGGCTAAATCAAAATCGGCAACCAGAGCCTTTTTGGTAATATCAACACCATAATAAACCCACTTATAAACAGATCTTATATAACGGACATTTTCTTCATTCATTAAATCAACGTATCTCTTATTAAAGACTTTACACTCTAGCTCTTTATTATTTTTATCGACTATTGTTAGATCCCCTATCTCAAGAGCATTAGAATAAGAATATTTAACTTCTCCAAGTACAGTTTGATTAGTAATTGGAACGACCAGAACATTGTACAGAGGACTATCATGCCAAGTTGGTATTGCTTTAAAAACGCAATATTTATCCTCTTCTAATTCCTTTGCTAAATCTTCAGGATCATTTTTTTTCTGCTTTTGTGATTCTATTAACAATTTGGCTTTAGCATTATGCTGCTCTAGTAAAGCTTTTCGTGCATTTGGATTCGTGTAAAAAATTGAATAGGCAAAATTATCTTGCTGCCTTAGATTAGCTCTAACGCTATACAGCAGTCCTTCAAAATAGTCTTTAGGTCCTATAGATTCAGCTAAAACAGGAATCACACCTAGTAAGAACGCTAATAAAAAACTTAAAATTCTAAACATTTATTAAATAATCTGATTGAGGATTGTATCATAAGACTGCTTGCAAATATTTCTCCAGATTAATAAAGTCTTAACTTCATTTTGTTAAAACTTTGGGGTCGAGGTTAAATAATGTCTTTTTCTATTAATGCTCTAAATAAAACTTCTCAGACCAGCATTAGTGCTGGAACTAATGATATAGAGCTTTTAGAAGATACCGATCCTTTGGTGTTCGAAGCTAAAAATAAAGCAAGTCAACTAGCTGGTGATATTAAGCCAAATCAAACTAGCGGCATAACTACAATTTCAAAAACAGATGCAGATAATGCAAAAGTTTTTAGTGAAATGGAGCAGAATTTTATCACCAGCTTTTCCCGTGGTGATTTAGACGAGTATGATCCACGAGCAGTAATGATTGCTGCTAAATACACAAAAATGCAATTTAATACAAAAGATGAGCGTAATAAAGGTTTAAATAACGTTTTATTAGATTTAGGGATCAACAAGATTGATGATGATGTTGCTAGCGACATAGCATTGCAGGCAATTGAGCTTGCAAATGATTTTGAAACTGACGTTGACACTTCTAAGAATTTACAAAATGATCTATTCGGAATTTTAGTTCATGGTAACAGAAAATTTAAAAGCCAAGACGACCAGTCTAAAATAGACACGAGCAGCTTAAAAAATGTTGTGAATATGAGCGACTTAGATAATTCCCAAAAAATCATCAGAATTTTCACTTTATCTTCTTATCAGACAAATGTGTATTCCAGCTACACTCAAGGAGATCAATTGACGGTTAGTGAAATGCTCGCTGATTTTTCTGGACAAGCTTCTGAACACGATGCTGGTGCATACAACAAGGGTTCTACTATCGTAAATACTGGTGGTATATTTTCTGATTCATCTTGGCATGATGCTGATCAAACTAATAATCGTGAATTATTAGAGTTGAAAAAATTAATGCCTAAAGAGTTATTAGACCTAACTTTTGATAACGGTGAAGGTTATGTATTTGGCAAAACTTTAGATGCAAAAATCATATTACTTGCAAAAGTTGACAATGATCAGCTCGGCAAACAAGGCTTTAATCATCTTACTAATGCCGCGAGTAATACAGACACTGCTTTTAACAGCAATTTTCAATTATTAGATGATAGTAAATTAAAGGCTTCGACCAAAACTTGGTGGGGTGATGAAGAAGAATTTTCAGGTCAGAGTTCCATGAAAATCAATGGACGTGAATATAAAGACGTTAATACCATATCCGCCACAAGGCACACAACTCCTCTAATCCTTGATCTTGATGGCGATGGCTTAGATCTAACTTCTCATACTAAGGGGATAAATTTTGACTTAACTGGAGATGGAGTTAGAGACCAAACGGCTTGGACTAAGGCTCAAAACTCTTTCGATGACGCATTTCTAGTTTTAGATGCAAACAAAGATGGCAAGATTAATTCTGGTAAAGAACTATTTGGTGATCAAAATGGTGCAAGTAATGGTTTTGCAGAATTAGCAAAGCATGACTCCAATCATGACGGTAAAATCAGCTCCGATGATGAAGCCTACAATGATTTGAAATTATGGGCTGACATGGATGCTGATGGCAACGTAGATGATGGAGAAATGAAGCTCTTAAGCGAGCTTGGTATCAAGTCAATTAACACTAACTTCAGTGGTAAGGCTGGTGAAAAGACTGATGAATTTGGTAATGACATAAGCATGTCGGGAACATTCTCCCGAGAAATTAATGGTAATTTAGTCAGTAGTAAAGTTACTGACGTTCTTTTTGTTAATAAAGATGCTGAAGCACAAAACTTAGATGACCTCTCTGCCATATTAATGAAAAAGATGGGAGCCTACAGTGAAGTCATGGGATTCCATAATAGCGTAATAGAATTAAGCGATGTTGAAGATAAGGAGACTATCAGAGTGGGATCTCAAGAAGCCTCAAAAGAAACACAGCGTATTGGTCTAAATAATGAACTTGATGCTATAGATCAGGAAATTTCTTTACTTAATTCTCAATTAAACGGTCTTATCAGCAATACAGAACCTAGTGTTATTGATTCAGATAATTCAAGCACCATTAATCTCGCCCAAGGAAATGGAGAAAGCTCAACTCTTAATAATAATCAAAATAAAAATAGTGGCGAAAATAAAAGCTCAAATAGTCAGAGCAAGAATCAAACTCAATCAAATAAAACAGATAACTCAATCTCAATCAATTCAATCAGAAATTCAGTAAACGATTTGGAAAATCACAGAGGTAGTGTTTTAGGTAGAATCGCTAAATTATCCTAGCAAAAATCTCTCTTCACTTCCTTTTGCGGTCTGTTTTAACTTTTACTTTAGCGAAGCTAGATCCGCAAGTATTTCTCCAGCATGCTGACTAGGATTCACACTTGGGTATAATTTCGCAAACTTTCCTTCTTTATCAATCAAGAAAGAGATTCTTTTAATAAAAAGTCCATCAGCACCATAAAGCTTAGCGACTGTTTTATTAGTATCAGCTAGTAAATCAAAAGGCAACTTATATTTAGCAATAAACTTTTTATGACTAGCTACGTCGTCAGCACTAATACCAAAGACTTTAACCTCATATTTCGAAAACTGAGCAACATTATCCCTAATAGAACAAGCTTCAGCAGTACACCCCGGAGTATCATCCTTAGGATAAAAATAAACGAGTACAAACTTACCCTTATAACTAGATAGAGTCTGCGCTTTACCGTTTTGGTCATTCAAGGTGAAATCTGGAGCTAAATCCCCGATTTTAAATTCACTGCTCATTTTCTTTTTCTCCTTAACTATTTTTTTAGCTGGTTTTGCAGCTTGAGTCGGTGCTAGCACCGCAGGTTTTTTATCATTTATAAAAATTTTCATTTCAGCATTACAAGCGGCACATATACAAAACAGCAAAGCAAATAAGCTAAAATTCTTCATATATCAATCATAGCAAATCCCTCACAGCAAAACCCTCTTCATTCGTCTTAGAATAAGAAAACTGGTCTAGAAGAACATATTTAAGTCCAGTCCCTTGATCAATTTCGCAGCTTAAGCTTAAAAAATCAGTTCCTGTATTATTCAATCCTAAATCACCATTCACGATAACCGCCGCTTCCGGCAAGAGTTCTATATCTTGAGTAAACTCAAATCTGGTTTTTACCAAATCTGCGAGCCTGCATTTTCTTAATTTAAAAGAATTAATACCTAAATTTTTAATGACAGCGAATTCATCACCAATAACTCGCATCTTCTCAATGCCTAGCGCAGAAGCTTCTATACTTCTACTCAAATAATAAGGCTTTTCAAAAGCTTTTAAATAGTATGTTGTAGTCAAGCCTTGCTGCTCTTTCCTTATCACAGAAGTCACATCGAAGGATTTATTCGTAAAATTCTGTTTCATCACTACAGAAAAAGGATTTAAAGAAATAAACAGTTCTTGCTGAAAGACATCCAGAGGTAAATAGTAAAAATTCACTGAAGTCGTAAGCAAGCTTTTAAAGCCATCTTCTACTGTATAAACCTGTGCTGAATTTAAACCTAATTTTAAAATACGCCCTATAACTTTCTGTTTCAGAGCCTCTCTACTCAGATTCGCATCAAGACTTAAACTATCTGCCTGCTCTAAGATAGAGTCCACTTCCTCATCCACATCATTTGAATTTAGGATTAATTTAAAATCATTTGCCCTAGCGCCACTGAGAAGAGCTGTGAAATTCTCTGCTTTCAATAAAACATCCGCCTTTAAGCTAAAGTCAGCGACAGCTTGAGGTCTAATTTTCAGAATATTCGCTAAAAGCAGCTTCGGTGTTTTTAGATAACGACTCTTTAATTGAAATTCTATTTTATAATCACCATAAGGAATATCTTCAGGAATTAATATATTCACCTCTTCACCATCTACCGAAAGTATTTCTAAGTTAATGGGCAATAAGCTAGCATCAGCGAGAGCCATTAACCTGATTTTATAAGCAGTATCTAAATTCCGAATCAAACTAGTGCCTTTCAGAGTCATAGTTTCACCTCTAGCCATAAAATCATTAAGCAGTTCTAGCTTGGGTTTAAAAGGGATCAGCTTCGAGCAAGCTGGTGAAAATAAACCAACAAGCATCAGATCAAGAACAAGAACAAGCAAGCAGATAAAAAAGCTTCGCTCAAACTTATAACTCGATTTACTGTAATTAGTTTTAAATATTTTCATAATTAATATCTAGCTCCTCTAATATTCTTTTTAAATCACTCGCTGTATTTCGCTGAGCAGCTTCTCTGAATCGACTTCTCAGAGCGAGACTGTACCAGCCACCTGTCCTTACATCTATATCAGCAGTAAGCTCCTGCAATTTAAATTTCTGAGTCATAGTCCTAGAAAAAGGATTAGACATAAGTTCAGATAAAAGATTTTTTCTCTGAAAATAAATCTGAGTTAGCTCAGTGAGAAGGTTTTCGCGAATATTCGCTGAGACTCTAGCACTATTTACTATATCTATAATCTCTGGATCATATATCAAACGATCTAAATGCCAAGTAAAACGAAAGCCTGTATTAAACTCATTATCCATAGCAGCTTTGCGATTTTTATCTAAAGAACTATTTATACTACTATCAGCTGAATCATACTGATCTGAGCCACTAGTCTCCAAGCTACTTAGAGCGTAATCAGAATTATCAAAAGATGTATCGATCTGCGGCAGGACATTCCTCAAACGAGCCTGCCGTTTATAAGCCCCAAACTCCATTCCAGAAGGGATGCCAGAAAACTGAAGAGCCTTAGCTTGAGTCTCTTGGATAGTGGGTTCTAAGGAAAAAATCAGCTTTAATTTCTCTTTGAAATCTAATTCGCTAGGTCTCAAATCAAAATTCATAGGATCTTGAATATTTTTTTCTTGAATCTTATTAGCTTCAATATTTTTATTCACTTCAAGATCCCTACCTACTGCTGGTTGCAATATAGCCTGCTCAGCTAGAGCAATATTAGACTGCTCCCCATCTCTATTCTGTGCGTTATGCTCTGAATCTCCCAGTCTGAGCTGATATAAATCGCCCCTAAAATTACCGATAAATAAAGAAAGATTTTCATCTTGCGTGGAAACACTAGAAGCAGTAAAACCTTCTAAAAAATTTTCGTCTAAATTAAATTCCGCCGAACTCACTTTATGCCACTCTGTGACTTCATTTCCTAAGCCTAACTTAGCGTAAAACAATCCAGTACTCGCAACCAAAAATAAATAATCATCTTTATAGAAAATATCCACCACCTGCATCTGCGAATCTTGATCAAAAACCAAACCCTTGTCAGTTAAACGACGCCAGCTTTTTTTAGCACCATCAAGCTTATAAACAGCATTATTTAAAGCAAGATAAATCAATTCTTCTTTAAGCTGCTTATGCCTTAGCACTTCCAAACGCCCTTTCAGCTCAGAATCAGAATTAAACACTAATCCCTGATTGACTTTCACCACAAGATTCTTTTTAGAATTAAAAGTATAAAAACCATTTACCGTGAGTAAATAAAAAAGGCTCTTAGATTTAAGTGAAGGTTTACACTGTAGAATCCGCAGATTTGCCTTAGTTACAAGCTCCCAGCGTAAAACAGATATATCAGAAGCATAAAGCCCGAGATCCGTACTTAGATAAATTTTATCTTTAGTAAAACTAAGATCATTAACCCCAGTTTTGGTAAATATTCGCTGCTGATTTCTAATCAAGCCAACATTAGTTGCGAAATATACATCAGTAGCATTTTGATAAATACGATTAACTTTAAAGCTTTCATTTTCATCCAAGAGGTTAATAGTTGGCAGCGAAGATTCATCTACAAAAATCCTACTGTTCAGAGAATAAATCAATTGCTTATCTGTAGCTAAAATCGCCGTTAGCGGACTTAAATTAGCATTAACCACTCTTCGCCTATTCAGTTCTAAAATAGACAAGCTTGGTGGCAGCTGTGCTGCCGCTTTATTCAAAGTGAAACATAAAAAAATTAAGAAGCCAAGTGACAGGAATCCAAAAAATAAAGTATTATTAATATGTTCAAATTTTTGGGGAGTCGCCAAGTGGTAAGGCAGTGGGTTTTGGTCCCGCCATTCGAGGGTTCGAATCCTTCCTCCCCAGCCATCTTTATTTCTCATATTGTTCATTTTTCTATAAACCCCTTTGTGATTGGAACTCCGAATATTTAACCAGGGTTTTTATAATAAACTTTAGAAGAAAAAATTTTAAGGGGTCATTTTTCCCCAAAAATTTTCTATTGAAAATTTTTCAATAAAAAGATTTTGAAATTAATATAAAAAAAAGCTTGGCTTTAAAATAAGGCTTGAACTTATGATATATTAACTATTTGTATGAGCGCCTGTAGCTCAGCGGTAGAGCACTCGGCTTTTAACCGATTGGTCGATGGTTCAAATCTATCCAGGCGCACCATTTATAACTAGCCCTGATCGAAAGATCGGGGCTTTTGTTTTAGAGATTAAAATTTGGAGTTTACTGATTTAGTTTGCCAAGCTTGCCTAGCGTAATACATTATAGCTTGATAATAAAGGAAAGCTTTATTTTATTGATAGAATTTATGGGTGGATGGTTGTAAATGGCAGTAATAAAAAAAGCCAAACAGAGAATAATTCTCCAGAATCATGAAGGTATCATAGCCTTAAGTAAAAAATTATCTTCTGGTGATAAGAGTAAAGGGTTAAAGATTCTCTTTCTAGCAGGTTTTCTATTCAAAAGAATAAGTTTTTTTATAAGTGATATTTCTAGTTCAAAAGGAGTTCATTCTGACCTAGTCAAGAGTGGAATTAAAAATAAAGCTCTGGATGTATTATCAACGATAGCAGATGAAATAAAAGAATTATTGAATCAAAATTGCAGCGTAGAATTACGTCAGGATATCTTAGAGAAATTCACCCCATTGGCACAGTTAATAGATAGATTAAACCCCTATCATGAAATCCTAATAAGATATAGTATTAACGAATTAATTACCTACAAAAGAAACTGGATTGAGGAATTAGAGAGTTTTATCGAGTTAAGTAAAGAAGACTTTCAAAATTTAAGAAGTAGCTACAAGAATCATTTCAAAGAAGAACTTGAACAATTCATTCTAGGCTTCTTTGAAAAATATAAATACCTATTGAGGCGAAACCAGCAATTTATACAGAATAATTACACTGCGTCAAATTCAATTCAAGACCAGAAATTGGCTCGTAACTTACTTTTGCTTCCGAGGCAAAGGCAATCAAAATCAGATATAACTGCCCTTCTTGACTTAGCTTATAAAAGTGAGTATCGAAATATTACTAAAGAAAAGAAAAAACTAGATAAGCTACTAGAAGCATTCTTTCTGAGTATCAGTAGTGAAGAAGAGTTGAATCGAGAGAATGATAAACAAATACAGAAAATCATGAAAGCTCTGAAAATATACTTAGGACGGAGGAACCCCAAGTCTTTATTTTTTCAAGGAAAATCTTCTCAGATGAAGCCTTTTAATTTTTCTGGAATTAAAATTGCAATAGAGGATGTTTTCGGCTACATAGAAGAACTGTACGAAGCAGCGCAAGAAAATACAGCAGATACTACTTCAGCTATAGCTGAACAAGTGATATTTTACTCTTTTCTCAAACCTCATTTAAGTTTAGAAGAAGCGATTGAACAAACTGAATCAATAATTGATATTAAGACTTTACGCAAAAACAAATCCGAGAAAGAAGATGAATGTTTTTTTAAACCCCTCGCTGAGACGATTTTAAAGAATTATAAATTTCAAAAAATAAAATAAAAAACAAATACCCATTGAGAGCCTTTCCCTAGGGCAATTTCCAGAGTAAACACAAAGTAACATCTTTGGTATATCTTTTATAAATCGTACAAAGTAATCTTAAAAGAGTAATAACCAGTCGGCACAACTCAAACAGTCAAAGCATGCTGGTTATGAAATAAAAATCTATAAACAAAAGGAGAAATTCAAAATGACTGAAACCCAGTTAATAGGGGAACACGTACCCAAAAGAAAAAACGAGCAATCTAGCGGAGCAGGTCTTAAGGGCAGTGAACGGAAGATATATAGGCTGAAACTACAATTTCCAATACAGCACAAAGTCACAGCAGAAGCGTGGGATCAAGCCATGAAAAATGCTGCATCTTGTTATGGAAGAATAGTAGGACCGAATACTAGAAGAATTTACTTTAATGCTGCGGTTAAATTCTTTAAATACTTGAAAAATGATTATTCTAATCTCTATCAAGCCTGCGTAATGGCTCTAGATGAGTGTAAGCCAGAGCAGTTTTCAACTCGCAAGCATATAAAAGAGGCTGGGATTAGCTTAGCCAAATTTTTAATTTACAAAGGAGAGCTATTAAATGACTAATGAATTAATTGAGTTAATCAAATCCGTAAATTTAGAAAAGGTAAAGGAAGCTCATGTCAAATTAAAAGATACGAAAATTAAAAGAACTATTTCTAGGGTACTAGATACCTTGAGTTTAGAGGATTTAGGAAAAGCTCTAGAAACCAACGAAAGACTTTTAACTAGTGAAACTAATAAAGAGCTGAATAAAATTATTATGCTCTTTGCTTTCTGGACCGCTCTTAGAGCCTCTGAAATTATCAACCTAGAAATAACCGATATAGATTTAAAAGCTAATCGCCTGTTAGTCAGACAGGGGAAGGGTTCTAAGGATAGACACGTAGGTATTAATCAAGAGCTTAAACCACATTTAGAAAGGTATATAAATGTGGTTAGACCAGAGTCTAAATCATTAAAAGCTTTTCTTTTAGCTGATGGGCGTGAGATTAGCTTAGATAGGCTAGAAAAAAGAGTTAAATATATCTTTAAAAAAGCTGGTCTTAAAGGCTTATTGCACAGCTTTAGACGTGGTGCTTTAACTCATTATGCTAATCGTGGAGTGCCTT
>JBMOEX010000059.1:0-13995 GCA_049314535.1 Vampirovibriophyceae bacterium | reverse complement strand
GATAATTTAAAAGCCCTAATAAAAGCTAATAACATAACTTTGATAGCCATGGAATCTTCTGCAGAAGGAGTAGATAAACCAGCCCACCTAATGGCTGACCAGCAGGAGTTAGCTAGACAAGAATTTGCATCTGAGATTGAAAAGATATCTCAAAAGCACAAAATTGATTTAGCAATTACTAAGTTAGTAATGAATAATATTATCAATAGAGAGTTTGAGGTTAATCACCAAAGCATTAAAGATAGTTCTTCTAAATCAATCAAGCAAGCTACTAGAAGCATTTCCCGTGCTTTAGAACCTTGGTTAGCAAAATTGCCAGGTATGAAAAGTTTTTTTGTAGCTCCCTTAAACGAGCGTAATAGTTTTGATGAATTTCACTCTGAAAATTTGCTTTATCAAAAAGCAAAAGAGTTAGGTATTAAAATACTTCCTATTGATGCACCTGCAAAAGATAGAAGCAAAGGTTCGCTATATAGGGACTTTAAACTAGAATTTGGTAAATTGTTTGGAGTTGCATATTTACTGCATGAAAAAAAGGATTTATTACCACAGATGCCAGAGTTTTTAAAGGAAAACAAAGGATATCAAGAATTTATTGAGACTTTTAAGAAACTAAATTCTAATGAGCAAAAACAACTTCTAGATGATTATAAATCTCTATGGGATGAGGTTTCAGCTAAAGTCAAGGAATATGATGATAAAAGAGAAGCTATTATGGCATCAAATTTACACAATGCTTTTATGAACACTAATGGTAATGTGATGACTGCTTTTGGGAGGAAGCATGTAATGAAGTTATTACCTAATGACCAGTCACCATCAGCGATACAACAATTAGCAGATAAAGGTGTAGCAACTATTAGCATTGACTTAGAATCACGAGATCATGAATTCGATAAAACTACTTTATCCCTAATTCCAGAGTCTAATCAAGCACAGTATCTTAAAACAGCTTGTCATGCAAACTTGAGCAATTTTGACATCTCTAAATCTCCGTCCTTTATTATTGATCTTTCTCGTGATTCTAATGAAGGTAAAATAAAGCTTGCACAAGCTTGTGATGCAATTATTACTATTCCTAAATTAGCAGCATAAGCTCTGGCACTGTTTCTGAACTCCAATTTCTGCGCTTTCAGCAACAGTACCAAGTCATAAGCCATCTGAAGTGCTACTGCATATTATAGCTATAAATATGCAGTAGCACTTCAGATTTAAAGGGTATAATAACTCCATGGAATATATAAGCAGATCTATTAAAATTCCTAAGAAAATTAGTTTTCTACTCTTCGGTCCTAGACAGGTCGGGAAAAGCACTTTATTAAAACATAAATTTCCAGAAGACGAAACACTAAAATATGATCTACTGGATTTTAGCCTTTTACGAAAACTCGAAAGAGACCCTAGTATATTCTTTGATGAAATTAAGTCTAGAAACAAAAAAATAAAGTATATTCTAGTCGATGAAGTCCAGAAACTACCATGGATACTAGATGAAGTTCATAGAGTAATAGAAAATCTTAAAGATCCCCCTTACTTTATTCTCACTGGCTCTAGTTCCCGTAAATTAAAAAAATCACAAGGTAATTTACTCGCTGGAAGAGCGATAGAGAGAACTCTATACCCTTTTATCTATGAAGAAATAGCTGATAATGAAAATATTATATTTAATCTAAATGACGTTCTCAGTTATGGCTCCCTGCCTAGTGTCTATCTGAATCATGATAATGAAATAAAATACGAAATCCTTAAAACCTACACTAATACTTATATCAAAGAAGAAATTAAGGAAGAAGCTTTGGTGAGGAATCTAAATGCTTTTAACGAATTTCTTTTCTTGGCTTCTGAGGAAAATGGAAATTTAATTAATTACAGTAATATCGCTCAGGATACTGGTGTTAGCCTGAATACCATAAAAGAATATTACCAAATACTTATAGATACTTTAATGGGCTTTATGCTCATGCCTATGAAAAGGTCTATCAGACAACAGATCGCTAAAAGCCCTAAATTTTATTTCTTTGATACTGGCGTACAAAGAGCACTTGTAAATAAATTACAGGTGCCACTGATGAAGAAAACAAAAGAATATGGAAAATCTTTTGAACACTGGCTTATAAAGGAGATAATCTATAAATCTAAATATAAAAATAATGATTATAAATTCTCATTTTATCGAGTCAATGAAGAGACTGAAGTAGATTTAATTATAGAAAAGCCAGATAAAAGCATTACAGCTATTGAAATTAAAGCGAATAATAACCCTCACAGAGAAAAATTAAAAGGCTTAGAATCCTTCACCAAAGTGTTTCCTAAAGCTGAATTAATCTGTGCTTCACTTACAGATAAACCAAATAAACTAGAAAATGGCATCCTTATTCTGCCGTGGGAAGATGTTTTAAAAATGATCTGAAAAGCACTTCCCAAGCTAGGTCTACCTTTAAACCGCTGAAAAATAACCCATCCTCGCCACCGAAACCTCAGAAACAAACATAACTCCAGACTTCTCTTCAAATAAAGTCTTCATGCCTTTAGCTACAGAGTTAATCACTGACTGTGGTGCTACCGTCATTATCATTATCAAGCTTGCCATATCATTAAAGAGAAGCCTCCCTTCATGAAAACCATCATGACCATATCCAGAGACATTCGGGATTATCGTATAGCCAGTAACACCAGCTTTCTGAATCATCTCTGTCACCATAACTTCATCCTCACCTGAAACTATAATCTCAAGCTTAAGCATTTTGCTTAACTCTATACCAGTATTTCCCTCATCGTAATGTGAATCTATCATTTTTACTCAACTCCTATTGTATTATCGCTTTTAAGTATTTTCCAGTGATCTTGGCTAACAAGGCTAGAAAGCTCATTAGTATTCGGATCTAAAACCACTAATCTTATCCATTCGTTATAGAAAAGGTTCTGTAAAACAGTGTTTTTAGAAATAATCTTCTTCACTCTTTCTATCGGTGAAAAAATAAAGACTCTCAGGCGCAAAGGTCTATGATAAAGCTCATCATCGGCACTCATCACCGACTGTAAAGCTAATCCCGTATAAAGATCACTAGCATTGCCTTGCATAACCCCAAAGTTCCCAACTATATTATGCGTAATTTTGCTGCCACTACCAAAGTTAACATTATCGACAGTAGAGAAGTAGTACTGACTATTAATCCACTGGGTAACTACCATTGGTGCAGTCATAATCGTTTCTAAAAGTAAGCCGTTAGAGTCTTGAGTCCAGTCATAAGAGTGCATGAAAGCACGATTAGATAAATCTAAACCCTTACTTAAATTACGAGGACCGATGATAAAACAGGTATTTCCAGCAAGTCCCCACTCTGGTCTGACTTCAGACCAATCCATAGACCTTCTCAGGGACTGTGCACAAACTCCAATTTCCGCGTTTTCGTCGTCCTCATGATCCTCATGTACCTTAAGTAAGCGAAGCTTGTATTTCCGCTTGCTCGCATACGATACTGGTATCGCATACTCGGCATCGCTGGAAATTACACTGCGGTCATTCGTCCTCCTCAGCCTTGAACTTGCACGTTTGTGAGCAGTCCCATCATGGGGAAAATCTCTTGAAGAAAGGAAACTAAGCTGTCTAATAGCATTATTCTCTTTTTTAGCCTGTACTAATGATTCTTGTAAATCAGCAAGAAGAGTTCTCTGTTCATCTGTATTCAGCTCATAATCATAAAACTCAAAATCATCAGTAGTCGTATTGTGCTCAGCACCTATAAATAATGTAGAATCTGGAATATTAATTCCTCTTTTAGCAAGCTCTGACCTAATTTCAGCTTTATTTAAAATCTTCGCTAAAGCTTTAGCATTAACGCCTCCATGATTACCCGCACAGGCTCCACAGTCTAAAGCAGAGGCGTAAGGATTATTCTCAGTAGTGCTTCCATGCCCTGAGAAAACCACTAAAGGAGCGAAATTTTGTGTTAAACCCATTAATCTTAAAGCCATTTCAGAGAACAGTAACTGTTCTTTTTTAGCTAAGCCTGTAAACATACGCTTCACTTCAATGCTACTAATATCTTCATCAGCAGTGTTGGCAGCATTTATTACTGTATCTTTTACATCCAGCATAGGCTCAAAGGATATTTTAGGTTTAATTGCAGCTGAGATCCTGCTTAGTAAAGCATTTAGAGAAGGGGTTAAAGTCCTAATCATCATACTAAGCATATACAGTGGTCCAGAAGCTTCAGCAAATATAAACGCAGATGCAATATTAGCTTTTAAAGCCTTATAAACATTAAAAATCATTTTCAGTAATGAATTAGAATATTCGTGTTGCTCAGTTTTATGCGAGCAAGAACTATGCACCTGCTCATCAATAAAGTGTTTTGGCTTAATCAATACAGGACAAGCATCCTTAAATTCAGCAGAATCATATTCCTTATAGCTTATCGGCAAGCCGAAAAAGCCAGCAAAGCCTAGAGTCTCAATTCTAGAATCAGCTTCAATACAACGTCTTATCCCCTCTGATCTAACATCTATGCAGAAAACCATTTGAGCAAGCTGTTTAGAGTTAGATAAATTTAAAGAATTAGCATCCACTAAGGATTTCCTGTAATTCCCATAAATACCATCAATAATAGGCTTCTGAAAGCTATCTTCCCAAGCGGAAAGCCATATCATCGCCTCCCTTTCTAGAAAAATGTTTAATGGAGCCCTGATTAAAGTTAACTCTTCATCAGTAAGTAAGGAGAAATCAGCATAATAAAGGTTACCAAGTGTGGTTTTTAATTTTTCATCTGTAAATAAATATCTTTCACGCTCTAATTCCTCTAGAGACTTGAAATTTTTAGTTAAAACCTGCTTAGCTAAAAGCCTTTCTAATTCCTCGAAACAAGTTAACTGAATATTATTAACCCTGAAATAATCAAACAAGAAAATAGCTTCAACACAAAGCCTGACAGCTAAATACTCCAATTTAGAAGCTGGATAGTTTTTATATTCTGGGATATGAGCATATAGGTGACGCCATTTTATAAATGAAGCCCAGCCAGGGAGAGCTGCTAAACTAGCTTTCAAATACTCTTCCCAATCTTCTCTCTTGATACCAAGTGAATCAAGTAAAACTATTAAAGCCCTTTCAGGACAATCTGGAAGCTGCTCAAACCATTCTTTCAAATGCCTATCTAGTTTCAAATCAGAATCATACAGTGCTAAAGCCTTCCATGCCGCATAAAACCCTTTTTCTCTATTCGGCATCTGCCAAACAGCTATCCCTTCGTCAAAAAAATGATTAAAGATTTTAATCATATAATTATTGACATCACCTAGCAGATCACCACTCTCAACTCTTCTACTATGCGGATAGGCAGACGGACTAGCTAAATCTTTAAACTCTAAATCTCTAGAAAAAAAGATCTCCCAAAAAAATTTCTTTAAGTTTATCTCTTTATCTAAAACCCTGATATCTAGCTCTACATCCTCTACCATCTTCTCGAAATGTTCATTCAATGCGGCTAATGATATTTCCTCTCTATCGTATAGTTCTAAATATTTAGATTTTTTCAAAAAACAATTAGCTGAAAAATATTTCTTGGCTTGCTTCGCTGCTTCAAGAAAATGCTTATCTTCAAAGCCTTTCAAAGGATTTACAGCAATGAAAGTTTTTAAAGACCAGTAAGGAGCAATAATTTCAGAGGCATTTGAAATAAGTGCCTGTACCATAGCTGAATTAAATTTTTCAGATTCGAAATTATCTACGACTTCTTTTAATTTATTACTTAGATTATATTCACTAAAAATATCCATATGTAAATTTTCCTTAATGATAGAGATGATTAGTCTCCTTTAAATAAGCATAATCCCCCCTTGAAGAAGTATAGGTAGAGGCTTTTGCTCTTGAGGAATTCATTAAAAATGCATACAGAGGCAGTCTTAAATTCATCGGCAGTAAACTTAAAAGATCTTTTTTAAAGTGCATTAAAGCCCAAAGCATTATAAACACTGAACTTACAAGATAATGTAAAGCTGTAAGTCTATAAGTCTCGCTGACCACAGAAGAAGCTAAAAGCTGCTCAAAGAAATGTAAGAAAGATCCATAAATAATAGCCACTACAGAAGAGCTAAGCAGTGCTAAGAAAAAAGTCAAATAAAGATTTATCGTTTTCTGAGCTTCTTTAATAATATTAAAAGAAAGCTCTGTCAGTGCCATAGCAATAAAAATCAGAAGAATAAAACTGCTGTCTTCAAAATTAATCGAGATATGTGAAGCCTGGGAAAATACTAGAAGGCTGATGATACCTAGAATTAAGGACATTGAAAAATTCACCTTCACTGAAACCTGCTTCATATCCTTATTTAAAGCAAGTTTTAAAATTTTCAGCTCAGAGAAAGCAGAACCTGCTGAAAGAAAATGAAAAGCTTTAAAAAAACCATGCATGCAAAGATGACTAATCGCAGCAGGATATAATCCTAAACCTATCTGCATAAACATAAAACCCATCTGTGAAATAGTCGAAGAGACTAAAACTCCTTTAACAGAGCTTTTCACGAATAGCCACAGCATAGCAGTAAAAGCAGACACTGAACCGATGATAAATATTAAAGGCAAACTCGCTGATTGAGTTCCTAAAACCATAGCGAATTTAATGAGTAAATATCCTCCGCCATTTACTAAACCAGCGTGCATTAAAGCAGAGACTGGAGTCGGAGTATTAATAGATGACATTAACCAGCCATGAAAAGGCAGTTGAGCAGACTGAGTCATAGCCGTAATTATTAATAAAGCCAATAGAACACACTGAAAGACTGGATCTATATTAGTAAAAGAAACTAAAGTTTCTGAAATAGAAAAAGTCTTAGTTAAACTAAAACTCAATCCTATAAATAAAAGAAAACTCATAATTCCTAGAGAAAAATTCTTCGCTGCTAGAATACCAGACTCTAAAGCCTGCTTCCAGAAAGCCTTATGAACTATCATCATGACAAGAATTAAATTACTAAAAGCCCACAGAGCAGCAAAAAGTAGAAGATTATCTACATTAAACATACAGATAAGTGAAGTGATTAAAATAATTAGTCTTATAAAAAAACCCTTATACTCAGTATCGCCACTCATATACCTCACTGAATATGCAGCAACTACCAGTCCCACTATGATTACAAGAGAACTCATAACCAAGCTTAATGAATCTAACTGAAATAAATTTGGAATTATAGCTATCTCTTCCATCAATGACCATAATAGTTAAAGTTTATTCATTAGTAAAGTTAAAGTATATTATCAGGGCTATTAGTTTTGCTAATGATCGACTATAATAGTTAACATAATGAATAATCTAGAAATTTCTAGCTTACAGTGTTTCATAGCTCTAGCTGAGCATACTAGCTTTACTCAAGCGGCGAATCGAATTAATATAACCCAATCAGCCATCTCTCAGCAAATCGCGAAGTTAGAGAAACAACTTAAAACCCAGCTTTTCCACAGAGGACGCATAAATACTTTAACTCACTCTGGAGAAATACTGCTCACTTACGCAAAAGAAATACTAAGACTTGAGCAGGAAGCCATAGATTATTTCAAGGAACCAGAATTAGAGGGTGAGATAAGATTCGGTCTACCAGAGGATTTCGCTACAGTGTTTTTACATCAAGTTCTTTCAGACTTTTCAGCTAGTCATCCTCGTATCTCCGTTAGTGTAGAATGTGACCTCACCCTTAATCTCCTAAACAGTTTTAAAAAGAAACAGTTCGACTTAGTTCTAGTAAAGCTTTATGACCAGAATGATTTCCCGAATGGTGTCGAAATATGGAGCGAAAAACTAGTCTGGGTAGCAGCTCATAACTATACGCATAAAAATAAAGCTGGAGCTAAGCTTCCCTTAGTCTTATCACCTAAGCCCTGTGTCTACAGAGCAAGAGCGCTAGAAGCCCTAGATAAGGCTAACACGCCATGGAAAATCGTTTACTCCAGCCCAAGCTTCGCTGGAGCGACTGCCGCAGTTAAAGCAGGCATGGGTATTACAGTACTGCCTTTAAATATGGTTCCTAGTGGGCTTGATATATATAGAGATAAATCTCTGCCAGACTTAGAGGATACCCATATTACGCTACTTACTAAAGAGAATGCGAAAAAATCGGTAAAGTCTTTTGCTGATTATGTTTTGAAGCAGTTGCACTAGGAACTAGAAATCATTTTATTTAAGCTGAAATGTAGGAATTAAAATCTAAACCTTTCTCTAGGAAAGTTGCTAATAAAATTTTTCCTGATTCTGAATTTTTAGAACTCTGTAATAGAGAGATTAACTGATCATAATCTTTCTTAGAATCGCCTTGATCATCCTTATTTACCTTCTTTAAACTACCTAGAATAGCGATATTTAAAGCAGCCTGTGTATCAGCGTCTGTAATAGAATTACAGAAAGGACAACGATAAATAAAAGAATTACCAC
This sequence comes from Vampirovibriophyceae bacterium, assembly GCA_049314535.1. GTDB lineage: Bacteria > Cyanobacteriota > Vampirovibrionia > LMEP-6097 > LMEP-6097 > LMEP-6097. The sequence goes on along the minus strand of JBMOEX010000059.1, from coordinate 5,578 downwards.
GAAGTGAAACTAATTCTTCACTTTGATCTGGGGTCAAGTTTAAAATTTTGTTAACCACTTCAATAGGTGGTCTAGCCCAATTTTTAAGTGCTTTTAATAACTCTTTTCCATCTATCTCATGATTCTCAAATTTAAGAAACAGATTAGCTTCAAACTTATCTCCATCTCCAGAATCTGCCATATCAGTATTTTTAATTAAATAGCGATCTTCTCGTAAGTGAGTAAGTTTATATGATTGATCTTTATTTATAGAATAAGGACTTCTAGCACAACAGCTACAAGTATATGAAGTCGCATAAGCATTAACCTCTGCACCAATTGAAGACTTATCCCCCCAAACATGCTTTCTTAAAGCATCCTCCACTGCACTTTTGTGATAAGGATCTGAACGCTTTACCGAATTGTAAATTTTAGTTACTCGATTAGATTTGGTTTCAAAATTAGATATTTGCCATTCATAGATTGGCTTTGCTTGATATTTCACCACTAAATGGTGTAAACGATTTCTAAGTGAACCAATAGCATTTTCACGAATTAAAGCTAACTTAGAATTAGGTCTAGAGAAAGTAGCAGAGCGTTGAATCTTTTGGTTTTCACGGTAATGATCTTTTATTTTACGGACTAAGTGAGAGTGGATAAAGCCGCTATCCTTAATAGTAAAGTCTTCTAAGGAAGGGTCTTCCGAGGTATCTTTCTTTTCAATCACGACATAAGCGATGCCATACTCTCCGACATCAAAACCAATAAAATTATTCCTTAAGATGGATTCTTTTCCAGCACTAGAAGTGAAGGTAAACGGCATAGAAACATAAACTCTACGAGAATCAAAATCCTCTGAAACTCTGAGTGCAGGATAACTATAAGCATTATTTTCAACAAGCTTTTCCCACTTAATATTAAACTTCTGCTCCGCTATCAAGCTCCAAGAAGCTATTTCTAAAGACACGCCATCATAATTATCTAAACCCTTTTCATTAAAAGACTTTTCAAAAGCTCTATATAAAAACTGGATCTGATATTTAGAAGACTTTAAAGGAAACATAGAAGGAAGCTTAGTCCTAGACTTATTTTCTTTAAAACCCGATTTGCCTTTACTCCCATCTTTTTCTTTAGATGCTTTTTTATAGACAAAATATTCTGTATTTTCTAGTATTTGATCAGAGTTTCTAGATTCTTTAGGTAAAGCAAGAGAGAAGGCTAAACCTTTTTCTTCATGGCTAATAGCAAACAATTTAAATTTCTCTTCTGACTTAATAGGATTTAAAACATAGCGAACCAATTCTTCTTTACGAGAGAGCATAGAGAGCTTAGCTCTGAGCGTAGTAAATAATACATTCAGAAAACGTCTCTGAAAACTCAATTCAGAAGAAGAGTATTCGATTAAAGCATCAAAAGTTTTCAAGTCAAGATATTCATCTCTATCTAAATTAGAAAAAACATTCTTATACTTATCAATCACAGACTGGTTTTCTTGACTTAATTTATAATAAAAAAAATAAATCCCTGATCTCATTTTTTCAATTTCGACAGCAGAAACTAAATCCTCTAAACGAGATTCTATATCCTTTTCAGAACCATCTAAAACTGAATCCCACTTTATACTTAAATTATTAAAAAGCTGTTCTAGATTAGATCTAAAATCAAAATCTTCAGGAAAAACTAATTGTTGATAATGAGCTTTGGAAAATTTACTAACGTAAAATTTCTTAAAAGAGCTTCTATAATTTTTTAAAAACTCTTCTGTGGTTAAATTGATTTCATTTGAACGCAAAACCGTCTCTAAATCAAGCGTATCTCTATAATATTTTATTAAAAGATGACGAAATCTAGTACTTGCATTTTCATAAAAATAAGCGAGAGTTTGCAAAACATCTCTAAATTTCTCCTCAACAATAGAATCATGTAAATCTTCTTTAACTAATAAATTTTGACCTACTGGTAGAATTAAATCTCGATAAAAATTAATTAGACGCATAAAAATTTCATAAGCATAATAAAATTTCTTAAATTGCTCTTCTTTAGCATAACCAGGAAAGCGAATCGGACGCTCCAAGTTTAGCTTGGAAAACTCTTCATTAAGCAAGTCTTTCTTAGATGCCTCTTTCTTAGATTTACTTTTTTTCTGCTTAGGCTGTTTTTCAGAAGAAGGTTTCTCCTCAAGAATTAGCTCATTAAGCTGACTTTTCAGTTCGGCTAAATCTAAAAGAAACAGCTCATAAGTAGCTTCATTAACATTCTGGATGTAATTTTCGACAGATCGCTCTAAAATTAAGAATAAATCAACAAGGTGTTTGGCATTTACCTCTCCAATAATTATTTTAATCTTTTTAAGAACCTCATTAAAAGTAGATTTCGCCTCTTTTAACTCATCTCGTCTTTTAATTAAACTCGTAGTATAGGATGACAGGATTCCACCGACCTGAGTCCTGTAATCAGCAGCAGAAGCTAATTTGAAAACTAACCCTTGAATAGGTAAATCAAATAGATTGTTTTCGCCATTAGCACCCTTGGATTTAAAAGCTTCAATAAAAAAATTAGAAAGTCCAGACTGATTATTAGCTAGTCCAGTAATGGCTTCCAAAATTTTATCATTCTCTTTTTTCTTAGGATTAGAAGTCTCTTGCTCTTCTCGATAGAGCTTCTTTGCAAGTGAATGATAAGCATAAAGCAATTTATTAAAATCTTGACCATCATCTTCCCAGTTAAAAGCTGGTAACAGACGTTTCAAATCTTCTTTACTTATTTTTAAAAATGTATTTTCGTTTTCATTATTTCCTTTAAGAATACTTAAATCCTTTTTAAAATACTCCAAAGCTAATTCTGATCTCAATTGACGAATATCTTGGATGCCTAACTCATCTATCCTAATATTAAATTTCTTTACTAGAAATTTCTTTACTAGATCTGCCTGTTGTTTGTAAGATTCTTCTCTTATAGTTTTATTCTTAATTTCCTTAAAGAGTAAATCATTTAATAAGTACTTGGAAATATAATCTAATGAGCGAGATTTTTTGGGATCTATCGAAATAAAATCTTGAAATTTTTGTCGTGAGGTCTTAAGTACTTCAGAGTAGCCTTCTTTTAATAAATCTTGTTGAAATAATAAAAAAGCATCATTTAATTGTGTATCAGAAATACCTTCAATAACATCTGTCAGCTTTTTAGCTTCAGACTTATCTTTTACAATCAAAATATTTCTTCTCAGTGCTTCCTGCCAAAACTTCAACAAAGACGGTCTTGAACTAAAATTATTTCTTTTATCTGAAAGCCAGTCACTAAAATTAAAATTCCCAACTAAAGCCTTATAATCATTTGCGATATCTAAAAAGATCTGCTCATGAGCATTCAAGTCAATATCAATAGGAAATTTAAAGCTTCTGGTAAATTCATATTCTTTTTCACCAGTAGAATTAAGCTTTAATCTTTCGATATGCAGCCTATAACCCTGTTTAATTTCAGATTGTTTCTTTAACTTTAGTTTAGCTCTTCTACTCTTTTCAGCAAGTTTCATTAAAAATCAATCCAGCAGAGATTTGCAAGATAGATAGAAATATAAAAACATACGAAATCCTTAAAGGCGATTTATGGAAAGGATTTTTGGGAGAAGAAGGCTAAACCTTGTCTCCCCGCTTATCGGAGTAAAACTTAAGCCCGAAAGCCTTGTTCTCCCCGCTTATCGGAGTACAGCTCTGCGACTAAGCCTTGTTCTCCCCGCTTATCGGAGTGGGATAATTACAGCTAGCCTTGTTCTCCCCGCTTATCGGAGAAACCTGGCTCGACACTGGCCTTGTTCTCCCCGCTTATCGGAGCTGTCAGGAACGTGCTTGCCTTGTTCTCCCCGCTTATCGGAGCTAGAACTAACTGCACCTGCCTTGTTCTCCCCGCTTATCGGAGAAGGGGAGTCCTAATAAGCCTTGTTCTCCCCGCTTATCGGAGTCAGTTGAATGGCTTAAAGCCTTGTTCTCCCCGCTTATCGGAGGTACTTGCATCCTCTGGAGCCTTGTTCTCCCCGCTTATCGGAGTCAGCTCTCTTATTTATCTGCCTTGTTCTCCCCGCTTATCGGAGCTCTTGTTATTCCACGTCTGCCTTGTTCTCCCCGCTTATCGGAGTAGTTTTATTGTTTTCATAGGCCTTGTTCTCCCCGCTTATCGGAGTTATTAAGAGCTATTAAGCCTTGTTCTCCCCGCTTATCGGAGTATCTTTTTTCTACTTCTGCCTTGTTCTCCCCGCTTATCGGAGGATAAAGAAAAGTTTAGAGCCTTGTTCTCCCCGCTTATCGGAGTGCGGGTCTTCTCGGTGAGCCTTGTTCTCCCCGCTTATCGGAGAGACTCTCCGTATTTTCTATATTCTATCTATCAGTTTACAAATCAAAATACATAAAAATAGTACCATAATGTTCTATTAACCTAAGCATTCAATAAAAATAACATGCCAAAAAGAACTCCGATTTGGTTGCCCTATACCAACAAAATCACCATCAAAAAAAATAATATATGCTTTGAGTACAAAGGTGGTGCTTTAAGCAAAGATATCACAGAAATTTTATCCATTATGTTTTATGGATCTGTCGATTCTCTCAATCAAGAATTTGTTGAACTTTGTACTCGCTATGCCGTTCCCATCTGCATACACCGTAGAAATATGGCTCAAGCTACTTGGATTACGCCTAGCATCAGTCCTTTTTATGATGACGATATTCTAAGTAAGCAAATAGATTTTCGTAATTCCATTAAAAAATCTAATCATGTATGTAAAAAAATTCTTGATAGTAAATTTAAATCCATGGAGTGGTTAGTTAATATTCCTTGGAACTGGAAACTTCACGGCTATACACAGAAAGAAATGATTAACATAGAAGCCTTACACGCAAGAGCTTACTGGCAAAAATATTACAAAGATCTCGGCTTTAGTGAATACACAAGACGCTCAGAGAATAAATTATCAGCAGCTCTTGATGCTAGTTCTAAATTCGTTAGTGGAATTTTTTTAAGATGGATTATTTACCACAAATTAAGCCCTTATCATGGTTTCATTCACATCCCAAATTCATACCCAGCACTAGTCTATGATTTAATGGAATCTTATCGAGGATATATCGATAAAGCTATCTATGACCGTCTTCTAGGGATAGAGCATCCTGAGGAGATGGATATAACAGCAATTAGCTTAAAAGCCATAGAAACTTTTCTTGACACCAAAATCTACACCGAGCCTACTAGGCAAATAGTAAGCTTCCAAGAACTTTTCCATGGCTCAATTCTAGCTCTCAGAGCTTATTTAAGAGGTGATTCTAAAGGCTTAATCATCCCCATGCCTACAAAACCAAATGGTGGAAGACCTGTAAAAGCAGGCTATAAACTTTATGGTAGATCTGCTGGACCTACTGATTTTTGGGAAGTTGCAAAAAAACTATGAGGAATAATAGTGTTAATGCAAAGCACCAAAGAAAGCGTTTCATATTTAACCATCCCTTAAAATTAAGTTTATTCAGCAAGAAGCAAAAAAACCATTGATAAATTCAGTATGAAAAATCACATGACTTATAAAGATTACTTTGGCTCAGTAAATTTCAGCGAA
>JBMOEX010000058.1:0-14679 GCA_049314535.1 Vampirovibriophyceae bacterium | reverse complement strand
GACTCTTAGCGTAAATATTTATCGGTATTTACTCGTTGGGATTGGCAACAGTCCCGTTAAGTGTTATGCATAAGTTACTATGCATTTCAAAGACTATTTCGTGGAGCTTTTCAATTTGATTTAGAAAATTTATCCATTCTGTATCGTTTAAAGTATTTCTAATATCTTCTTTGTTAGCTTTTAAATTATTTAGCACCGCAGTATTAATTTCTTCTAAAAATATTTTTATTTTATTGTTGAGTAATTCAAGTGGTTCTCTTGCTTCAGAAATATTTTCTATATTTTTTTGTAATTCAGATATTGTACACGCAGCCAATAGTACATCTAAATACTTTGAGTCATTTTCTTGCAAGCCACACAGTGACCTAATAGATTGGTAAGAGCTGTCACTTATAATATCAAAAACGCTTGATTGATAAATATCTTGTATTTTATTAAGATCTTTAAAGACTTGATTCTTTAGTATTTTTAATATTTCTTGCGGAGTAGAAGTAGTAGCTTGGCTGATTTGCCAAGCTTGTTCTCTATCTTTATTTGGGGCATTTATTGCATCTTTTTCAGTAGTATGATTTTTTGAAAGGTGATTAGTTGTATTCTTTAGATCTCTTATTTGTAAATCTGTTTTAATATGCATGATGGGTTACGATCATCTTTTAGAAAAATTATTCTCAGTGTTTTTAATTTAGAAACAACGATTAATCTTGTCGAAGAATTTAAAGATAGACTAAAAGATAGATTTATTATCTCCGAGTCTGGGATTAGCTCTGCTGAGGATATTAAGCGATTAATGAATTATGGGGTTAAGGGCTTTCTCGTTGGGGAGTCGCTTATGCGGCAGGAGGATGTGAAAGCTGCTGCTATTGAGCTTTTTCGGGGGGTGTTTTAGGATCTTTTAGACCGCTGCTTTTAATCGTTCTTCTAAGATTAGTGGTGTACCGTCTAATTCTGGATCAAACTGCACTAATCTTTTTGGATCATTATCTTTAATACCATGATGCCCAAGGGTTTTTAATTCAGTATTCAGTACTCTAAATTGTAAATCTCCATTAGGATCTACAGCATTTCTTAAACCCTTATTAAAACTACCAGTGACAGAAACCAGTGCCACTGGTTTATTGTGTCCTTGTGACTTAATGGATTGTGCTAATGCATGAGAAGCTCTGATTAAAGTAAAATTAACCAATGCTTTTGCAAGTACATCTCCATTTTTAGCAGCCTTAGTAATCTCTTTATTAGAATACTCTTTATCTTTACTCATAATAGAGCTCCTGTAAAGATCTCCAACCTCAATAGCTGAATCTTTTACGCCATTTTCTGCTAATGTCTTATTTAGTAAATCGACTACTTGCTGACGTTTAATGAACCAAGCTCTTAACTCTGTATTTGTTATATTCTGTGCATTTGTAGGTGCTGCTATAGCTTTAAGGTTTTTTACGGTCGCCATTAATCCTCTGTCATTAGTGTTACCACCAGCTGTGTAAAGTTCTACGTAGCCTGTGTTCTTACTTACTGGACTTGTCATTCCTTGCCTGTCCTTACCTTCAATTAATTCAAATTTGCTTAAGTATGGCATTATTTCGTGACCAGGTTCATTTGCGTTAATCTTGGTAACGCCTTCTTTAGCAATAGTGCCACCAGATCCACCCATACCAGTACCCATAATGCCTTCGTAGATATTATCTCCTAGTTCAACTAAGTTTTTATAATTAATAGCAGCAGCGTTAATTAAAGCATTAGAATCATTTAAAACTTCAACTTGAAATTTTGCGCCATTTGGATTAATACTATTTAAATGATCTTCTAGGTTGATAGCTTCATTTTTACCATTAATTTGAAAATTAGTAGGAGTGCCTGTTTTACCGTCTTCTTTTACTGGCCCTGCAAATGAAACTACTACTGGCACTACTTTAGCAAGAGATCTACCAACTTGTTGATTCGCTTTTTGGACTAGCTCCCTAAGTATTTGATCAGTTTCCTGACTAGATTTTTCTATTTTAGTGCCGAATCTTATGACTTGATTTACGTATTCAAGGAATTGTGCCACTGCATTAGTTCCGCCAAGCTGAAGTGCTGCTCCTATAGTTTTTGTTGCTGGTGTTGCTGCTGCTGCTGCTGTAATTGCCATTATTAAGTTCCTCGTGTTTAAAATAATTCCCTAGATATATTTTAAAATAATATAATTAATTATATTAGGATGTCAATAGTTTTACTATCGTAAAATGACTGATAAATAAATTAACCCATAGGTGGATAAACGGGGTTACTTAAGCCTAAGTCTTTAGCGATCTTTATGTTCGTTGTTCTCCTGTCTGCTAGATTATTATAATTACCAGAATCATCCGTGTAGAGAAACATTCTCTCGAAGCCCAGATCCTCCATTCTACTAACTAATTTATTTAATTTTTCTTCTGTTAAGTCTTCTGGTTCGATATGGCTAAGGGGAGCTAAAGAAGATATTCCAGTATTTCTGGCATGTTCAATAAATCTTCTGTCAGTTTCTTTGCCACTGAAGCCATTATAGTTCTTTAATAGTTCGGCGTCATTCTTAAAGCTGTTACCTGTTCCTTTTATGATTCTCGTCGTATCAACAGGTTTTACAAATTTACACTTATTGAAATCATCTCTTATCACATTAGGTAATTCATCAATTTCCTCAAAGCCTTGAAGTAATTCTTGCCATGGACCTGCTTGGAAAGCTAGTAATGATGAGACATTAGGGTGAATAAAAGTTTTACTTAAGAGATTTTCTTTAATTTCAGCAGCATTAGCTTTCTGATCTAAACCTTTTTTAGCCATTAGCTCATCAATTAATTCATTAGGGTCGATTCTATTTCCTACTATATTGGCATAACCTCTAGGTTCTCCTTCTTCTGTAGGGTTTAGAGTTGCTTGTAGAAGTGGTCCATCTGTACTTTTACTGTCACCGATTCCATGGATTATTGTTCCAGAATCATCTTGTTGCCTTATTCTATGGTCTATATCTATTAAGTGATTTTTTTGAATACTGCTGGTAATTTCAATATATCCAGCAAAGTTGTCTATAATCAGCATCGGCCGTTTTTCTGAATCTTTTACTTTTTGAATTTTATTGTCATTAATTAATTCTTTGAATTTTTTGTCATTTAAGTTACCTATATCTTCAGCAGTCCAACCTGAAAAGTCATAACCTTGAATAGTAAAAATATCTTCATCTTTATCTAATCCAAAATTTTCCTTAGCCCATTCTTTCATTTCAGGTTTTCGACTCTGCTCAGCTATAGTTTTGAAAACTTGATATTTTTCTTTTTCAGGTAGGTGTAGTGTAAAACAGCCCATATCGCTTTTTCTAAGCATGAGTGAGGCAAGCCTCATGTGTTTTTTAAAATCACCCTCGGATTCTAATGCTTCTGGATCTAAAATAATTTTAGGAATATCTTGGATTCCATTAAAGTAAAGTCTCTTCTTGAAATCATTTAATTCTGCTTTAAAGTCTTTACCTAAGCCTTGTTCTTCTCTTTTAACATAATCTCTTAAAACCCATTCAATGGTGTGTAGAGTAAGAAAATGGTCAAGAGTTTTGTATAGTAGAAGATGTTCTGGAATATTTGAATTAGTTTTCATTAATCCAGTGTTGAGGATTCTTGGAATTCCTTTGTATTCGATGACTGTAGCGTTAGGAGCTGCTTTTAGAATTTGATTTACGATACCATCTTCCCCTTTATTCATTTGTTCAAATGTTTTAATAAAATTATTCATCTGATTGATTATTAGTGGGTAAGGAGTTCTTAAGATGTTACTCGTATTAGATGGTTCAAAGTGAATACCTCCAGCGAAGCCTTGTGTACTAAAAGTATTTAATAGTAAGAAATATAAATCTTTTAAATTACCCCTTTCATCAAAAGGATTTAATATCCCAAATTCATTTGCCGTTCCAGACAATACTTCATAGTTTTTTCTAATACTGCCGTCTTCTGATTTTTTAGTTATGACGTTTTGGTTAGGGAAGCCACTTCGTTGAGTTGTGATATTTATTGATTCTTCATAGCCTAAATAACTGGCTATAGCAAGAATAATCCTATTATGAAAATCTTTTTCTTCTCCCCAAACGTGAGTATTAGATGGGTCTTTTGCTTTATCAATTAAACTACCATCACCGTCGGTATAGACTTTAAATTTGACTACTCTACGTTCAGCAATATTTGTAAGTAACTCTTCTCTATAATTTAAATACTCTTCTTTTCTTTTTTCAATTACAGAAGTATCTTCGGCTTTAATTCCGTTTAAAAGGTTTTCAGGTATTTTTACTTGATCGCGAGGGATTTTTAAATCTAATTTTGCTTTTTCTGATATGAATCCATTTAGAACGCCACTATAATCTAAACCAGAAACTCTTTTCCCTAATTGGGTTATGAAATAATCTGGATTATCAATAAGATTTGATCTATGCATTGAATTTTGTGCATTTTGGAAGTAGTTAGAGCGAGTACTGAACCTTAACATCTCTAAGGGGATGGGTTCTCTGGTATTTTCTATTCCAAGCTTATGGTGATAAAAGTTACCATTATTTTCTCCAGGATATCTAGAGGATCGATGTGGTGAGCTTGTGTCTATTGATGCTAAATCACACTGTGCTTGAACTAGCATTGCGGCTATCGCTCTTGCTCTTGATTTAGGATTTATTGAGGGGCTTTGTATCTTTAATGCTTCGCTAATTTTACCCCTTAAGCCTTGTAAGCCTTTAGGGGTGGAGAGGGATTGATTAGATCTCGTCGTTGAGACTACCATCGATTTATTATCTTAATGCAAAGATCGCCTTGTGTCAAGACAGAACAGGGCTATGTGTGAATAAATTCAAGAAGCTTTTTGCGAATTTATTAATCAGATATTCTAGGATAAAAATTCTATTTTAGGTGGTAAAATAGGAGTATGCTCCATAGAACTTTAAAGCTGCCTAAAACTAGAAGCTTTTTTTTATTTGGTGCAAGGCAGGTAGGGAAAAGTACTTTATTAAGGGAGCTCTTTTCTAAAAATCACAGCCTTTTTATAAATCTTTTAGATAGTGAAGTTTATTTCAAATTATTAGCTAAGCCCCATTTACTGATAGAAGAAATTAATACTTTAGATAAATCTATTTCACATTTAATTATTGATGAAATTCAGCGTGTACCAGAGTTGCTGAATATAGTTCATAAAATGATCGAAGAAAGGAAAGATCTGAGCTTCATTCTGAGTGGCTCTAGTGCAAGGAAATTAAAGAGACAGGGAGCTAATATGCTTGCAGGCAGAGCACTTACTTATAATTTATTTCCTTTAACTCACTTAGAGTTAGCTAAAGACTTTAAATTATCCCGAGCTTTAGACTTAGGCACCTTGCCTGCTGTTTATTTAGACAAGGAAGATGTGTTTGCGCGTGAGACTTTAAAATCTTATGCGAAAACTTATATCGAAGAGGAAATAAAAGCGGAGGCGCAGATTCGTCAATTAGGTGCTTTTATACGTTTTCTAGATTTAGCTGCTAGTGAGAATGGTTCTATTATTAACTACTCAAATATAGCTAGTGATATTTATGTAGATTATAAAACTGTCCAAGAATATTATCAGGTGCTGGAAGATACTTTAATTGGTTTTAATCTCTATGGTTACGCAAAATCCTCTCGCAAACAGCTAAGTAAGCACCCTAAATTTTATTTTTTCGATACAGGGGTGAGGCGGGCTTTAGCTAAAAAATTAGATTCGCCATTAATAGTAAAAACTAGAGAATTTGGCGAAGCTTTTGAGCACTTCTTTATAGCAGAGGCGATGAGACTTGCATCCTACTCTAGAAAAGATTATAAATTTAGCTATTACCGCACTAAGTCTGGTGCTGAGGTGGATTTAATTATCGAAACTTATGATGATAGGTGTTATGCCGTCGAAATTAAGGCTAGTGATAATGTAGATATTAATAAATTAACTGGTTTAAAATCTTTTAAAGATTTGAGGGAAGATGCTGTATTGCTTTGTGCTAGTTTAACTAAGCGTAGATATGGAGATGATAATGTTTTAGTTTGCCCTTGGCAAGAGGTTTTGAAGATTGTATTTGGTTAAAGTATATATCTTGCATTTTCAAGAAACCTAAGATGATAGCAAACATAATAAAAAGTCAGCCAGATGAAGATTCTTTGGCTTATTCTGCTTAATATTTAATCAGTGACTTAACTTCAAGTCCAGCACTTTCTAATTTCTCTCTGCCATTAAGAAAGCTAAGCTCAATTAAAGATAGAAAGCTCACCTTAGCAGCACCAAGCTGAGTCACTAATTTAGATGTAGCCAAAGCCGTACCTCCAGTCGCGAGCAGATCATCAACGATTAGGATATTTTCATTTGTCTGATGCTTAAAGGCATCCAAGTGAATCTCCAAGCTGTCTTCACCGTATTCGAGTGCATAGGTCTCTTTGAGAGTATCTGCTGGAAGCTTATTCGGTTTTCTTACTGGAATAAATGGCACATTAAGTTTCATCGCTAAAGGAACTGCAAAAATAAACCCACGAGATTCAATGCCGATAATATGATGGATATTTTCTGTCTTCAGCTCTCTAGTAAAGTGTTCTATAACTTCATTAAAGAGTTCTATATCCTGGAGTAATGTCGTTATATCTTTAAAATTTATGCCAGGCTTCGGAAAATCTGGAACCTCACGGATAGACTGTTTTACTTTATCTTCTAGGCTTAGTAGATTGCTTTGCATTGATTTTTATTTTAGCAAAATGAGACCGCTGCACAACTCCATTTTCTGCGTTGGTCTTGAAACTGCACGCTGTACAGCGGTCTCAGGGAATTTAGGTGGGTTTATTACTTATAAATGCTGCGTATCTAATTTATCTCGCAGATAATCACCAAGCACGTTATAGCTATAAACCGCAAGGAAAATCAAGAGAGAAGGATAGATTAACATCTGTGGGCGATGAAATAAATTACTGAGTTCTTTAGCTTCGCTAAGGATATTACCCCAGCTTGGGTCTGGCTGATTTATACCAAAACCAAGAAAGCTTAAAGCTGATTCTCCTATGATAAAACCTGGTATAGAAAGGGTCGCTGCGACTATTAAGTATGAAAAGCTCTGGGGGATTAGATGCTGGGTGATGATTCTTGGGGGGCTTGCGCCCATTAATTTAGCAGAGCTAACATAATTCTCTTCTTTAATGGCAAGGAGAATGCCGCGAATAACTCTACTTAAGCCCGCCCAAGCAGTAAACGACAGAATTATAGTAATTAAAGCAAAGCGTTCTATATTCGTAAGGCTCGCTGGCAGCAGAGCTGCTAGAATTATTAATAAATAAAAACTGGGGAAGCTCATCATCGCTTCAGCTAATCTCATTAAAATATTATCTATAAATGGACTAGAGTAAGCAGAGATCGCTCCGTAAAGAGCCCCAATCGGGAATGCTATTAATAATGCAAGGAAGCCTACTGTAAGACTGGGTTTGGCTCCGTGGATTAAACGTGAAAAATTATCTCTGCCGAGTTGGTCGGTGCCGAGTATGTAGATTTTATAATTCGCTTTAAGATTTTCATTTCGCTGAGTGAGTTTCTTTGAAGCTGTTTTGCTATGAATACTAGCCGCTAATCTTGTGCTGATAAGCTTTTTAGGGGTGAAAAATTCCAGATAAATCTTCTGCTTAGTATTTCGAGTTTCTTTTTTATAGGACTTGGGATTGTAAATATATTTCTGCTGATAAGCGTAAATGCCATGAGTATCTACGCCGAATTTAGAGGGGTTAGCATAGCTTGCTTTATTATTTTGCTCGCAAGGATTATAGGGAGCTATATAATCAGCAAAAAACACAAATCCATAGAGGATGGCTAAAATCGTTATGGAGAGCTGAATCTGGAAGTTTTTCATTAAATTGAATTAATTAAAATCTCAATTAAGCTCTGTGAGTCTATTCCTGCTGATTTAGCTTGAGCTGGTAAGTCGCTGGTGTCTGTCATACCAGGTAAGGTATTAAGCTCTAGTATATAAGGATTATATTTAGTGTCGTGAGATGCTGTCTCTGAACTGTTTTTCACTTCGATGATGAAATCCACTCTGGCAAAGCCAGAGCATTCTAAAGTTCTGTAGGCTTTAAGAGCGGCTCTGTGAATTTTTTCTGTAAGACCTTCTGGAAGCACGGCTGGTAGTTCAAATTCAGTTAAACCAGCAGTGTATTTAGCTTCATAGTCATAGAACTCTTTTTTAGGCGTTAGCTTTAAAATAGGTAATGAGATTAAATCATTGTCAATGAGAAGCTTTGAGTTTTTCTTTAATTCTTCTGGATTTAGGTTTAGCTGTTTATAGAGTTCTTCATTATAGGGAAGTATACTAGTCGTAACTTCTATTCCTTGAGTATACGGTTCTATAAAGGTTTTAATATGTGTTTTAGCTTTGAGCTCAGTTTCTAGCTGAGGTTCTGATAGAAGTTTTTCTTTAAATTCAGCTAAGGAGTTTATTTTTTCTACCCCCACACTTGATCCTTCTGCGGTAGCTTTTAGAATTATAGGAAATTTATTATTCTTGTTTTGCTCTGCTGGAACTGTTTTCTTTAGGTCGTTCTCGTTTAGTAAATCTTCTAAATTTAAGTTAGGGAAAACATCTAAGTTATTTGCTGTAAGTAAAGCTTTAGTAGTAAGTTTATTCATACAGTTAGCACTCGCTTTAACATTAGAGCCCGTGTAGGGTATCTCTAATAATTCAAGAAAGCCTTGTATACAGCCATCTTCACCGAACCTTCCATGCGTCATCAAAACAGCCAAGTCGATCTCATGAGCGATTTTAAGCTCAACTATTTTTTTTAAATCTTCTCTAGAACTGAGGTGTAAGGTGTCAGTATTTTTATAACCTGCTGAAACTAAGCTGTTAGCTACATTTCGTCCTGATCTTAGAGCGACTTCTTTTTCCGCTGAAAAACCTTCGTCAAGGACGAGGATTTTAGAGGTTTTGCTGATTATGTTTGGTTTAGTTGCGAGCATTTAAATTAATTTTAGTATAAGTTACGAGGATAGAGGAATTTTAAAGGCTTTTTTAAAAAAGAATTCTATGTCACGTATAATGAAGATCAGTTATGCTACCTGAGCCAAAAAAACTTCCTATTGGTATTCAGTCTTTTGAGAAGTTAATTCTTGAAAATACTATTTATGTTGATAAAACTAAATATATTTATGAACTTATAAAAAATGGTTTTGGTAATTACTTTTTTAGTCGCCCGAGGCGTTTCGGTAAATCACTATTAATCTCTACGCTAGAGGAGATTTTTTCTAATCGCAGAGAGCTTTTTAAAGGTTTATGGATAGATAGTTCTGATTATCAGTGGAAGGCTTATCCTGTAATTAAAATTTCATTTACGGCAATAGAGTCTGATTCTGCTCATAACTTAAAGCAGGGTTTAATTAAATCTCTTTTAGAAATAGCGGAGAGTCATGAACTAAAACTCTCTTTAGACTCTTCTCCAGAAAGGCTTTTCAGGCATTTAATTAAAGCATTATTTGTAAAATTTCAAGAGAAGGTCGTTATTTTAATAGATGAGTACGATAACCCCATCATTGATAATATTTTAAATTTAGAATTAGCCTCTGAAAATAGGACTCTATTAAGTAATTTTTATAAAGCTTTAAAAGATGAGGATGAATATATTCGGTTTATCTTTTTTACGGGCGTTAGTAAATTTTCTAAAACTTCCATTTTTTCGGGCTTGAATAATTTAGTAGATATTAGTATGGAAGACAGTTTTACGACATTACTGGGTTATACGGAAGAGGAAATATTAAAATATTTTCCAGATTATTTAAAACAGTTAGCAGACAGCCAATCCCTAAGTATTCAAGAGACCTTAGCTAAAATTAAATATTGGTACAACGGCTACAGATTTTCTAAAAAGGATATTAGAGTATATAATCCATGGTCTCTTATGTCGGCTTTAGAGAAAAAAGACTTTCTGAATTATTGGTTTCAAACGGGTACTCCTCGATTTTTGATTGATTTAATTAAACGTGATGGTTTTGGTCTTTCTGAATTAAATAAGATTGAGAATATTAAAGAGATCAAGCACGATGATTTGGTGACTTATGATATAGAGTCACTGCCTTTATTACCAATCTTAGTTGACACTGGTTATTTAACTATAAAGAATATAGAGATGTTTGGGGATGAAAGAGTTTATCTTTTAGATTATCCTAATCGTGAAGTTAATGTTTCGATTACTCTTTTATTTATTGATGCGCGTTACGGGCTTTATGGTTAATACCGAAGATAGAACTAGCTCAGGTCGTATAGATATGGTTTTAGAAACGAGTTCTAAAATTTATTTGTTTGAGTTTAAGGTGAATTCGACATCTAGACTAGCATTGGAGCAGATTAAAGAAAAAAAATATTATGAGAAATATGAAAATGTCGAAGATAAAAAACTTTTACTTGTAGGTATTAATTTTGATTTGAATTCTAAAAATATCTCAGAGACTGAGGTTATAGAGTGGAATTAACAGTTCTACTTTACCTGACTAATCGTTGTAATCTTTTCTGTGACCATTGCGATCAAAGTTCAGGTAATGCACGTGAAAATGAATTGACTACTAGTGAAATTCTTCAAGGAGTAGAGAAACTCTTAAAGGGAGAGCCTTTTGAGCATTTGCAATTTGAGATTTCGAAAAGTAGAGTGCCACACAATTCTACTCCTATAGCAGGGCAAGAGATCAGGCATGTCTGTTTATCTGGAGGAGAGCCTGTATTACATAAAGATTTTTTCTATATAGCTCGCACTTTGATTGATTGGGGATTAGAAGTGAGTTTCATTACTAACGCAACTTTTAGTCCAGCCTATTATTCACGAATATTAGAATTGGACTTTAATGCAATTTACGTAAGCTTAGATGGTCTAGAAAATACACATAATTTACTAAGGCGTTCTGGATTGAGTTACAAGCGAGTAATTCAATTCCTGGAGTTCCTAAACCCTTATTTAGAAAAGGGTTTAGAGTCTGCTTTAGATAAGACTAAGCG
Source organism: Vampirovibriophyceae bacterium (assembly GCA_049314535.1). Classification (GTDB taxonomy): domain Bacteria; phylum Cyanobacteriota; class Vampirovibrionia; order LMEP-6097; family LMEP-6097; genus LMEP-6097. The sequence continues at coordinate 3,689 of JBMOEX010000058.1, read as the reverse complement.
AAACTTTTCTCCTGATCTTTATATAATTACTTGTCTGACATCTAAGTCGGTCTATGATTTGGATGCTTTATCTACAGTGATTTCTAAATATAAAATTACTAAGTGGATTATCAAGCCTCTTGAAATGAAGGGAAGGGCTTTAGAGCATTCAGAGTTGTGGGTGGATGCTTTTACAGAAGAACAATTTCTGGGTTATGGCAAAAGATAAGAAAATGAGATTGAAAAAGAAAATCCAAATACACCTCCAAACGCAAAACCTAGTATGAGTATGATGACTAAGTTTAAGGCTACTGTCGCTCTGCTTGTCGGTGTGGGTCTCGGCTTTATCTTCGCGAAGGATGGTTCTGCCGTTTTTTGGCTTCCTCGTCTTAGGTAATCAGAAGTATTTTATAGGGGAGACCTTAATTCTGAGCTACACTCTGTCTAACCTGCATCCCCAGCTTATCCATAAGTTGAAAATCTTTTCCAGTGCTGGGATTATCTGTAGTAAGTAATTTATCACCAGAGAAAATACTGTTAGCCCCAGCTATAAAGCACATCGCTTGCAGCTCTTCTGACATATCTAATCTACCAGCGGAAAGCCTTACTTGAGCTTTAGGGATCATGATTCTAGTCGTAGCGATGGTTCTAATTAACTCAAATTTATCAATAGGATTATCCTTCATCGTTTCATACATCGGTGTACCTTCTATAGGAGCTAGAAGGTTTATCGGTACTGAAGCTGGCTGAGGGTTTAGTTCTGCTAGAGTTTCTATAAAACTAAATCTATCTTCTCTTGTTTCTCCAAGACCGAGAATTCCGCCACAGCAGACATTAATTCCAGCTTCTTGAACTAGCTTTATAGTATTTAACCTGTCGTCAAAGGTTCTAGTCGTGATGACGTTAGCGTAATGTTCTCTAGATGTATCTATATTGTGATTATAACTGTGAAGACCAGCTTCTTTAAGTCTTTGAGCTTGGTCATCTTTTAGCATACCTAGTGTTACACAGGGTTCCATGTTCATTTCTTTAACGGCTCTCACCATTTCTAAGACATTCTCGAACTGGTAGTTATCAGGTGCAGAGCGCCAAGCGGCTCCCATGCAGAATCTAGTCGCACCATTAGCTTTAGCTTCTTTAGCTTCGGCTAAAACTTTTTCTAGGTTCATTAATGAATAAACTTCAGATTCTGTGTCGTAGCGAGCTGACTGTGAGCAGTATGAGCAATCTTCAGGGCAGGCCCCAGATTTTATATTACTTAAGGTACAGAACTGAACTTCATTAGGATTATGAAACTCTCTGTGTATGCTCTGTGCTTTAAAGATAAGTTCAGGAAGCGGTAGTAGATAATTTGTTCTTATCTCTTGCTTTAGATTCCTTTGAATTGTTTGAGTCATGGTTATTTAATTTAGCATTTTTAAACTTAACACCTTTAATTAAAGGTACTTTAGATGAAAAAATGGATTCAGCGTCTTGATTACTAGCTTGAATGATAAACTCAGCTTCTTGAGGATCTATGTCGAAGTACTTAGAAATAACTTCTAATATTTCAGCTTTCATTTGCTCCATTACACCAAGGTTTACCTGCTGCCTGTCGTGAGTTAGCATTAACTTCATCCTGTGCGTAGCCGTAGCAGCACTGGGATCTTGTTTAGAAAATAAGCTGCGGAAAAATGTTTTAATAGCCATAAAATTACCTGAATATTGCCTTTATTTTACCGAAAAGCCCCTTAGCTTTTAAGTCCATGAAAGGTACATCAGTACCTAAAATTCTCATCGCTATATTTCTGTAAGCCTGTCCAGCAGATTTATTTGGAGTCAAAGACAGTGGCTCACCTTTATTAGTCGAAATAACTATATCTTCGTCATCAGGAACTATCCCAAGTAGATCTACTGAAAGAATCTCACAGATATCATCTATGCTCATCATTTGATTCGCACTGACTAAATCTGGTTTAATTCTGTTTACGATTAATTTATAACTATGTAGTTCATTTTTTCTTGCTTCTAATAATCCTATGATCCTATCAGCATCTCTCACTGATGACATCTCTGGAGTTACCACGACGATGGCTTCATCAGCTCCAGCTATACTGTTCTGAAAGCCAGACTCTATACCAGCTGGGCAGTCCACTAAGACTATGTCGAACATAAGTTTCAGTTCTGCAACTAAAGCTTTAATCTGTTCTTCATTAACTGAGTTCTTATCTCTTGTCTGTGCTGAAGGAAGTAAAGATAGATTCGGGAGCTTTTTATCTTTAACCAAAGCTTGTTTTATTTTACAAGTATCCTCGATTACATCCACTAAGTTATAGACCACGCGATTTTCAAGCCCCATAAGGATATCAAGATTTCTCAAGCCGATGTCCATGTCAACTACGCAAACGCTTTTACCTAAATTCGCTAAAGCCGCCCCAATATTAGCAGTGGTGGTAGTCTTACCTACTCCGCCCTTGCCTGATGTAATTACAATAACTCTACCTTCTGCCATTCATAAACCTAATAAATTAATTAAGATATGTATATAATTATCTCATCATTTTCTAATTTTGCAAGCTCAGCACCATGAAAAAAGTTATTTTTATAGCTTTTAGTCTTAATGTTATTACGAGATAAATCTAGATTGCTCTCAGAGATTCGTAATTGGCAATTATTAAATTTTAGAGCTGATATTGAAGCATTTTTATCTCTATTCGAACCAGCATGAACTATGCCACGGCAAGTTCCCCAAATTATAACGTCTCCTTCTGCAATTATTTCAGCAGATGGATTAACGTCACCATAGATAATTACATTACCAGGGTAACGAATTAAGTGACCGGCCCTCAGACCAGATTTTACATAAAGTGTTTCAGGGATATTATATTCTTGATCACTATTCAGTTCTTTATCTGTAGTATTTTCGATCTTGTCATTTAAGCTATGTGTAGGCTCAGCTTCTGAACTGCTATGCAGCATATTCTCCATGTCTCCAGCTAAGTAAGATGCTTTCAGTGAGACATTATTTTTGTTTAGTGAACTCTGTATCGCTTTAATTTGCTTGCTTATCTCAGAGTCTGCTTCGGTATTATCTAATTCTGGTAGTATGATAGAGACAGCATTGCCTGAAAAGAAGCTTGCTGAGCGGTTTAGCTCTTCTTCGACTTTTTGAGTGAAGCCTTTATCTTTAATGTCAAATCCACTTAAGTCTAAAAATATTTCTTTTTTGACTCTTTTTATTTTCAGTTCTTGCATGATGACATTATAATTTAAAATGACTGTGGCTAATGAATCAAGAATTTTATCTATTTGGAAATTAAGAACTTATCAACTTTTTGTTATTTCTTTATTTTTCTTTATCGTTAATAACGTACTTTCTGCTGTTGCTCAAGTCTCAGATATTAGTGCAAGCTTTTTTATAGGCGTCCTTATTAATTATTTACTATCTAAGCCTGTAGATTTTTTAACTCACTACATACGCTCTCGCGCTTTGTCTGTTGCCATAATTTATTTGACTTTTGTTGGACTCTTGATCACTCTAATTATTAATGGTTTTCCTGTAATATTTATTCAAGCACAAGCTTTGATAAATGTTTTTCCGCAGCTTATACCTAAGATTAATTCAGTAATTGAGTTCGTTTTATTATATTTAGCTCAACATCAAATTAATATTAGCTTTGTGAGTCTTGATTTAAGTAGCTTTGCGAATAACTTACTTCAGCTTAAGCAGA
>JBMOEX010000057.1:0-14710 GCA_049314535.1 Vampirovibriophyceae bacterium | reverse complement strand
TACTGTTACGATAGAGGGATTAACGCTATATATGGTGAGTCCTTGAAAAAGTCTAGCTATATGTAGAAATCTAAAATATATGTCAATTGCCGAGATAGATACTAGTAACAAACAAGCATCCATCGTTGATGCCCTTTCCAATAATAATCTGGAATTAGCTCGTGATCTGCTTTTGAAGAAAGTTCAGCTTCAGGTGGGACAGAAGGCTAGCTGGGATTCTCCACAATATCGTGGCGATAAAGGTGTTCAGAGAAGTATTAAGCTTGACTATAGTCGTGATAAATATATTACTTTTTTTGGTTTAGAGACTTTACGTGACAGATATTTCTTGAAAGATGGCAAGGGTGTTATCTGTGAAGATATACAGATGTTTTTTGCAAGAGTATCAGCTGGTATAGCTCGTGGTGACAAGGAATTAGCTCAGAGTCTTTATGATTTAATGTCTAAAAACTGGTTTATGCCAGCGACTCCAGTCTTAACAAACTCTGCGACGAGCAGAGGTGCTCAAATTTCTTGTTTCTTAAATACTGTCGGGGATTCGATTTCAGATATATTTAAAACTTATGAAGAGAACGCTTTTCTTGCTAAAGGCGGCGGTGGAATAGGAACTAACTGGTCTGAGGTTAGAGGTCATAATTCTAAGCTTAGTTCTGGTGGTAAGTCTACTGGTACAGTTCCTTTTTTAAAAGTTATGGATAGTGCTACCTTAGCTGTTTCTCAAGGGAACACTAGGCGTGGAGCAGCCGCTGTTTATATGGATATTAGTCATCCAGACATAGAAGAATTTATCGATATTCGCAAACCTACTGGTGGTGATGATAATCGCAGATGTTTAAACCTTCATCATGGTGTAACTATCACTGATGAGTTTATGCGTTGTGTAAAGGCTAAGATTAAATTCGATTTACTGTGTCCTCACAGTGGTGAAGTCGTTAAGTCCGTAGATGCTACTGAGATGTGGCGTAAAATTCTTAAAAATAGAGTGGAGACTGGTGAACCTTATATACTGTTCATAGACACAGTTAACAAGACTATTCCACAGCACCATAAAGATAAAGGGCTTTTCGTTAAGCAGAGTAATCTTTGTTCTGAGATTACTTTACCTACAAATCGTGAAAGAACAGCTGTTTGCTGTTTAGGTTCTCTAAATTTAGAAAGATGGGACGAGTGGAAGGATGAGGCTGAATCTGTTTTATATGCTGCGGTTAAGGCTTTAGATAATGTTTTAGATAACTTTATCTATGGTGTAGATTCCCGTGATTATAAGCGTGCCATTCAGTCTGCGACTCAGGAAAGATCTATTGGATTAGGTGTTATGGGTTGGCATGGTTTATTACTCAGGAATAGAATGCCTTTCGAGAGTGTTCAAGCTCGCTCTTTAAATAAAATAGTATTCAGTACTATTCATAAGTATGCGAAACAGGCTTCTGTAAATCTAGCCGATGAACGTGGTGTTTGTCCTGATGGTGGAAACCAGCGTAATAGTAATGTTATAGCTATAGCACCTACAGCAAATATTTCAGTTATCTGTGGTGGAGCGACTCCTTGTGTAGAACCTATCGCTGGAAATGCTTACTTACAGAAAACTCTAAGTGGAAGCTTTCTTGTTAAGAATTTACAATTAGAGCAGCTTTTAGAAGAGAAAGGACAGAATAAACCTGAAATCTGGAGAAAAATTATTGAAGATAAAGGTAGCGTTAGAAATCTTGATTTCTTAACTGATGAAGAAAAAAAGATTTTTAAAACTGGATATGAGTTAGATATGAAAGAGCTAATTATTCAAGCTGCTGACAGACAGAAATATATTTGCCAGTCTCAGTCTTTAAATCTTTTCCTAAAATCACCAATCAGCGGTAAACAGCTTAATGATGTGCATGTACTTGCTCATGAGCTAGGTGTTAAATCGTTATATTATTTAAGATCAGAATCCGTTATAGAAGCTGATTCAGTAGATAATACAGCAGTTAGAAGACAGGTTAGCGTAGGGGAAGAATGTAGTGTTTGTCAGTAGAGGCTACTATTGACGAACATAATGGCAGTTTTACCCAACATAATAGGTTATAATAATAATTCGCCATGGATCAGCAAGACCTAAAAAAAGCTTTAAAACAAGCCCAAGATATGCAAGAAGGTCTTCTGAAGGTTCAGGAAGAGCTTTCTCATAAAGTTTTAGAGGCTAGTTCTTATGATGGAATAGTCGATGTTACTATGTCCGCTCAAGGTGATTTCAGATCTTTAAAGATTAACTATAATCTTTTAGCAATTAAGTATCCAAGTTTAGCAGAAGCCTGTCCCGTAATAGAGAAAGCTGCTGTTAGTGCTATTAAAAGAGCCACGGAGATGGCTACCGACCTTACTAAAGCTAAGTTAAAGCTAATTTCTGAAGGCATGGGACTTGCGGAATAGGTTGTTCTGTGGAGTACACTAGAGCTTTAGCTGAGCTTATAGAAGAATTTAATAAATTTCCAGGAGTGGGTCCTAAATCTGCTCAGAGAATGGCTTTTTCCTTGTTAAAAAAATCAACAGAGCAGGTACAGCGTTTTCTTGAAGTGGTACGTATCGCTAAAAATGATATTAAATATTGTAAGTATTGCTTTAATTTAACTTCTGATGAGGTCTGTGAGATCTGTTTAAATAATCAACGAGATGGGAATCTTCTGTGTGTAGTCGCTGAGGTAAAGGATCTTATCGCTATAGAAAAAACCCGAGAGTTTAGAGGAAAATACCATGTACTAGGTGGCTTGATATCACCTTTAGACGGTATTTCTAGTGTTGATTTAAATATTAGTCCTTTAGTAGAACGCCTTAAGCTTATGCAGGGAGAGATAGAGCTAATCTTTGCTATTAGCCCAAGTACTGAAGGTGAGGCTACTATGCTGTTTTTAAAAAGAGCTTTATCGCAGTTAGATATATGCACTGCTGTGGGGGATGCTGATTCGAGACTGAGTAGATCTATTTTAGTTACTCGCCTTGCTTATGGTTTACCTTTGGGTTCTGATTTAGATTATGCTGATGAGCTTACTATCGTTAAGGCTTTAGAAGCTCGAGTGAGTATATAGGCACTGCTGCCGAACTCCAATTTCTGCGTTTTCGTTGTGCAGCGGTCTCGCTATGCTAAAATCGTAAGACATGAGCATCGAGAAAGAGCAAGTGCGGAAGATAGCTAACTTAGCGAAACTTTCATTAACGGAGGAAGAGCTAGAAGAGCAGTCTGGAAACCTTTCTAGGATTCTTGATTATGTAGCGACTTTAAGTGAGATGAATACTAAGAATATTCAACCGTTAACAGGTCCTCTTGATTTGGCAAATGTAGTGAGAGAAGATGAGCCATTAGCTAGTTCTAAAGAATTATTAGAATCTATGATAGCTAATTTACCTGATAAAGAAGAAATTCAGGAAGGCGTAGGTATTAAAGTACCTAAAATGGTTAGTTCTAATTAAGTATCAGGTTCTAAAGAGATGACGAAGTATATTTTTGTTACAGGTGGTGTTGTAAGTAGCTTAGGAAAAGGAATAGTTTCAGCTAGCTTAGGCAGGTTGTTAAAATCCAGGGGCTATAAGGTTTCTATACAGAAACTAGACCCTTATCTAAATGTAGATCCGGGTACTATGTCACCATACCAGCATGGTGAAGTTTTTGTTACAGATGACGGAGCAGAGACAGATCTAGATTTAGGTCATTATGAGCGCTTTATTGATGAGAATTTACAGAAAACGAACAGCGTTACGGCTGGGAAAATCTATTCAGATGTAATCTCTAAAGAGCGTCGTGGAGAGTATCTCGGTGGAACTGTGCAGATGGTACCCCATGTTACGAATGAGATTAAAGACCGTATTAGAAAGGCAGCTGAAAAATCCTCAGCTGATATTCTGATTGTAGAAGTGGGTGGGACTGTAGGTGATATAGAAAGTTCTATATTCTTAGAGGCTATAAGGCAGTTTAAGAAAGACGCTGGTAAAAATAACTCACTCTATATTCATGTTACTTTAGTTCCTAATATTAAAGTTACGAATGAGCTGAAAACGAAACCCACACAACACAGTGTGGAACTACTCCGTTCAAAAGGTATTCATCCGAATATACTCGTACTTCGCTCAGAGCAAGATGTTCCAGAGAATTTAAGAGAGAAACTAAGTTTGTTTACTGATGTGCCTTTTTCTAATATTATTGAAAGCTCAGATTGTAGCAGTATCTATGAGGTGCCGCTAATGCTTGAGAATAAAGGTTTAGCGAATAGAGCTTTAGATGAATTAGGCTTAGAAAGTAGTGAACCTAATTTAACTAGCTGGAAGGAAACGGTTGGTAAAATTAAAAGTAAGCCAGATTGTAAGCTGAGAATCGCTTTGGTCGGGAAATATATTAAATTATCAGATGCTTATATATCTGTAATAGAGTCACTGAGGCATGCTTGTGCAGAATTTGGGCAGCAGTTTGAGTTAGTTATGGTACTCTCTGATGATATTAATTCATTAGAGGATGCAAATAAGGCTTTAGCAGATATAGATGCTATCTGTATCCCAGGCGGTTTTGGGGATAGAGGTATAGAAGGTAAGCTAGTCGCAATACAGTATGCACGGCTTAATAAGATCCCTTTACTCGGTCTCTGCCTAGGTCTTCAGTGTTTAGTTATAGAATATGCCCGTAATGTTTTGGGCTTAGAGAATGCTAACAGTGTAGAGTTTAATACTCGTACGCCAGATCCAGTTATTCACTTAATGCATGATCAGAAGAGTGTCCAAGATAAAGGTGGGACTATGCGTTTAGGCTCATATCCTTGTCACTTGGTGACGAATACTAAAGCCTATGAAGCCTATCAGCGTGCTCGCCAGTTATCAAGCAGTTCTGCTGGTGAGCCTTTGATTAATGAAAGACACCGTCACCGTTATGAATTTAATAATAAATATAAGAATATGCTTGAAGCAGCGGGTCTTAAAGTCTCAGGATTATCCCCAGATGCTTCTTTAGTGGAGATAGTAGAGATAGTAGATCATCCATTTATGCTGGCTTGTCAGTTCCATCCTGAGTTTAAATCTAGACCAGACAGACCTCATCCATTATTCTTAGCTTTAGTAGAAGCTGCGACTAAGATTAAATCTGAGACGGCTATTGAGTTTAAGAAGGATCTTATTTCTTAGATTTCGGCTACACGCCCATTTTATTCGACAGCTGCCTCTATCTCATATCTAGAAGTATCATTAATGTATTTTTCAAAGTCCCAGTTACTCTGTTCAAACATTTGCATGATGTAGAGTAAAATAGCTAATTCTTGAATGCTTTTGCTTTCTACGCCTACAGTACGCATAGTAGTTGGTTGATCAGCTTTACTGCTAAGTGCAAAATTAGCAAGAGCTGCACTATTAATGGTGCCTTTATATTTGGCAGGGTTTATTGTCTCGTTTATTGTCTTTCGTGCATCTAGGATTTTTGTTTTCATATTAGTGCTAGGGTAGTTATTAGTACCATAAGTGAGTCCGCCGATTGTAGTATCTACTAAACTAGGGTCACCAGGCAGAATAAGAGGAGTAAGAGGAGTATTCTCTGCGGAAGCTAAGGTGACTAAAGCAGCTTTAGGTGCTTCGCTGCTTTCACCAAGAAGGTTTTTAATCATGGTTTTATAGAGATTCACTTTGTTATAATGCCCTGCTGTTTCTGCCGCTGTAAGTGCGGTGAGTAGAGTGTTAATGTTCTCCATGATTTTTTGATACGGATTATCTAGAGGCACGCTCTTTCCGAAGTTTTTATAGGAGTTGCTGACTATACGGGCAGGCATGGGGGGAGCTGCTGCTGCTGCTGTGGTGTATGCAACTCCTGAATTTGCATTAGCGTAATAAGCCTGTATATTTGACGGTACTGTGTATGTAGTTCCTGAAATTGGATCACGACCAAAGATATTTACCCCAAATACAGGTAAGTTACTGTTATTCAAAGGCCAGCCAAAATAGTCTTTAGTTAAATCTGCTCTAGTGTCACCTGGAAGGGCTTTGGGAAAAGGAGCATCACTAGGGTAAAAAATATTTTCCTGAAAATAATTTCTTAGTTTTGTTGCAGATAAACCATCGTCAATCCTCTGCGCAAAGCCTTTACCAGCAGTTCTAATATCATCAAGATCTTCAAGGAGTTTTTTATTATTTACTGCAGCTGCTTTTGAAGCTGTAAGAAAGGTGTTTATTGTTGTGGTTGTAATATTACCAGTAGCATCAGTAGCACCTTTTGTTATATGGTCTAATATATTTATATCTGCTTCAAGGCTATCTTTTCCTCTTAAAGCAGCATCACTAATAGGTGAGAAGGAATTATTTCTTAACCATAGATCGAAGACCTTAAGCTGTTCTTTTATTACCGGGCTTTTAGATGCCTGCATGTCTTTATAGACTTCATTTAGACCGGCAAGGAAGTCTCGGGCTTTTGTTAATGTAAGAAATGGTGGCAAATCCGTAATAGCTATATATCTAGTCGTTAATAATTGGTTTAGATCCCAGCCCTCATTAGGATAAGTACTCGTGTCTGGTGCTTTATTGCGACCACTGATGGAGGGTGAGTTTGTGGGCTTTAAATAGTCCTTATTAGCCTCATAACCACTATATTGATATAGTCCATCTTTAGGCGAGATAGCTGCAGCTTCTCGGTGCTTTAAATCTATGATATTACTACCATCTTTAATCTGTCTTTTATTTAATAACTGTAGTATTCCAGCTTCGTAGCCTGCGGAGGGAGTTTGATCTTCAATTTGATTAAATAAGTGGAGAGTAGAGTATATTTCAGATTCTGGCCCAGCTTTAGGTTTTTTAATTTCGCCTGCTAAGGAAACTTCTAGTGCATTTATATTTTCAGTTATGGGTATTAGATTTGTTACTTTCGTAAGTATCGTTTGAAATTCTGTGGAGGCAGTAATGCTAGTGCCGCTAGCTAAGGATTCTATATACTCTCTCAAATTTTGAGTGGGGGCGAGGGGTAAGGGGGGGAACAATGCAGGAGGTGTTCCAAAAGCAGCGAGTGGCGGATTGTTAGTAGTACCACCAGAAAGTGTATTAAAAAGTATATTGAAATGCTGCATCTTTCTGATATAGAGTTGTTTATTCGCTGTAGTAAATCCCGCCGAATTTCCCATTACAGTTTCTAAGTCGTTTAAGGAATTTGTATAGTCAGCATCTCCCTTCATTATTTCTTTCAGGGTGAAAGAGTCAGCTTTAGAATTATCTACTGTACTGTTGAGGGTTAATGGATCTGATCGTTTGGCATTAACAAGACTAGTAGTACCAGTACCAGTAATTAAGTCGTCGTCGGGATAATCGTAAGTTACAGGACTGATTAGGTGCTTATATCTAGTATGAGTTTTTATCTCTGTGATTAGATAGCTATTATTATTATTAACTGCTGCTGCTGGGTTTAGTACTTTTGGGTCTAGTTTTTTGCCTTCTAGGAAAAATTCTAAAAGATTTTTTCTTGCTGCTAGAATATTTATCTTATTGGCGTTATTTGTGATAGGGGCTCCGCCCACATCAGAATCAATAAGCCTCTGTTTTATAGTAGCTAATTGGCTTGTACTTAAGGGGTCAGTAATGTTTGCCCAAACACTCTTAGTGGGATTTTTTAGTCCCGTAAAATCAAGTTGAGCAAGTCTACTTAAAGCGATTATTGGATCATTTTCTGGCTTATTTAGATTTGTTGTTGGATCAATATTTCTAGGAGGATTTTCTAGTGTTGCATTAATTAAGCTATTATTAACGCCCTTGATAAAAGTATCAATATTACCTATATGTTTTTGGAAAACAGTTGTAGTAGTGATGTCCGTCAAATTAGATGGTAACGAAGGACTCAGATTAGCTGGATCTAATGCACTGTAAGTAGTAGGATTAAGTAAATCCTTGTAAGGATTTGAAGCATTCCCTTTATTTAGTTTATTGATTGCTACTCCACCAATTGTATTCTCATATAGCAATTTTTCTAGTAAATCTTTTCTTGCTCGTATAATATCTTGTGCTCTGGTTCTATCAGCAGCGTTACCTCCAGCAGCATCACTTCTTAACAGAGAAGCCATAGTCACTGGAGAAGTAGGTGGATTGTATACATCTGCATTTACAATTGCGTTGTAGCTTACATTATTTCCACTGGTAGTAGCAGTAAGAGCAGTGAAGTCAAGCTTTGCGTTACTCAATGCAGAATTAACATCAATGAGTAACTTATTGCGTAAGTCTTCTGGGTCGATTATCCTTGGTGGCTTCTCCTTTTGGCTCGCGTCGAGCATAGTATTGATGTTCGCGGCTAAGGTACCTAAAGTGTTTAAAATACCATCTGGGAGATTCGTTTCTGGCAGTGATGTTGTCACACCGTCAAGGGTGTAAGTAGGAGGTACGCTAGTAGAATCAATCTTAAAATTTCCATCTCTGATATCATTTATTAGCTTTTTCTGAACATCTGTTAGTGAGTTGAATTTATAATAACCAGGAGCATTATGTGTAGAATCAACATTTGGGTATGCTAGTACTTTTAATCCATCAAGATCCGCATTGTTGAGTAGCTGCTTTAACTTGTCCATTGGCGTACCAGATCCAGTGCCGACTCTCTCGAGCGTATTACGAAGACTTATTAATTCATCAATAGTTTTATCATCTATAAAGACCATGCGTGTAGCGTTACTTCCACCTACATCCGTTTCCTTGATAAGAGTTTGCATCGCTTCTTCTATCTTATTGGATATCAAAGCAACTACAGGAGATACATCTACATTAAGGTTTGTTCCTGATAATGAAGAAATTTGTTTTAAAATATTGTTTAAATATGTTTGTGATTCTTTAGACCCAGATAATGTGGTTGTGTCTATTTTTCCGATATTTGCATTTGGACCATCCTTCCTTGTAACAGCATCAATACCAATAACATCATTCTCTGCGACAAGGTCGTTAACCTTGTTTGTTAATATTTGACCAAGTTTAGTTATTACAACTGAACTGCTCAAGGCTGCCATCTCAGGTTTTGGTATACTTTTATCTTCTGGCATTGAGCCATCTGGACCAGGTTCGGGTTTCTTCGTATTAACATTAGCGAAATTTTGTTTATCTGCTTCAAAAACTTCACCAGCGTAAATACCTTCGAAAGCGCTATTTTGAGAAAATTTAGAATAATCATCAAAGGTATTTATCAGGTAGCTAATTCTGTTAAGGCTATCTGCATTAGCATCTGCACTAACGGCTTTAGTATCTTCATGCATATCAAGAAAACTTTTTACTAATTTAGGACTTGGCTTATCCCCATAGCCAGTAATAGAACTTTGTAAAGTTAGTGTAACGGCTAGCCCTGTACTAGGGTTGATTACGCTCGAATTTATTGGTCTTGGAATCTTGGGTACACTCTGTCCAACTGATGAAACACGATCTTGCATATTATCAATGATCTTATCTAATGATTTATAAAGTTGAATTGCTCTGGAGAAACTCGTCTTATCACCAGTAGGACTCAAATCTAGGGTTCCAAATATAGCGGTGGTGCTAGCCAGCATAGCGGCTTGGCTGTTGTCAGTGGCAAAACCAGCATCTGCCCAGCCAGGATAGGTTGTGGTAGTAGCATCAGTAAGAAAAGCTCCCATTTCATTGTATAAACCAGCTAAGTTATTTGCGGTTATGAATGAAGCACCACCAGTGTTTAAATAATTCATTATGTGATTAGTTAGTGCTAGTTTAGTCGCTTTAAAAAATTGATCAAAATCCCGAACATCCATGATTGGAAAGCCCGCAGGTAAACCATTTTTGGCATCAGTACCATTAAGTGTATTGTTGGCTGCATCACCGCTTGGATTCGGGTTTAATGGATTGTAATAATACATAGCAGGCAGGTATTTATCTTTATTATTCGCCCAAGAGCTCGGCAAGAAATGTTGGGTAGGATCTGCTGGATTAGGTGAAAGACCATAATCCTCCTTCCTAACAGCAGTTTGGTTAAATAGGTCTAAGGTGAATTGGCTCTCCGCAGAATTTGGAACGCCTCTTGTAAGGGTATTTTTAATTTGAGAACTTATATCTTTTGTTGCTGAGTTGATGTTTTGGAATAATGTTTTTTGAACTTCAGCGTTTTCCCCAGCCGTTTTCAGTAATTTCCCTGAAAATAAATCGACTAAGGTTCTTTTATCCTCTACATAGCGATTTGTCTTAATATCAAAATTTTCAAGAAATAAATCCATTAATTGCGTCATTTGATTTGACACATGTGTATTTGCAGTATTTCCTGGGCTTCGTAAATAGCCACTCGCATCAGCGAGGAGGTCATTAAACTTAACCACATCTTTGTCATCTTCACCACCAACTTCTTCGAGGTAGGGGTTTTGTGATGGATTTAAGTTATTCAGAGCTTCATGAATTAAGAAGCTCTTTGTGGATATTGCAGCATCTTTTTTTCCAAAAGTGGAGGTTATGGAGCTACTTATGTAGGACTGAGTGTAATATTTAGTAATCCTGTCAATATTACTGCTGTGTGTCATTGCACTTATACCAGGTGGTGGACCAAGGTTCCAGTTTTTTAATGTAGCAGTGACGTCGGTAGTACCAATATCAGTCGCATCAGAAATTAAACTTGCTAAGTTACCCGTATCAGTAGCTTTAAAAGCACCGTAAGAACCATCAAGAGTGTAATCTATTTTGCCGCTAGCAGATTTACTAAGAAGAAAAGCAGGAGGCTTAGGTGTAGGGGGTAGAGCCTTAGGATCTAAATTACGGGGGAATGAATTATACCAAGCTTCATTATCCTTGAAATAATTACCAGCGATATTCTTAAGACTATTCCGGGCGCTTTCAGCAGTTGCAGTATTCATAGTTCTTATATCATTTGGTGCAGAGCTTTTATACTCGCCTACTTTTTGCTGAGTAATTGCTATTGCTACCATGTCATAAAAAACTTCTTCAGGCTCTTTTGGAAAGGTCGGGTCATTCCAGTAAATATTATTAGGATCGATTCGTTTATTTTGATAATTATAGAGATCTTGTTTGTATGCTGCGTTAGTTGTTCCACCAGGGTATTTAGAGGTCAAATTTGCCTTCTGAGCATTTGGGTCTGGAGCATTTTCGACAGCCCCAAAGACCGGTAATTTTCTATTACCAATGAGATAAAATTCAGGTTGCTTGTTAGAATCAGCACCCTCAATAACTGTTGTTGTATTTGGGTTATCAATTGTATTGTCGTCGTTGTAAAAATTATCACCGTCATCGAGTAGTTTAGCTACATCTTCTAAATTACTAATGTTAATTTTAAGACCACTAGTATTTGTTATAAGCTGACCAGTATCTCCAACGGCATCAACCATTTTAAAGGCAGCTGTTCCGACTTTCTTAAGAAAAGTATCTAGATCATTAATATTAAGAACATCAGGATCGTTGTACCACTTCTCATATGTCCAATCGTTAGCGAAATCATCAGCATTTGGATTATTAGTACCTAATACTGTCTCTCTACTATCATCTAAAGTCTTTGAAAAGAGACCCGTAATTCCAGCTTTAAGAGTGGCTGAAACATCTGTTGGATTTAATTTCCCCTGTATTTCTAAACTAATTTCCCTGAGCCTATCTGCGACAGGTTGAAAATAATAAGTAGTGCCTTTATCCCAGAAAGCACCTTGGCTATTTGCTACTTCAAAAGGTTTTAAAGTTTCTACAGTACCGTCATCAAGAATTATTTGCTTATCCTTGACGGTTTCAGACGAGAAAAGACCATCTAAATAAGAGATTATGTCTTGACTTTGCTTATCAAGGTTATTAAGTGACGTGGCAACTACGTCCTTAGTCTCATACGGATTAATAAATGGCGTCGACATACCCTATCTATTAGACTAGATCCAAAATTAGGTTAAAGTCAGGTTAAAATCCCCTGTTGTTTAAAATTCGAGAGTAAACTTTGGATTTTCTGATTAGTATCAGGTATTTCTTTTTCCTTGATATTAAATTTATCTATGAATTTTTCATATAAATCCCCGAGTCCTATTCCATATCTTAAATTATCGACTAAAAAATAACTTCCAGGTGAAAGCAGGAAATATCTTACTTTATCCTGTTTATCTCTGAAAATCAGTAAAGTTTCTTTCTGTTTTTTAAAAAAAGCGAGATTATAGATTTTACGTTTGCTATTTAAATGTTCAACGATTTTACTTACTGGGTAATCAAATTTAAAAATCTTATGAGCTTTCATCAATTTAACGTAATCTCCCTCATTTAAATCTTTTTTTCTTTCAGAATTTACAAAATCCTGTGGATGAAAGGTAGAAAGATCTAATTCGGCCCATTCATATTCTGCTAATTCGTTTAACCATTTTGGAAAGTTTGCATTTCTAAATTTCATTTTAAATTTCAGACTTTTTAAATACTCAGAGAAGTTTTTGCTCATTTGAAGATAAATAGCTGATTTACTTGGAAAGTTATGATAAAAATCGACGATGATTTCTCCCCAGTAGTCTTTAAGAATTTTGAAACAGAGTGGAAAACTTTGTTTCATGGTGATATTTATTTTCTCTAAAGCGAGACTCTTATAAACACTCAGCTCCTTTTGGACTTGCGGGGAAAGGATTTTAGGGTTAGCAGTTTTGCCCATAAAGTATTTTTTTATTTCTTGCTGTATTTGATAAAGCTGTGCCATTAAAGGATATTTTCCCAGTTTACTTCGGTTTATCCTAGATCTGAGAGTTCGTCATTTAAGGAATCTAAGTCATTTGCTAGTTGGTTTTTAGCTAGATCAGGAATAACGGCTGTGCTAGCTGGAGTATATATAGGATTTATATTTAAATTTGCTGCTTTATTGTCAATTAGGGGTGAAGCAGGTCTGTTGTTTGCTTCTGTCTCTAGTGTCACGGGTTCAGCACTACTAATGTTTTCTGTTTGATTAGCTGCAAGCTTAGTTTTTTCAGCTTCGATTTCTTCTTCTGAATCATATTTACTATCCATGATTTTACGAATTTGTTTTAATTCATAGATTAGGCCGAGGAAACCTTCCTCAGAGAAATTCATATCACGCTCTAGCAGTACTGCTTTTACTTTGGTTTTTTTTATAATGTAAGAAAAAAGATCTAATGCTGTGTCAGAAACAGCTTCACCATGTGAGTCTAAAGCTTTAATTTTATGACCTGTTAATTTTGATGTATAACCACGTTTTAATCCACCAAGATGTACCTGTACTACTCTTTTGAGATCCAAGTCGTCTAGGAATGGCTTTGGTAGATATCTATGATTCATAGAATTAACAAGAACGTTATTAATATCCAGTAAAAAACCACAGCGAGCCTTTTCTAGTACGAGGTTTATAAAAGTTTGTTCGCGAAGTTCACGCAGACCATAATTAGTGTAATAACTAGGATTCTCGAAGAGAAAGGGAAGCTGAAAATAATCTTCGAGATATTTAATATTGTTAGCTACTACTTCCGCAGCTTCTTTTGTAAAGGGTACAGGGATTAGTTCTTGAAAATAATGAGAACCGATCCGTGAATTAACTAAATGATCTGAAAACCAAGGAGCCTTAATTTCTTCAAAAAGCTCTTTAAGTCCTCTAAGTAAATAAAAATCAAACTCTAAGCGTTTTTTGTTTTGGGGGGCAGAGCCGATGCTTAAATTTACCCCATGAGGAATAAGGGGGACCCCCTTAGCAAGCACTTCTTCGAAACGCTTGCGAGGTAATCCCCCGTTATTAATGTAGTTTTCTGGAATTATTTCCAGCCATTGAATTAGTGTTTGTTTGGAAGAGGCCTCTAAGTAACTGAGAATATCTTTCTGAATCTCGTCTCGGAGTCCAATTCCTAAGCCATAAAATTTAAGCTTATTAGTGAGCACTCTTCTCTGGAGCTGTTGTAGCTGGTGCAGCAGCAGCTTCTTCAGTTGCTGGTGCAGCTTCAGCAGTAGCTTCTACTTCTTCTACATCAACCGCTTCTACTTGATCTTCTACAGTCTCTGGTGCTTTGCTAACGTTACAAGCATTTAGTACGCTTGTGAAACCACAAACAAGAACTAGTGATGTAAAGATTTTTAATAGTTTATTCATAGATATCTCCTTATCTTTTCTCTAGATATTCTATCCTATCAAGGCTATTCAGCGATTTAATTTTTTTAGAAAAATATGTATTTTTTGTAAAATACATACCTACACTGCATTATGATATATTAATATAAGATTAAGTTGTGAAAAATAGGGGTTTTCACTTGACGTTGAGGTCTATTTTTTTATGAGTAAACAAAATAATCATGAAAATTATTTTGTTCTAGCTTGTCCGAGGGATGATGGCAGGCTGGCTATTTTATGTAGAAATGCAGGTCTGAATCAAGGGCCAGCACTGTGTGAGAGCAAAAAAGATGCTATGCGCTTAAAAACCAAGTTGGTAAATGATCCTCGAGGTTTGTCTAATGAGAATGCTGTCGCCATTATTAGAAGTCTTTATGTTTATGAGTTGGGTCACGATGTAAAGCCAGTCTGGCAGCAAGATTCACAGTGGGCTTATCTGCCAGTGGAATTGGCCAAATGTGTAGAATCACAGGCTTTTTTTGCAAGATGATCATCCTTATCTAGTCGCGGCTTTATTGTTTGTAGAGTGTTTGGTGAATTTAAAAGCTGTGGCCGCTTCTTGTATGTTACTAACTTCAATAATTTTTATTTTTAATTGTGTTAAATTTATTTTTAATTCAGGAGTTAAAGTAGGGATTATGGCTTTAGTAAAGCCAAGCTTTTGAGCTTCTTTTAATCGCAGTTCTA
>JBMOEX010000056.1:0-14861 GCA_049314535.1 Vampirovibriophyceae bacterium | reverse complement strand
GTATTATTTCCCCAGCTTGTGTTTCCATTATTATAACCAAGACCACTTGTCAACCAAGGCGGGCAAAGACGTGAAGGAATAGAAGGGTTAGAGCCGGGATTCCAAAAACCAATGCCTGTAGCGCCAGGATTAAATTGAGTAGAACCATTATTACCCCAGCCCGTGCCATTTCCCCAGGTCGGAGAGCCCGTGTTTCCATTATTAGAACCAGTACCTGTTGTGCCAGTACCCGTACCGATAGTACCCGTACCGATAGTACCCGGACCATACCCACCAGGACCCAAACCGATCGAGCCAGAACCCAAACCGATCGTAGTAGAACCAGGTGTGGTCGTGTTAGAGGCAGAGTTAGTATAAAAATTATTACTAGGAGCTGTAGCAGTATTTGCACGATAACCGAAATTATTATTAAAACCGCCACCGAAATTACTTCTATTAAAATTATTAAAACCAAAATTCATCTTACAATCTCCTTTTTTAAAAGCTTTACCCCTAATGCTTTTTAGAACTTTCTTTTCGTTCTTGTGCTTATATAAAGGAGAGTTGATTTAGAAATTTACATGTAATACCTATTGGGAGAGGGTTTTAAGTGGTTTAAATTTTATTTTATTTAGAATTATTTTTAAATCTAATAAGTAATTCTAAGTATAGATCCCTCGATTAGACCCTAGGTGGTCGCCCTTGAATTACGTCCATACCAGCATTCCTAATGGTCCTTGCTCTTGTACTCACTGCGGTATTAGTCACTCCTGGAGGAAGATAAGGATTGAATTGCATAGTGCTTAAATATTGATTTGAACGTTCATAGGCTGCATCGATTGTCGCTTGGTAGCCTCTGTTATAACCATATTTATCTGAAATACGAGGGTCACCACCACCATTTTGACCATAAGAACCATATCCATAACCGTTCTGACCGTTATAGTCTGCACCACCCGTTATACTAGTGGTTCTTCCACCACCACTCAGAGCTGCAACTATAGTTGCTAAGGCACTGACAATTCCTATTATTGACGTGAGCGTGTCATTGCTGCCACTCTTGCCTTCTCTGTCACGTTTTGCTTTTACAGCAGCCCTCGCTTCATCTAAAATACCCTTGCGATCATCTAGTCTGTCTTGGGCGTATTGATCACCCCTAGCTTTATGTACTAATTTTTGATCTTCTATATATAGTCCACCTAATTCTAAGGTCTTATTCTCCACTTTAGCCCGATCTTGATCCATAACAATACTAATCTTTGGCTCTGATGCTTTTATGTCTTTTATATTTATCTTTTTACCATTTACTTCGATTTCGTCATCTACGACCTTGTATATCCTACCCTCATCATTAACAAATTTCCCATCTCGATTCACAAAGACTTCCTTATTGGTAGTTTTAATTAATCCTCCTTCTTTCCTCAAAGAAGCAGTAGCAGCGACACTATAATCCTTATAGTTATCAGATCTTTTTAAGACGTCTTGCATCTGTTCGCTATAAAATATTTCAGGTTCTATATTATCTTTTGGTCTGAATTTTTCAAATTTATCAACAGACCTGCTCAAGATTGCTTTCACTTGTTCTGGGGTCGTTCCTGGTTTATTAATTTCTGTAATTAATTGACTCTTAAATTCCTCTAGTGTTTTAGGTTCACGATTAGATGAAGTAGTCGAAGAGCTTTCAATTTCGATCTTAACGCTTTCATCTTTTGCAAGTAAACTCTTGCCATTAGAGTCGTTAGTTTCTTGCAGCATTTTAGATATGTCTTTATCGGCTTCTTCAGGTGACATACCACTTTCCAGTAACTGTTTTTTTAAATTAACTAAAGCTGGATTATCAGCAATTTTTAAAATCTTCTTATCACCTGCCTTACTACGAGCAGATTGTAGATCTTTCGCAATGGAGGTCTTATTCTGTTCAATATAATCATAAGCTGCACCAGACGCCATTTTCTCCCAAGCGACTTGGGCAGGAGCACTCTTGTTTACAATATCTGGTACTTGATCTGCTGTCCCAAATACATCTAGAGATCCATTCTTTTTATCTTCATCTTTTAGGTTTTCGTATACCTTTAAAGATAAGTCACTATCACCTTTTGCTCGAATGTATGCAATTGATCTTTCTACAAGTTCAAGCTGCTTCGCTTTATCTTCTAACGTTGCTGCTTTCGTTTGAATCTTTCGTGCAAGTTCATCAGCACTCAGTGAGGTATCTAACTCTGATTGAAAAGTAATACCCTCACCGCTACTATTCTTAGTAACGCTAGGGTCAACAGGATTAAATGTACGTAAAACGCTTAAATCTACCATGGCATTCTCATATAGTGTCTATATACTTATACTGTTAACAATTAAAGTTAAAGATTGGTTAAGAGTTTTAGTGAAAACTCCGACATCAGCCTCGTGATATGCTGTCGAACTAAAATTTCTGCGTTTTTACCTGTCGCAGGCTCGCAGGGCTAAAAATAAGACTGCGATCACATTCGCGAATAATGTCTCTTTGCGCTTTTCCTATACTCTTTTCTTACGCAATATTAAAATTCTCTTAGGCGTGTCAGCCCTTATAGTACCTAGGATAAACAGTAGGCCAGTTATTAGCTTGTACATGAGTATTTCTAGTTGCGCTTATATAATTATTTCTAACATCATATACAGAAGTATTTCTTATTGGATTATTATTTCTAACATCATTTACATTAACAGAAGTATTTCTTATTGGGTTTATATTACTATTATAATTTTGCGCAGCACTTCTACTTCTACTGCTACTTCTACTTCTACTGTCACTTCTAGCCGAACTTCCAGCAGTATTATCACTTATTACAGAAGGATTATTATTAATTATAGGGTTAAACTCAATATTTATCGGGTTATAAGGACTATAAGGAAAATTATTGCTAGAAGAGAAAGAACCCCCTGGATTATTTGAGAGAGTCTGAGCGCCATTTGCTCCACCCCAAGACCATGTATTACCACCGACATAATACGGCGTGGGAGGACAATAACCAGGTGGCTGAGAAGGCGGAGGACAATAACCAGGTGATCCCCCTGTTGGTGGATAGCAGCAACCATTTCGGTTGTTGTTACCAAGACCAAGCAGGTTTGCAAGTGGAAGTCCTATATTATTTATGCCATAACCAATAGCTCGAAGAGTAGGTGGTATCCCATCATCATTATTGCCGTTATTGCCGTTATTACCATTATTCCAGTTATTACCATTGTTCCCGTTGTTAAAGCAGCTAGGGCAGCTACCACAGTTACAATTATTAGAGTAGTTATTTCTACCATTGCCTCTATTCCAGTTGTTATAGCTGTTATTGCCGTTGTTATACCTGTTGTTATTACCAGGGTTAATCATTCCCTCAAGCCTCGCTAAAATTCTTTCAAGGATATCACAACAATCGTTACTAGATCTACGTGATCTAGATGATGATCTTCCGTCGTCGTCATCCTCAAACCTAGATCTCCCAGACGATCTATCACCATCTCTTCCAGATGATCCAGCGGTTACCCAATTACCAAAAGCAGATGTCCCCGTTGCTTGTGGTGTTAATGGTCTGTCAGGAGTGCATTTCATCGTCGTCAGCTTAGCATCCGTAAAACTATAATCTTTAAATTCCTTAAATGTGCTTAAAATCGTATTTAAAATAGCCTGACCATCTTTTCCATCAGATAATTTTCTTAAGTCTGCAAGTTTCTCTTGTTGAGAAGCAGTTAATTGCTCAACTCTCTTACTTCCTGCTAGGTCCTTAAATATCTTCTGAAAATCGCTATTATACGTAGCTAAATAAGAAGTTATTTTCTCCGTCTGGTATTGCTTCTGATCCCCACTTATCGTATTATCTTCACCGCGGTCTATTTGTAATAATCTGTCAAAATCAGTTTTTTCTAAATCTTCACGAAGCTTATCCTGTAGCTTGAGTGCAGCCCGAAGTTGATCAGAACTATAACCACCACGTATATTTTGTTGATCTTGTAAAATCGCATCATTAATTAAATCAGCGAGTTCGAAAGCCGCTCTGTAATTTTGCTTTTCTGGAGGAATAGTACCTGTACCATCTTTTTTAAGCCCAATCCCTTTATAGTAAAGCTCCATTAATTCGGGATATTTATCCTGTTTAGCTTGTAAGTTCTTAGGATCTTTTTCAAATCCTACTATAATTTCTAGTAATCTTTTTTGCTCACCAGGAGTAAGCCTATCCCGTACACTTTCGGGTAAAGTTCCATTAGATTCTGCTGCGAAAATCATAGGTACATTGAAGCTTGGGATAGATCTGAAATTAACCATAATTTAACACCAGGACTTCTGAATACACAGATAGACCTAGTTATCTACTTAAACAAATAAAATTAATAGAGGGTTAAGAGCCCTTAAAGTTTCGGCATCTCTGCTAATAATTTCTTAGTATATTCTGAATCTGGCTTACTAAATAATGAAAATACATCTCTGTTTTCAACTATTTCACCATGCCTCATGACTATCACTCTATCAGCGATTTCTGCGACTACACCTAAATCATGGGTAATAAACAGAATAGTCTTCTTTAAGTCTTTTAAAAGTTTAATAATAAGCGCCTGCACTGTTACATCTAATGCGGTAGTGGCTTCATCGGCGATAAGAATCTCTGGTTCATTCATAATAGCCATAGCTATCATCGCTCGCTGCCTCATGCCACCAGAAATCTCATGAGGATAAGCACGATAACATCTTTCAGGATCAGAAATACCTGTCATAGAGAAAGTTTCTAATACCTTAGATTTTTTTTCAGCTTTAGAAAGATCTTTATTCCAGATGTCTAAAGCTTCATAGACCTGATCTCCGACTTTAAAGACTGGATTTAGGGAGCTAAGCGTGTCTTGGGGGATTAAAGAAATATCTTTACCTCTAAGCTCTCTTGGGTAATCAGGGTAAAGGTTTCGACCCTTATAAATAATCTGCCCTTTAAGATCAGCTGTATGAGGAGCTAATCCTATAATGCTTGAAGCAGTCAAAGACTTACCACTGCCACTCTCACCCACTAAAGCGACTATCTCACCTGCTTTTATCTCAAAGCTAATGCCTTTCACTGCCGTGAATTTATTCTGCGGAAAGTAAATTTCTAAATCTTTTATTTCTAATATGCTGGTATTCATAAACTCTGCTTAGATGAATAAGTTCTATTTTAAAGTATAATTGGGGGCAGTAGCTGAATAGAGTTTTCCTAAAGCCCAATGACAAGAATTATAAGCTTAGCTGTTTTAAAAAATTTTTTCTATATAGTTTTTTTTTCGCTATCAACTTTAGTCGCTCAGGCTGAGATAGCGAGTTCAAAAGACAGCAGCATAAATGCTCAAGCTCATCCCTTAGCTGTAAATCAGGTAAAGCTTAACAGAATAGTCATAGCCTACAAAAATTTCTGCCTTGAAAAACTTTTCTCAGACTCACTCACAGAAACCCAGTCAGAGACCACTGCACAACGTGCAATTTCAAGGCTGAGGAAGACCACTGACCGCGAAAACAGGGAAATTAAAAATGAAATATTTAATTACTGCCGCATGAAGGATATTTCAGTGAGCCCAGAAGTTTTAAGGGCAACTTGGAAAGAATATTTAGTAAATAATTTTCATAGCCAAGCGCAGTTAGATGAATATTTAAGAAGCAAAGATCTTCCATTAGAAGAGCTACAGAAGGATTTTTATGAGCGCTTAGTTTTCATAAAATATTTCGATCTAGAACTAGCACCGAGAATAGTAAATGATTATAATAAACGCCTTAAAATCTTACATAAAGCAAATAAATTAGCTGTAATTCCTGATGATGCCGCGATTTTAGAGAAACTTTATCTCTACGAAACGAAACTGGGAGGTAAACAGGCTTT
Organism: Vampirovibriophyceae bacterium; assembly: GCA_049314535.1. Lineage (GTDB taxonomy): Bacteria > Cyanobacteriota > Vampirovibrionia > LMEP-6097 > LMEP-6097 > LMEP-6097. Next base: position 9,024 of record JBMOEX010000056.1, on the reverse strand, counting down.
TAAAGATCGGCTTCTTAACTATGATTTAGATTTAGAGGATTTAGTTTTTTATACTAAATCTGAATTAGTTAAAGATAGCCTTGCAGAGAAAATATTTTTAAAGCGTTTTAATACAGATCCAGTGTTTAAAAAGAAAATTCAAGCTAAAGTTCAAGAAGAGTATTTAAATATCAAGAAAAATAATTTAGCAGCACATGAGAATTACTATTTCAGACAGTTCTATATAGACAAAGAAGCAGAATCGGCTATAGAAAAGATTTCCTACTTAAAAAAGATTTTAATACGAGAACCTAGTTACAGAGTAGTTAAGGATTTATTTAAAGACCTAGTAATCTTTGATATGGTGATTCCAGTAAATAATTTAGATAACTTCTATGCTAAGAATATTAGTGAGGGTGTAATGAAACTAAGAAAGCCTTTACAGATCAGTAATATCATCAGTTCAGATTACGGCTATCATATTTTACAGTTAAAAAAAATAGAGCGCAGTTCTGACCAAAGTTTAGAACAGCTGTCTCCGAGTATTTTTCAAGATATTCAAAGCAAATATGTAACTTTAATTAGAGACGAACTTTAATGGTTATTTTAAAGAAATTAAATTTAAACTCTAGCAAAATAATTCTTTTAATATTAATTCATTTAATCGGTTTTCTAGGCATTCATTCAGGCTATCGCCTTTTTTTCCTAAGCCTCTCACCAATTAACCTTCTAGTCTCAGCTTTCATCATATTCTTTAATGAAAAAATACCCTATAGGCTCTATTTATCCTTATATTTCATCTTTTATGGGGTGGAGTGGTTAGGAGTATATTCGGGATGGCCTTTCGGCACTTACTTCTATGCTGAGACATTAGGTATTAAAGTTTTTCAGATTCCTCTAATTATTGGCGTGAACTGGCTTCTACTACTACATGCCAGCCAAGAAATTATCACCAAATTCCTAGGAAGCTTGCCTTTAAAGATTTTCAGGGAAGGCGAAAACGCAAAAATTAGAGTTTGGGAGCAGTTCGCCGCTGCTGCACTTAAAGCATCTCTAGTAGCAGCGCTTATGCTTTTAATCGACTATCTAATCGAGCCTCACGCAGCTGAGCTTGATTACTGGCACTGGTTTAATGATGTGATACCACTAAGTAATTATTTAGCATGGCTATTAATTAGTTTTTCCTGTAGCTTAATTCTAAGTTTAGCTAAAAGCCCAAGAAGCTCATTTAGTGTAGCTTTTAGCTATTTGGTGATTTTAATTATGTTTTTCTATTTTTTATAGAAAACTGCTGTGCAGAACTTATTTCTTATCATTTCAATCTGAAGAAAAAAATTTAGAATGCTATCGGTTACTTAAATTTTAAAGTCTGAAAAAAATCATTCCAGGTTTTTAGATTTTCTTTAATTACAGCATTAGCTTCTTTTTCCTTGAAAGGCTCAATGCGAACTGTTTTCTGTACACTATGTATGCCATCAGTATCTTGAACCATAAGATACTGGCTGATTTCACCACGTTTAGTATTCGGATGCTTACCACAAGCGGTAAGAGCATTTAAAGCCTCTGCCCCACCGAATTTACCAGCAAAGGGTTTCGGCACGAAAGGTTCTTCACAAACCTTTCCTATTACATCAGCCATTTCTTTAAACTGCTCATATACCTCTGCTTTCGTAGGCTGGTAGACGTAGCGAATCATATTATTCCAATTCTGTGGATCTTCTGATTTCGGGATGAATTCTTTAACGAAAGAACCATCTTTTTTAGAGCTAGAATTTATCTGTTTATAATCTTTCGGTAATTTAAAATGCATTTTCCGAGAAGGACTCTTCGGATTCACGAAAGAACAAGAACTTAAGATGAAGACTAGGCTGAGAACTCTAATTAACATAAAAGTCATTTTATCATTCTGGCACTGTTGCCGATACATCCATCTAATTTCTGCTAAGATCAATTCAGATGGGTGCTACAAACACTGCCAATGATCAACTCGCAGAAGAGCTTAAGCATTTTGCTTTAGAATCGACAAGCTGTGGTGTAGTGATTAGTGATAATCAACAGAAGGATAATCCTCTTATCTATGTTAATAAAGGTTTTGAATTAGTTACTGGTTATAGTCGAGAAGAAATCGTCGGGCTGAACTGTAGGTTCTTGCAAGGTGAAGAGACTGAGCAGCCTCAATTAGAAATTTTAAAGCATGCAATTAGGTCTGGGACTAGCTGTCAAGTGATTTTAAAAAATTACAGGAAAGATGGGACTATGTTTTATAACGAGCTAAATATTTCTCCGATTAAAAATACAGAAGGACTTGTCACACATTTTGTTGGAGTTCAGAATGATGTAAGCAGCAGAGAAATAGCTCACCGAGAGCTAGCTAAGAATAAAACCAATAAAATAGCGGTTAAAGATTACCAAGAAGGCAGTATTCGACTTTTAATGCCTAGTCAGATTATTTATATTGAGCGCGATCAACGCCAGGTGGTTATTCACACTGAAGAGAAAAGCTTCCCCACCTATTTTACTATTGAGAAATTAGAAAAACGCCTAGCTGAATTTGAGTTCTATAAAGCGAATAAAGGTGCTTTGATTAATATTAATTACATTGAGCATATGATTCCTAATGGTGACGGGACTTATGATTTAATTTTTAAAAATAAAAAAGAAGCGGAGATTACAGCATCGCGCAGTGGCTCTAAAGCTATACTTAAAGACCTTCAGGTCGAATAAACTCTTCAAATGCACCTGGCAGCATCTTTTCCACTTTTCACGCAAGGCTTAACTTTTCATTAGTTTTTTAAGTTTAAAATCTTATTATGGTTCATAGCGTGGAATTCTCAAAAATAATCCCCTGTGATTCTGATTATTTATATAACTGGCATAATATGCCCAAGGCTTTAGAAAGATTAGTACCATACTGGGAAAAAGTTAATATTAAAACTCATCCAGAATTCCTTTTTGATGACGCCACTGTTGAACTTGATCTTAAGCTAGGACCCTTAACTCTTCCTTGGAATCTCAGAATACATGATGTTATTCCAGGTAAACAGTTTAAAGATTCACAGCTTAATGGTCCTTTCCAGTCTTGGACTCATCTTCATGAAATGCAAGCAATTAATGACAAGCATTCACTCTTGATTGAGAATATTGCCTTTGAGTTGATTATTAGTGAACCTTTCTTCTCTAAGTCATATACAATGAAGAAATTAAAGAGACTTTTTAATTTTCGTTTACAGGTTATTAGTAACGATATTCAGAAACATTATAAATACAAGGATAAAGCAGCGATGAAAATACTTATAACAGGTGCTAGTGGCTTAGTGGGAGATGCTTTAGTTAAATTCTTAAGCTCTGGTGGTCATCAGGTTTTTAAATTAACCAGAGATGATATTACTGAAAATAATCAAATATACTGGCACCCATCAGAATCATCTTCTGATGCTGGATTCGTGAACAGAGAGGCCCTTGAGGGCTTTGATGCGGTAATTCATCTTGCTGGAGAAAATATAGCAAATGGGCGCTGGACTAAAGAACAAAAGCAAAAAATTTATGACTCTAGAGTTTCGGGAACTAAGTTTTTGGTTGATCAGTTATTAAAATTAAACAATCCCCCAAAAGTTTTAATTTCTGCTTCTGCAACTGGTTTTTATGGTCATAGCGATATCGAAAGCTTTAATGAAGATTCACCAGTCGGCTCAGGTTTTCTGTCAGACACCTGCATAGCTTGGGAAAAAGAGTCCAGAAGAGCAGAAGAAAAGGGTATCAGAGTCGTTAATACTAGGTTCGGAATAATTTTAGATCCAAAAGCTGGAGCCTTAGCTAAAATGCTGCCTTTATTCGCCTTAGGTGGCGGTGGTATCCTTGGCAGTGGAAAACAGTGGATGAGCTGGGTTGCATTAGATGATGTTATCGGTGCGATTCATCACAGCTTAATGAATGATAATATTTCAGGAGCAGTTAATGTAGTTAGCCCAGAAGCAGTTACTAATGCTGAATTCACTAAAACTCTCGCTAAAGTCTTAAATAGACCTGCGATATTTCCAGCTCCAGCACTAGCTTTAAGACTAGTCTTAGGAGAAATGGCTGACGCGCTTTTACTTTCTAGTACTAAAGTGGAGCCGAAAGTTTTACAAGATACTAACTATGAATTTAGCTTTGCAAGCCTAGAATCAGCTCTGAGACATATGCTTGGTAAGTGAGATGAGTTTTAATTCATTTATCTTTTCAAAAAGATGATGGAAGTTTCAGATTGAATTTCTCCACCTTCTGTAGAATTGTAGGCATGGGTTGCTTTGAGTTATGCTTTATGTAGATCTCATCGAGGGATCTCCTTATAGGGATTTTCCAGGAACACCTGGGTCAGCTAAAGCTTATTTGAATCAAAAAACTGAAGCCACTTCTAAGAATCAAGGAACCAGAAAACCAGAAGCAGAACTTGTTAAGCATCTCCTTAAATGCTTAAGCGTTAAAAGCTCACTAAACTCAAATCATCTAGAATTTATTCTCAGTAAGTTTTTTGAAAAATTTAAAAAACTAAAACAAATTAGCCATCCAGATTTTGATTTATTTGTTTATGAGGTGAATAAAGGAAAACCATTAATTATTGATTTCCAAGACAGATCCAATCCTCTTATACCTAAACAAACTGCCAATTCTGGTAAATCCCCCAAAGGGCAATATATCGCCGAGCTTCAAAAACGTTATCAAGATGCACCTATTCTAAAAATCTCTACTGATGCACAGATAGATTTAGGTAAAGATTTTCAAATAGGAGATTACAAAGAATCAAGCTCAGAGCAAGAATCATGCTCAAAGAAAAAATCAAGCTCAAAGGCAGATCCCGACACATTAATACGCAAAATATTAATATCAGCAAGTGTAGATAATAATTTATATAGCTTAGAGCTAAACGGTAAAGCTCAAGATATTACAGAAATCAGTGATAATCCTTATTTAAAAGAGTTAAAAACACAGTTTGAAAATTTTCTGCCAGAAAAAACAGGTGACAGAGGGGAAAAAATAATACAAGCCTTATTTGAACATCTTGGTGTGAAGACTCAGCTAATGAGTTCTAATCCTGGCCATCGTTATGATTTAAAACTTGAGATCGACAAAACAACAACTCATCCTTCTCCTTTACAACTTTTACGCAATAACTCTTCTAAGATCCTTGTCGAAATTAAAGCCTCAAGAGATGATTATCCGAGTATCAGGAGCTTAACGGTTAACCAAGCAACACGTTTTCAGAATTTACCTAAAGATCAGACAGCGATTGTCGCAAAAGTAATATTAAATGATAATAGTGAGCACCCTTGCACCAATATAGAAGAAATTTTTACAGATTATCCACCTAAATTTATTGAAAATGAAGATGGCTTTGCTGTCTTAAAGCCAGATTTAGAAAAATCAAAAGACAGACACTCTCCATATTTCAAAATATATTTACTTACTTTCAAGGAACTTCAAGGCAAGTATCAGTCTGGTCAATTAAAGGCTCCTGCGACTATAAGCCAGCTTGAACTATCTATAAATCTTAATGAAGTAAAAGACAAGATCGCTGAATCCAAAGGAAAAGAAATAGATTTACGCACTTTAGGTCCCAATGTGGGAGAGTTAGAGCGCGGTATATATTTTAATAATTTAAAAAAATTACGAAACATAGAACAAGAACTCCGCAAGGTCAATAATTTTAAAAATTATGCTGATGGGGGCTTCGCCAAAACCTTTGCTGCTAGAAGTAGTTTAAGAGAACAGAGACAAGATATTATGAAAAAGCTGCTGATAACACAGCTTACAAAAAACAACTCTGAGTCTCATTCAGAATTAATAGAATATTATTCACCCTGCCTAACTAAGCTCCCACATATTACAACAGGCAACCGCGGTATTGATGACAACATATTTATTTTTCGGAAGAAGGATACTGGCGAAATCAAACCCTATGAAATAATGTGCTTCAGCCCAGCAGACCCTGTTCAACAATATACTCAAGATCATTTAAGCAATAGAAATATTAGAAATATTTTTGACAGTTCAGATGATGATGATATTTCCAGACTACCTGTAATAATGGCTTTTTATGATGGTAAGAATAAAATTCATTTATTTAAAGAAGATCTGCCGAAGAAGGTTCTAAATACATTATCAAGCTTTGAAGACCTTAATGATGTAAAAAGAGGAGTTCATTATCCTAAAAAAGGTAGTTTATTTAAATCTTTTAAACCGATAGGGCTACATGTCATACCAGAAGCTATGATTAAACACTCTTTTGCCTAATCTCTAAAATTTCAGGCTCTTTGTCCACATCAGCCGTCTTTAATTCATCGATCTCTTCAGGATATTCCTTCATTAATAATCTTATTTTAGTTATAGGATAGTTTAATTTCAGCTGTTGAAGCTTCTTCTCAGATGAATTTCTTAACTCTATCTCAGTCCACTCCACTAAAGCAAGTTCATGCAGAAAATTTGGTGGATCATATTTATCTTGAAAAAAATCACTTTTAATAAATTCAGGAAAAGCTCTCGCTGATTCGTAATAAACCGCAGAAACACTAAGATGCCTTTCAAGATAGTCCTGAATAATTTCAGAAACTTTATCCTGAATTAATAAATAAGTACAAGGAAAAATATTTTCTAGATATTCTTCAAAAGCACTAATAGTAAGGCTTTTATAAATAGCTAATTCGTCTAAAGCCGCTGCATCTAAAAACTCTGGATTAAACTTCTCTCCTTGAAAGTATTTTAGTATTTCATTTTGAATATTCTGTAATCTTAAATTCTGCATAGCTTCCACCAAAGACCTTTCTAATTATTAACAATAAGCGATGACTCTTTCATCATCTCCTTAACACGAACTAATTCTGAAATAATATTACTAAACTCTGGGAAATTAGAATCCCTCTCCAGAAGCACCGCTTTCACCTCTGTCTTTTCTAAAAGATATTTAAACAGAGCGAAAACCTCTTCTTTAATCACTTCTCCATGAGTATCAAGAATTTTTAAATGCCTTTTACTAAGATGTGCTTGATAGTCCTCTAGATGACCAGCTATATGCACTTGCACTGTGCGAGAGAGATCTAGGGAATTTAAAAATTCCATCGCATTATAATTATGATTAACTGCATTTACATAGACATTATTAATATCTAAAAGTAATCCACAGTCAGCTTTCTCTAAAATTTCATTCAAAAACTCTGCCTCAGTCATTTCTGGCTTAATTAAAGTTGAATAATAACTAGGATTCTCGATGAGAAAAGGAAGCTGAAATTCATCTTCTAAGAATTTAATATTATCAACAATAGTATTCACAGACTCTTTTATAAACGGCACTGGGATTAACTCCTGTAAATAAAATCCATGAATGCGAGTGCAGGAAACATGATCCGAGAACCAAGGCGGCTGAATAAGTTTAAATAAATCTTTAAGACCATCTAAGAGTCTTCTATCATAATTCTCTCTAGGAGAAGTTTTGTAGGCCGTCCCTATGCTGAGATTAACTGAATGAGGGATGATTAGCTTCCCTCTGTCCATAAACTCTTTCAGTATCTCTAATTGTGCTTTAGGTTTATAGATATAATTCTCAGGTACTATTTCTAGCCATTGAATACAGCTTTGCTCAGCTTCGGCTTTAATATAGTTCAGAGTTTCCTTTTGAATTGCTGCTCTTAAGCCTAAACCTAAACCGTAATTTCTTAATTTATTTTTCTCAAACATAGTACTATTGCCGAACTCCAATTTCTGCGTTTTCGTCAGCTTATAAATAAAAAGCCTAGCAAAGAGCTAGGCTTTTTAACAATTAAATCATAGAGACCAATGTCTAACTACATTTTTGTGTTGTCATCGTCCTCAATGTCCTAAAGCTTAATGCTTAGGAGCAGGAGTTGTAGTAGGAGCTGGAGTTGTTGGCTTTTTAGCACCTTTATCACATTTACCATCTTTACCGCATTTACCAGCTCCACATTTATGTTCCTCAGTGTGAGCTACAGTGTCTACGAAAACTTGATTAATACCATTATTAGCTTGTGCAGAAACTTGTGCAGCCATAGAAGCAGCCATACCTAAAGCTAATGCAGAACCTAGTAATTTTTTAGAAATATTGATTTGTTTTTTCATTATTTAATCCTTTTTACAGAGCTTATTAGACCCAGTATTTAAAATTATACACATAAAGAAAAAATAAAGAGAGAGAGAATTTTATTAATAAATCGCTGCCCATCAAGGAGTTTCAAAAATATTTTTCATGTCATGAATGTTAACAGCCCAAGATGATTTTCACAATCAGCCAAGTAGCACTTTCTTAAATAAAATTAAGATAAGGCACGAGTAAATAAAGATAAGATCATTCATTCTAGGGTGATTCTATGAATGAAATACCAAGAATTAAAATTTACCCTTATGGCTCTCATGTAAAGTTACAGAGTAATTCTGGTCTAACTGTTAAGGTATATCCTAAAAATAAACAGACTGAAGTACCTCGTGAAATCTCAGAACCACCAAAATTACGAATTAGAAAACTTGCCCAAAGTGAAAGTGAAGCAGATAAATATCGAAAGATTATTGAGCTTAAAAACAGTAGCCAAGATCTTCAAAGGTTAAATAATTTTTTTTCAGATATAAGTAAAAGTGTTTATGAAAAAGGTGATAGCTCTGCCATAAGATTCCTGCAATTCCTTAAAAGCCCACAAGGGAATTACCTAACAAGTCATTTAATCAATAAAGCCTTATTTAATGAAGATCTTAAAATACAAAAAGAGATACAAATCTTTGATGAAGGTGATAGTGGAAAATATTCTGATCAGAAAGGTTTACGAGAACGGTCAGGATTTATCGCCACTCAGGAGAGTCAAAAGCCTGAAGAAGACATACCAGACGAAATAATGAATAAAATGGCATCTGAGGGTCGAGCTGCTAACTACATTATTAATTCTATAAATCTTGTAAATCATTTAGGTGACCTCACCTTAGATAAGCTTGCACATAAACTTATAGAAAAAATTGATGATAATATTGACACCTTAAATAAAAAATACCCTTGGATTAGCGCTCCAAAAT
>JBMOEX010000055.1:0-15117 GCA_049314535.1 Vampirovibriophyceae bacterium | reverse complement strand
ATTGACAGGATCTCTCAGCGCATAGATGGTTTACAAGAAAGGCTTGGATACCCTACTCTCATCGCCTAAGCTTATCTAAAATAAGTCAAGCATTTCGATCCCGTGGATACAGAATCTGCTTTGATCAATCTGAACCTAAAATTTCTAATTTTCTCTTATCAATCTGAGCTCTATAATCACCATAATATGGATTGTTTAAATCAATATCATCTTCATCTACATAACCTTTAAATATACCGTTCCGATCCAAGCCGACTATTTTTTGCATAGCTTGAGTAAAATCATCATCACTATTATATTGTTCATAAACTTTATTATTTCCAGAACCAAAACCAGCAAAGCTCTTGCCCTTCTCCTCCCACACCGTAGTACTAGTACCATCAGCATAATATGTTGAAGTCATATTATCGACTTTGGAATTATCCTTAATTCTAACTTGAGTATAATCATTAACCCAAGCTTGCTCTCCATTATCCTGAATTTTCGAAGCACAGGTTCCTTGTTGAACCACATCAGCATTAACATAGGTATAATCCATTGGCTTACCAGCTTCATAAGCTGATCTTCTTTGTACAGCTACCCCTCCAGCGCCACCATTCTCATAACGCAACATCAATGTCGAACCATCAGAATAAGTGAGAGTAGAATTAACATCATTACCATTTTTCTGCGTATTGACAGTAAACTCAGAGCCAGTTGCTGATTTATAAGTCTTAACAGTTGCACCATTTATATTCTCTTCTTTGAGCAAAGTAGCATTACCTAACTTACTCCCCATAATATTTAAAAGCTTATCTTCAAAAATATTAGAAACCTTATCTTCAAACTTATTAGAAACATCATTGCTACTTTTTAGATTAAGAGTTAAAGATTTACTTAATTCAATATCTTTTTCTACATCAAAATTTTTCAATGATTTAGCAGAATAAGTTTTATCTAAAGAGTCTAAAGCAGATGAAGATGTGCTTGCAGATGTTGATACAGTATTTGTATTTCCATAAATTGAAGAAATTTGAGAAAGCTCTCCATTTGAGCCTTTTGAAAGATAATTACCAACCAAGCCTTCTATTTTTTGACGACTAGCTGCATTTAATTTAAATTGATTCGAACCAGTTAAAATTCCACGCTCGGCTAAAGAATCTTCATCTTCGCGCAATGTCTTAATTAAAGAACTAAATCTATCTGATTTTGCTTCTGCCCTATTTATATATTCAGAATAATAATTCATTGTGATTTTATCCTTTAAAGATGTGAATAGTAAAAGGGCGTAAACACCACAGATACTAAAATGAATCTAACAAATAAAAGTTAAAATAAAGTTATCTAAAACTAATCTAAATAAAAAGTAGTCACAACTTTATTTAAGCTATGAGCATATTTCAAAGAATCTTTAAGAGTATTACTGTCACGATAAAGGAAACAGATTAACTGTTGACACTCATAAATTATCTCTTGATTACAAAGACGGCTCGCATCAGCTAAAAGCATATGTGTCCATTCTGGATGCTCAGTAATATTTTTAACACCTATTAACTGATCTTGGACTTCTTTAATCTGCTGCTGTAAAGTCTGCGGCAGAACGACTTTCAGTCTATCAGCATTACCTCTAAGAGCACCTTTAATAGTCGCGTAGTTAGTACCACAGTAGCCACCACTAGTGATGATAGTATTTCCAGCTACAGTTAAGCCGAAGGCTATCATCTCAATAATTTTAATCTGGCTCATAGATAGATCACGGCTACCTATCATCGCCACTTTCTTTCCAGCTGCATCCTGGATATTTTTAAACTCTTCACTTAAATCTTGAACAGATGGGCTATCTAAAAAGCTACCACTATCGGATGTCACTAATGAATCCACCTGATTCATTGGTGAATGTGAAGCTATAGTTTCAGAAAGAATCAAATTACCCGTCATGATTTACAATTATTATACGTGAATTTAGATACCCACAGTACAGATAAAAAGATTAGCATTTTGACTGGTTTAAATCCAGCACAAAAATTAGCAGTCGAACAACGCGGAGCACCCCTCTTAGTACTAGCTGGAGCGGGTAGCGGTAAAACCAAGGTACTTACGCATCGCATAGCCCACATGATACTTTCAGGGATACACCCCGCAAACATTCTAGCTGTTACTTTCACTAATAAAGCAGCTAAAGAGATGAAAGAAAGACTGACTAAGATTATCGGTGAGGAAGATGTGAAATATTCTTGGATAGGTACTTTTCACTCTATCTGTGCAAGATTGCTAAGAACTGAAATAGAAAAAATCCGCATAGCTGCCCCAGATGGCTCTATTAAGACTTGGAATAAGAATTTCGTTATATTCGATGAAACAGACACCATCAATATAGTTAAAGAAGCGATTAAATCACTAGACTTGGACCCGAAAATATATGTTCCAAAGACTATCCGCTACCGCATTAGCGAAGCCAAAAATGAAAAAAGAACAGCTAAAGATTTTAATGGACAAGCCGTAGATTTCAGAGAGGAACGCGTGGCCCAAATTTACGCTAAATATGAAGACTTAATGGCAAAAAACAACGCACTTGACTTCGATGATTTATTACTCTTTACGGTGCATTTACTTTCTCAAGATGAGGAAAGCCGTAAATATTTTCATAGTCGCTTCAAACATATATTAGTAGATGAATACCAGGATACTAATCACACTCAATATGAGATGATACGTTTACTCGCTGAAGGCTGTTTAAAAAATGAAAGAAAAGATCTTCAACACTATGATCCAGAAAAACTCTGGACATCAGGAAATAAGTCGCTTACCGTCGTAGGCGATGTCGATCAAAGTATCTATTCTTGGCGTGGAGCAGATTTTAAGATTATTATTGGCTTTCAGAATGATTACCCCAATGCTAACTTAATTAAACTAGAAGAGAATTATCGCTCTACTGGAAATATCTTAGCCGTCGCAAACAGAATCATAGAGAACAACTCAGAGCGTATAGAAAAGAACCTGCAAGCAACTAAAATAGATGGTGAAAAAATAAGTGTATTCGAAGCTCAAGATGAATTAGAAGAAGCACAGTACATCAGTGCTGAAATCCAAAGACGAGTTGCCGCAGGAACTAATCGCATAAAAGATTTTGCGATACTTTACAGAACAAATGTACAGTCAAGAGTCCTAGAGGAAGCACTACTCAGAAGAAATATTCCATATGTCATAGTAGGTGGATTTAGATTTTACGACAGGAAAGAGATTAAAGACATGATCTCGTACATGAAAGTTCTTTACAATCCAGCTGACAGCCAGAGTTTAAAGCGCATTATCAATGAGCCACGCAGATCCATCGGTGCTACGACTATAACTAAAATAGAAGAGCACGCTGACCAATTCGGCTACACACTATACAGAGCCTTATTAGAGATAGATGAAATCTCTAGCCTCTCAGATAGCGTAAAGAAAAAAATAAAAGATTTTACGAATCTAATAGAAGAACTTCGTTTAGCCGAGAAGTCTCTAGACCTTGGTGATTTAGTTGATGATATTTTTCATAAAACTGGCTACTCAGATATGCTGAATACCTCTAATGATGCGGAGTCTGAATCCAGAATGGAAAACATACAAGAATTAATCGGAGTAGCCACAGATTATGGACTAAACGCAGAGGATAACTCAATATCAGCCTTTCTTGCAGAGATTTCACTATTGAGCGAAATTGATAATTCTAAACAGAATACTAGTGCTGTTACTATGATGACCTTACATGCAGCTAAGGGACTAGAGTTTCCAGTAGTGTTTCTCACGGGCATGGAAGAAGGCATTTTTCCACACCAACGCAGCTTAGATGCTAAAGACAAAACCCAACTTGAAGAAGAAAGAAGGTTAATGTATGTCGGAGTGACTAGAGCTGAAGATAAACTCTTTATGACTCATGCACGCCGCCGACGGATTTTCGGGCAAACTGATTTCTGTATGCCGAGTAGATTCTTAGGTGAAGCACCTAGAGAGCTTCTTATAGGGTACTACGGTGAATCACAGACTAATGACTCTGGATCAAGCCGTACTGCTAATTTAGGTAATAAAAATCTAAATAAAGGCTTTGAGAGAGAAAGCTTTACTGATGATAATTTCAGCCCTAGCGGTTTTGGAACTAATAAGAATCCGACTACCATTAAACGCCCTGGTTTTACCAATAGTAATTTTGGCGGAAGTACTTCTAATAACAATTCGGGTTTTGGCAATAACTCTCGTTATAGCCAAGCAAGCAGCTCCGTCTCTAACTATTACGATGAGGGCAGGGGCATGGCAGCAAGGCAAGAAGCACGCAAGGTAGCTGCTAACTTTAAAATAGAGTTTGAAGTTGGCGATACAGTTAAGCATGCTAAATTTGGCGAGGGGAAAGTCACTCAGGTATTAGGTTCAGCCGAAAAAGTTCTTTATAATATTGAGTTTGCAGAAGGGCAGAAGAAGTTGCTTGATCCGAATTTTGCCAAGCTCATCAAGATCAAGTAATTGTGGTCGTGTGACTAACACATTCGGTTCATTCCGCCCCACTCTTGCAGAGCGGGTCCCCAAGCTTCATTCACTCGAATGTGTTAGCCACATGAGATTTACCTGATTTTGCTTCGCTGGGGTTAGGAAGGGAGCTTGAGGCAAAACTTTGTTTTGTCTCAAGCCTGCTTTTGTTGTTTTATATTTTTCAAGGTAAGTATCCCTTGGAATATAGCGTAATAAGTCTCTATGAGATATACGATTCAAGATTTCAATAGAGAATTTCCAGATAACGATTCTTGTTTACAATATTTATTTAACCAAAGATTCAGTAATGCAGTATGTCCGAGCTACGGTAAAGCAGGTAACTATCATAGACAAGCTAATACTTCTCATTTCGTTTGCTCTTGTGGTAAACATCAAACAAGCCCAAAGAAAGATACTATCTTTGAAAATTCAAGCAGTGATCTTTATAAATGGTTCTTTGCTATCTTTTTATTTTCTAACTCTAAAAATGGGGTATCGGCTAAAGAGCTACAAAGACAGCTAGGCGTAACTTATAAGTGTGCTTGGAGAATAGCTAAACAAATCAGATCATTATTTAGTGAGAATACAGAGCCTTTTAATGGCACTGTAGAAGTTGATGAGACTTATATCGGTGGCAGAGCTAAGGGTAAAAGAGGAAGAGGCTCAGATAAAAAGACTCCAGTGGTGGGATTAGTAGAAAGAGAAGGCTCTGTCGTTATGACTATGAACATAGAACTGTTAATCATGGCTCTAAGCAGTATGTAGAAGGCATTAAGCACACTAATACTATTGAAGGTTTCTGGTCTCAGTTAAAACGCAGTGTTAATAGCACTTACAACGCAGTTTCACCTAAGTATTTGCAGACTTACGTTGATGAGTTTGCTTATCGCTACAATCAGAGGAAGTTTGAGAGTCCTTTGTTTTTGGGGTGGTTGAGAAGCTTTTTTAAGTAGTTTATGAAAGTTACTCATGTAAGACATTGTATAATAGGAATATCGGAAGGTTTACGCCCATTGGCTTAGAATAAGTAAACTAGCACTGGTATTAAGAATTGCATATAACTGGGACAGATAAACATAAAGTTATTCATGGGGACGCTTTAGAGGCCCTTCGGTCGCTGCCAGATAACTCAGTAGAACTTATATTTGCAGACCCACCCTATAACATTGGAAAAAACTTTAACGGACACGTGGAAAGATGGGAATCTGACGAGGCTTATTTAAACTGGTGTTACGAATGGCTCTTGCTGTGCGTCAATAAGCTAAAAACCAACGGCAGTTTTTATGTAATGACTGCCACCCAGTTTATGCCTTATTTTGATATTTTCCTTCGTGGGAAATTAGAAATATTGTCACGGTTAGTATGGTCATACGATAGCTCAGGAGTTCAAGCTAAAAATTACTTTGGGTCAATGTATGAGCCTATTTTGTTTTGTGTTAAAGACAAAAAAAATTACACATTCAACTCAAGTGATATTTTAGTAGAAGCTAAAACAGGCGCAAAGCGTAAACTCATTGATTATCGTAAAGCTACCCCAACTGTTTATAATTCGGAGAAAGTACCAGGCAATGTCTGGGATTTTCCAAGAGTTAGGTATAGGATGAGTGAGTATGAGAATCATCCAACACAAAAACCAGTTGCGCTGCTTGAAAGAATTATTAAAGCAAGCTCCAATCAAGGCGATCTGATATTAGACCCGTTTTCAGGAACTTTTACTACTTCCTTTGTTGCAAAGGAATTAAACAGAAGTTCTATTGGGGTTGAGCTGCAAGAGGATTACGTAAAAATCGGACTAAGGCGTCTGCAACTTGCTAAAGAGTATAAAGGGGAAAAGCTAGAAAAGGAGCTACGTAGCTTCGAGGTGAAGAATACAATAAGCAATGGGCAACAAACACTATTTACGCTAGATGGAACATACATTCACAAATAACATAAAGTCAATTTTAGAAAAAAAATTTGGAAAAGATGCTGAAGATATTTTTAATAACAGCCAGTTAATTCAATATATCAACTTTAAAACTAAGTCTGCGAATAAAGGCTCGAAAGCTCGTTCTAGCTTTGCTAGTCTATACGCAGTATATGTCGTCATTGAAGATTACATCAATAGAGGTTATGACAGACAAAACGGCTATGAAAACTATGAAGGAGCTACTTTTGTAAGTTTATTTACCAGGCAAAGAGAGCTTCCGTTTGGGGATAAGCTACAAAATCATGCTTTAAACAATAGAGTAAATTCAGAATTTCAAAAATACTTCCCTTCCTCCGAACTCACGCTTATTCTGCGCAGCCACGAGACTAATAGGTACTGGGTAAATGAGCATCTTCTCAAAATAAAGGTAGGAGGTGCATCGTATAATCTTGCAAATACTGTTATTGAGATTATTAATGAATATATTGAGACAAAACAACTGGCTTTTCAACGATTTGTTAATACCTTAGAGGAGTTTCAGAGGGTCGAGAAATCAAAGCCTGAAAAAGTAATTGAATTCATACATGGACTACTTGCCGCAAATGTTGATGCCCGACTTTTTGAAATAATTAGCTACTCTATCCTTAAATACTACTATTACGATCAACATATTTACTGGGGATATGACCTTGGCAAACTAAACAAAGAAAACTTGAAACTCTTTAAGACAGGAAGAACAAATGCCAATGACGGGGGGATTGATTTTGTAATGCGCCCATTAGGACGCTTCTTCCAAGTTACAGAAACTTTAGATTTTAAGAAATATTTTCTTGATATTGATAAGGTACAAAAGTTCCCGATTACATTTGTTATAAAGTCTGACGAGCCGATTGAGGACATTCTTAGAAAAATTAAAGATAATGCAAATAAAATTTACCTGGTTAAATCTATAGTAGATGCCTACATAGGCTGCATAGAAGAGGTGATAAATATACAAATTCTAAAAGAACACTTTACAAGCAGTATAAATATGGGCTACCTTGGACAAATATTAGACGAGATAATTGTTCAAAGTAGAGTGGAGTTTAATTACCGTGTAGATTTGAGCGGGTAGTCCTCAACCTCTTGCGTGGTCAATACCCTCATAAAGAAAGCTCTTTTCATTAGGTACATATTTTAGCAAAATTACAAACTATACTTCATGGGATACTTACCTTTTTTAAATTTATATTTTATAGTTGCTTGGATATATTCAAGCCTGACAAAGAATTTAAGCTACTTACGACAGAAATTCGAGATTGGCAGCAGTCCTGTGAAATTTCATATTTAGATAAAACTGGAATCAAATTCCAGTTTTATCTAAATATGGGTAAAATATAATTATGGCAACAAATCACTATTTCGAGCGTGAAATAGAAAAATTAGTCAGGAAATCTGCTCGCAGTTTCAGTGCCTTAGTTATTACTGGTGCTAGACAGGTCGGAAAGTCTACTATGTTAAAGCAGTTATTTCCAAAACATAGTTATGTTTCGTTAGATGAAATAGATACAAGGTTACGTGCGATTGAAGATCCACGTGGATTCTTAATGAACTATAAACTGCCGCTTATCATTGATGAAATTCAGGAAGCCCCATCTATACTAAGTTATATAAAAAAAATCATAGACGATAACCGAAATAAGACTGGTCTATTTATTATTACTGGCTCCCAGCAGTTTTCTTTAATGGAAGGCGTGCAGGAATCACTGGCTGGACGCTGTGCAGTATTAGATTTAAGTAGTTTTTCTATTTTCGAATTAGAGTCAAATCTTCAAAAAAAAGAAAAAATTACAACTCAAAAAAAAACAGAAAAGCCTTGGACTGCTTATGTAGAAAGAGGTTCATATCCAGAGTTATGCTTAAAGCCTAAACTCGACAGAAAATTCTGGTACTCATCCTATTTAAGAACTTTTATAGACAGAGATATAAAATCTAATTTAAATAAAAGTTACTTAAAGCATTTTGAACAGTTTACTTTTCTATTGCTAGCAAGATGCTCACAGGAATTAAATTACACGGATATCGCTAAAGATCTAGGTGTAGATTTAAAAACCATAAAAGCCTGGATCGCTCTTCTAGAAAGATCACAGATTATATTTCTTTTAAATCCTTATCCTAAAAAAATTGAGAATAAACAAATCTCCAAAAAACCTAAATTATATTTTTATGACAGTGGACTCATAGCTCATAGCCTTGGCTATCATACTCAAGAGCAAATACAAACTGGGCCACTGGCTGGAGCTTTATTTGAAAACTTAATAATAAGTGAGCTGCAAAAAAGGAAATTAGCGAAAATAAGCAATGAAAAATTTTACTTTTTTCGTGAAAAAAATGGACTTGAAGTAGATTTAATCATAGAAAAAGCAGAAAAATTAAATCTAATCGAAATTAAATCTAGTCAAACCCCCACACTAAGCTCAGCCAAGAACTTACTGAAATTTAAAGAATTAGTCCCTAATGTTAAAGAGGCTTATTTAGTCTCAGCATATTCAGAAGAATTCACCAGCCAAGGCATAAAATTTAGATTTTTCAAAAATTTCCTAAAAAAATAAGTCACTTGTAGCTCAGCTTTAGCCAGCAAATTTATTTACATTAATATCACGTATATTTATGGGGTAAGTGTGTTAATTTATATAAAAACTTTCAAGATAAGACTTTATATATATGTGTGAAGTATGAAACGAATTAACTCTCTTCCAACAAAGAGTGAGGATTAATATGGGCATTGATATAGAAATATTCCAAGAACACGCAAAAAAAAATCTTTTTATGATTCAGCAAGATAACTATTACAGAAATCTTCATGCATTTTTCAACTGGTTGAGTAATACCAGATGGGGATTCAAAAAATCACCTTTTAATGAAGCTTTAAAAACTAGAGTTTCATTAAACCTGCAAAAAAAGTCAAACTAACTACAGTTTGAACTATAAAAAATCCCCAAACCACTTGGTTCTCTGTAAAACCACTAAGTTCAAAATGATGATGCAAGGGTGACATCCTGAATAATCTTCTCCCTTCACCATAAAGCTTTTTAGTGATTTTAAAATAGCTAACCTGCAAAACCACAGAAACAGCTTCTAATACTGGTATTAAAGTGAAAACTAACAAAAACCACTCTAGGTCTTTCAAGTAAGCCATTACCCCGATTATAGTTCCAAGAGCTAGACTACCACTGTCTCCCATAAAGACTTTGGCTGGCTTAAGATTGAAAATTAAAAAACCTATCAAAACAGCTACTAAAGCGAGTGACAGAGGGAAAAAAGTCCAATCCCCTCTCGTTAACATAAATGCCTGAAAAGCCACTACTCCAGCTATCATTTGTAAGCTGGCAAGACCATCTAATCCATCAGTTAAGTTAAAAGCATTAGAGGCCCCAGCGATAATAATAAAAGCCCAGATCACCGCAAGTATAGTAAAAGCCTTTCCTGAAAAGAATAGTACCCCAGTCGAAATCACGAACTGTAAAAGCAGCTTCTGCTTAGAACTTAAGCCTTTATAGTTAGATTGAAAAATTTTCAAAGCATCATCAGCTAAGCCTAAAATAAAACCAGCCACAAAAGACAAGATAGCAATTAGAATCTGCTTCTTTTCACCCGCCAAGAACTCTTCAGCAGTAACACATTTACCTAGAGGTATATTAGGACAGATATTATGCGTAAAATAGTAGTAAACCGCAGCTATTAAAAAAGGTATTACAAAAATCCAAGATCCCATAGTGGGCGTTCCCAGTTTTTGAGCAATATGACTTTGAGGACCTAATTCCCTAAAGGCTTGTATCGATTTTAAATGTTTCAGGGTTTTAATTACTGGATAACCCAGTCCTAATGCCACTAAAAAAGGTAAAAGCAGATAAATTATAAATTCTTGTTGTAATTGAGACATAAGATGCTTTTGAATTTAATTAAACTAAATATCCTAAAATTGAAATCTAGGGACTTCTCACAAACTCCAATTTCTGCGTTTTCGTCGTAAGTACTTTAAAGGACCTGAGCTGCAAAAATCTGAGGTATTTTAGCTAAAACAGCTTGAACTATACCGAGAACAAGGAAAGCCACGATAATAGAAAAATCAAAGCCTCCAAGTGGTGGAATTAATCCCCTGAAAACCTTTGCATATGGCTCTACAGCGCTATCTAAGAATTGATAAATTTTAGTTGATTGAAACCTGGGGAACCAAGAACCTATAACCCAGCCTAAAAGCATATAGCTATAAATTTCTATCATTTGAATTAATAAGGTCACTAATTTTGGCAGCATTATATTAATATAATATTAGATTAGAATTTTGTGCTTGCAGAAGAAGTAAAACCTCAATTAATTGAAGAGCTAACACATGCCCTTCATAAAAAGAAAAGACCTCAGCCCGAGGTCGATTTTATATTAAAAGCTTTTGAATTTGCTTATCAAAAGCATCTCAACCAAGTAAGGCGGAGTGGTGATCCATATATTACCCACCCAGTGGCGGTTGCTAAGACCCTCATCGAACTCAATTGTGATAAAGAAGCTATCTGCGGTTGCCTGCTTCATGACGTCATAGAGGATACCAGAGCTAGCGTAGATGATTTAAAAGAACTTTTCGGAACTACCGTCGCAGAGATTGTAGACGGGGTAACTAAATTAAACAAATTAAATTTTAAATCTACCGAAGACGCACAGGCTAATAATTTCAGAAAAATGCTTTTAGCTATAGCAAAAGATGTTCGAGTAGTTTTAGTGAAACTAGCTGACAGGCTGCATAATATGCAAACTTTACATTTTCTAAGGCCAGACAAACAGCAACGCATAGCAAGTGAAACAATAGATGTATTCGCCCCACTAGCTAATCGATTTGGTCTTAGAAATATACAGATGGAACTTGAAGATTTATGTCTTAAGTTTTTACATCCTAAAGCCTACTCACTGATTAAAGATCTGGTTAAAAGTAAAAAGCTTGATAGAGAAGCCCAAGTCCAAAAATTAAAAGTAGTAATTAAACAGATGCTTGATGATAACGGCATTGAAGCTGATATTCAGGGCAGGGCCAAACATTTTTACAGCATCTACATTAAATTATGTCAGAAAGGCACAGATCTCAACTCTAATGATGAAGTCGTCGAAATACCTATCTACGACCTACTTGGGATCAGGATTCTTGTAAAAAATGTCAAAGACTGTTATGCAGCATTAGGTGTTATTCATGAAACATTTAGACCTATGCCAGGTAGATTTAAAGATTATGTCGCTCTACCTAAAAGCAATCTCTACCAATCACTGCACACTACTGTAATTATCCCTTGGGATCAAAAACCACTGGAAGTACAGATTCGCAGCTATCAAATGCACGATGTCGCTGAAAACGGAATCGCGGCACACTGGAATTATAAAGATGAAGAAGGCATTAGCCAAGCCAACCCCAAAGAAGCAGAAGAATTAAAATGGCTTAAACAGTTAGTTTCATGGCACACCGATGTCAGCGAAGCTAAAGAATATTTTTCTGGAGTTAAGAACGATGTTCTAGGACAGGAAGTCTATATACTTACACCCAAAGGTGATGTCATCGTCCTGCCTGTAGACTCCACTCCGATAGACTTCGCTTATAAAATTCACACTCGCATCGGTGATACCTGTACTGGTGCAATAGTAAATGAGAAGATGGTTTCCATAAACTATAAACTCCAGAATGGTGACATGGTGGAGATTATCACCAACAAAAACGGTCACCCTAATCTTTCATGGCTTAATTTTATAAAAACCCACCAAGCAAAATATCGCATTAAGTCTTGGTATAAAAAGCAAAATAAAGATAGGCATAACACTCTTGGCGAACAACTGTTCACTGAACATTTCGGAAAAGCTGATGCTGAAAGAATTTTAAAATCAGACGAACTTTTAAAAATAGCTCATAAACTGAATTACAAGAATATAGAAGATTTGCTATCAGCCATCGGTTCTGGTGATCAAAGCATTACACAGATAGAAACTAAACTTCAAAGCAAAAAACTTGAAACGGTAGATCACCAAATCGAAAAATTCAAAACAAGAAAAGCTCCAGCTCAAGGTGAAGGTGCTGATATACCTGAATTAGACGGACTCTTATACACTATCGCCAAATGTTGCATGCCCATTCCAGGTGAAACTGTCATCGGAACTATCTCTAAAGGCAAAGGGATAACCATTCACCGTGCTGACTGCTATAACGTTAAACAAGCTGAACAAGAAAGAGTCATGCATATTAACTGGACTAATCGTGAAGTCCGGACTTACCCAGCTAGATTAAATATTGAAGTAGTCGACAGAATCGGCGTAGTGAAAGACATACTCACACTTATCGCCGACGAAGGTATTAACATTAAAGACTTTAAAGTCACGGAAAGACCCACCACCACTACTGCTTTATTAAAAGTCACGATAGATGTTAATGGTCAAGAACATCTCAGAAAATTAAGCCAAAAAATTTATAATATCAGTGATGTTCTGCAAGTAGAAAGATCCTAATTAGAATTCACGAGCAATGGCCTAATGCTAATATGGAATGGATATGAATTTAAGAAACGATGGTAGAAAATCAGGAGAGCTAAGACCTGTAAGCTTTCAAAGACATTTTATAAAAAACTCCGCAGGCTCAGTCCTTGTAAGCTGTGGGGATACCAAGGTTATAGTTACTGCGAATTTTGAAAATAAAGTTCCACCATTTTTAAATAAAGAAACTGACGGATGGCTAACTGCTGAATACAGCATGCTGCCTGGTTCTTGTAACACTAGAGTTAAAAGAGATAAAGCTAATAACTCTGGTAGAACTCAAGAGATCTCTCGCCTTATAGGCAGAGCTTTACGTGTAATGGTAGATATGAAAAGTTTCCCAGGATACACCATCCATGTAGATGCAGATGTAATCCAAGCGGACGGCGGCACGAGAACAGCCAGTATAACTGGTGCTTATATCGCAGTCTATGATTGCCTTATGAAAATGAAAAGAGAAACTAATTTGTTTCCAAATAAGCTTCCTATTCTTAATCAAGTAGCAGCAGTATCAGTTGGGCTTCGCAATAATCAAATCCTGTTGGATTTAAATTATGAGGAGGATAGTACAGCTCAAGCAGATGCAAACTTCGTGTTTACAAGTGCCTTTGAGGTTGTCGAGATTCAAGGTACAGCAGAACAAAATCCATTTAAGACTGAACAATTTTTACAAATGATGAACTTTGCTCAAGAAGGAATAAGAACACTATGTGAACTACAGAATCTCTCGCTTGAACTGCACTTAACAGCTACAAAGTAACTGTCCTTCGCTAAAACTAGCCTCCTAAAATACGCCCTCCTTTCGTTTAACACACAAAGATAATTAATCAAAAAAAAATTAAGATTGGATTAAAGCTTAACTAAGATAAAAAACATCTAATGAAAAAAAGATTTCTCATTATCACAAACGGCAAAATCCAGTCCTCCACTGCTTTACAGTCTTCTTTTCGCAAATTTACGAATTACGATCTTGATAACAAAAGCTTTACTATTATCTGCGCAGATGGCGGCATCCAAAATGCAACACAATTATCATTAAAAGCTGATTACCTAATTGGTGACTTTGATTCCATTGATGAAAAGATACTTAAAGAAATAAAAAAAGACCGCAGTGCACTCAACGCAGAAATTGAAGATTGCGGGCAGTCCCCTGAGATAATCTACGACCCTGATCAAAGCAAGACGGATACTAGGCTTGCTATAGAACTAGCTTTAAAACTAGCTGCTGAAGAAATATATATTATTGCAGCTACTGGTGGGCGCATGGATCACTGCCTCTCTAATATACTAGAATTAAAGTTCATTAACGATAAAGCCTCAGTGAGCCTGATAGACGAATATTCAGAGGTTAAGTACAGTACTAAATCCCTTGAACTTCATGGTGAGATTGGTGAAACTCTGTCCATGATTCCCTTAAGTGATATTAAAGAGCTTAGCTATGAAGGTTTGAAATATCCATTATATAAAGCAGATATTAGGGCAGGTACTTCACTCATTTGTAATAAATTTTCAGAGAATCAAGCTAAAATTAGCTTTGAAAGCGGAGAGATATTAATTATCAGAGCTCATGACGCGGGCGAAAACGCAGAAATTGGAGTTCGCGAGGCGGGCGGAAACGCAGAAATTGGAGTTCCGCAACAGTGCAATGATTGATCAGATAGACTACTGGATTATAGCTTCCTACATCGCCCTAGTGATGTTTATCGGAATTTTTAATTCAAGAGATGAAAAGAAAAGCTTAGAAAATTTTTTTCTAGCAAGCAGAAAATTAACGATTCCCGTTCTAGTAGCTAGCTTAACGACTACTTGGTATGGAAATATACTCGGGTCTAGCGAAATGGCTTTTAAAAATGGCTTCGGCTATTTTCTTACTCAAGGAATATTCTGGTATGCAGCAGCTTTTATCTTCCTCATCTTTCTAGCTCCTAAATTAAGTAGACTCAGCCTCTACACTCTCCCCGAGTTAATCGCGAAAAGATTCGATGACAGAGCTGGTGTAGTAGCGGGATTTATAAATCTCATTATGCTAAATATAGCTCCCTACTTACTTTCTCTAGGTTTAATTATCAGCTACATTTTCCACATAGATAAAACCACAGCGATACTTATAGGCGCTGCCATCCCTCTTATCTACACCATCAGAGGCAGCTTCCAGACTGTAATTTTAACGGATGTGGTGCAGTTCGTTT
>JBMOEX010000054.1:0-15425 GCA_049314535.1 Vampirovibriophyceae bacterium | reverse complement strand
CATTGTTTTTAACTAATGCTAAATAAGTGTTAGCAACTCCGGTAGTTGATGATTTAAGGTAATCCAGGAATTTATTTTCTTGGGCTGGAGAGATAGGTCCATTAGTTGAGGGGACATCATCATTATATAGAGCATGGGCTGCAAGTGCAGCTACTTTGGCAGTTTTAATATTATCTGCTTCGTTACCGTTAAGTATGCTTGCATAAGTTTGAGCGATATTAACATTTCCCTCTGCTGTTAAGTAGTTAAGGAAAACGTCTTCTTGAGTATCGTTTAGTTTATCAGTTGCATTATTAGCCGCAAGAGTTTCTAAGACAGCGAGTTTTGCTGTTTTGTTTGCGTCAGTACCTTTGATTAAAGAGAGATAGGTTTTGGCTATATCAGTATTAGCTTCATTAGCTAAATAATCGAGGAATTTATTTTCTTGTATTGGATCTGCAAGAGCTCCATTACGAATGTAGTTATTTAGTAGATCAAGGCTCTCTTGTGAAGCATTATTTCCAGCTAGTTTTATGTAGGTTTTTATCTCATTAGTATTCGCACCAATAGCTAGATATTCACCTAGTTTTTTAAATTGAGCCAATTCTGTGGTGTATTCTTCATCTTCAATTAGTAACTTGCTGACTGTAATTAATTGTTTTAAGTCAATTTTATTGTCTTTTTTTAGTTCTGCCATTAATTGAAGAACTGTTTCTACATTGTTGTCTAAAGCTTCGGTGATTTTGAAGTCAGGCTCGAAACTAGCTGCTACTGCAGCACTATCATCTTTACTTAAACCAAGAGATAAGAGGACCATTTCATTACTAGCTTGATCCGCTTTTGCTTTTAGTGCAGTATTAATTGTAGCTGGGGTATTTTTAAAAAGTTTAGTTCGAAGATCAAATTCAACAGCTTCATTCAATTCATCTAACTGATTTGCTAATGCAGTAAACCTTTGCTTTTCAGCTGCTGAAGCGAAAGATGAATCTGCCGTATTGGTAGCTATGTAATTATTGATTTCACTTTGGTCAGCATAGTAATTTTCTAATTGTGAATATATAGATTTATTATTTGCATTAACATTAGTAGTATTTTTAGCGAGGCTACTGTACATCCCTAGCTTACTTAAGTTAAGTGAATCTTGAGTCATAAGAGCATCGAAAGCACTTTCATTACGCCTGTCTCCGATTACCATTCTTAAAGCATCATAATCAGCAGAATCTACGTTACCGTCACTATTGAAATCTAACGCTACATCATCAGTACCATTGATAATAGCTGATTGTAAATTTTTGACTACATCCTCTACTTTCGTTTGTGTTATAGAACCATCTGTTTTAATGCCACCTAATGCCGTGACAGCTCTATCAATTGATGTATCACCACGAATGATACCATTGATCAGATCATAATTATTAAACCACTGCTCTTCTAAAGCCCTGTATTGATCAGTCTCTTTAGCACCATTTCCTAAAGCTCTATTTTGAAGTAAATAAGCTTCCATTTGATCACCTACGTCCATTAAAGCTCCAAATTTATTTTCGATTAACTTCGATTCTGGCTCAGAGATCTTATTTATATTGTAGTAAAGACCTGATCTCAGACCCCACATCGCATAATATTGTTGTAACGATTGATTTACTAAATTAGCATCATATTGTATATCTGTAGTACCGAAACTCTTAACATTATCAGCAAAGTATTTAAGTTCTACTTTGTCAGCACCACTGACGTTATCTTTCACTCCGTCTATGTCTACATTTATACCACTATGGTAATTACCATAATCGGCATATGTTATCTGTAAAGCTTCACCGATCATATCCATGAGGCGACCATCCTGTTGAGTCCCACCTCTCTGCCCGACTAGAAGTACATTACTTTCATCACGAATAACCTCGAAATAAGATAAAGACATATCATTCCACCACTCAGAACCTTTTGTGGCATTGCCATATTCAAGTATATCCATCATCAACTGTGTTCTGCTGTCAGTCATTTCCTGCATTTGCTTTAAAAAGCCACTCACATTAGTACCGTTCTTAAATGACCAAGCTAGTGAATGATCTTGCCATACATCGCCCGCAGATTCACTTTGAGCCCAATTTGCATATGCATAATCTCTCCAGTTACTGCTCTGTTGAACAGTATTACCAGCATTGTCATAAAAAGCATCTAAAGCTTCAAATTTTTCTTCTGTAGTGTGAACATATCTACCATTACTAGCAAGAAAGGTCGATAGGACTGCCTTATCTTGAGTACTGTAATCTCCAGTGAAGAAGCTTTCTTTACCAATAGTGGTAAAAGCACTTGGATTAGTAGTTTGATCTACTTTAGTAGCTGCAAGGATATTCATCATATCGTTGAATGCAGCATAGCCTTGAGATTTGTTAAAGGAACTAAACCTAGCTAGTGACTCATCAAAGCTCATCTGACCATCATTATTAGTATCGATTTGATCGATTAAAGTTTCTACCTTTGTAATTTGAGTGCTAGTTATTCCATTAGCTGCTAAAGCTGCTTTAATTACATCAAGATTTATTCCATCAACTTTATTGCCATTTGCAGCAGCGTCAACTAATAATGTCGCGATTTCGGTGGTGCTAACAGCTCCGTCCCGATTAACGTTTGTTAATTTTAGAGCTTTTTCTTTCATGGAAGTTACACTGTCCATTGCTAATGCATATTTTGACTGATCACCTTTATAGAGTGCTTGAATCCCCGCAATGCTGCTTTGATTAATAATGTCAGCTTGCATGTCATTGATGATCTTAGTATTTAGAGGATCGTAGCCATCACTTTTCCATTGATTTACGACAGCTCTATCTAAAGCATTTGTAGATGTTTGCATAGTATGAACAGACTCCACGTATAGTCTAGTTCTTCTGGAAGCTTCAGCTTGAGCACTTAAGAGATTTGCTTGAGGAGAGCCAATGCCGTGTTCCTTCACCGCGCTTGCTAACTTTTCATTAAACTCTATTTCATAATCATAGGTTTTTTCATATACCTGTAGATCATCAGCTTTCATGCCTCCAGAGAGCATTTTCAGCATGTCTTTTGCCTTATTTAATTTCATGGCAGCTACATTTGTTTTAGAGAAAACATCACCGATCATTCCATTCTCAAGAAGATTTCCCTGAGCATGTCTCATTCCTGAATTTTGAACCTCAGATTCATAATTAGTTATGAGTTCATCATAACTATTAAGAACATTTACGAAAATCTCTTTTTCTGTTGCACCGAGTTTAGAGAAAGTAGCTTCAGGATTTAAGCCATTGATAAAACTCTGCTCTTTATTATAGATTGCGATAGAAATTTGATTTTGATTATATTCTAAGTTTAATTTTTCTAGATCAGCTTTTACTTCAGGAGAGTATTCACCAAGATATTTAAGCATTTCGCTACTAGGGTTATAATCTAGGCGATTTATCATATCATGCAAGCCGTTACCAGCTGGAATCCCAAAAAGGTTAATCATGAAATCGTTAATTTGCTTATTGGTTTCTGTTAAGTTAGCTTTAGAAGTGCTGAGAAAAGTGTTTTGGAACTGAGATAGTTCAGAAATATTGCTGTAATTTACGTCTGCTGCCGTAATGTGGTTGTACCCTTTAATTGGATCTACACCTTTGATAATTTCATTACCAGTAATTGGGGTTACTTCGCCAGCTACGGTATAGGAGTAATTTTGATCTCCAAGAATATTCTTCTTATACTTATCATTAACATTTTGAAGAAGAACTTGGTAATAATTTAAATCGTGAATTTCCATATAAGCACACTCCCTGATACTTTAATAACTAATCAATAAAGGTTAAGGTATCGTTAATATAAAGTTTGGTATTGATCTTAATCTTATATGCCCGTTATGGACATCATATTCACTCTTAAGGGCAGAAATTAGTGCTTATAGTATTGAAGGCGCTTTACTTTAATATCAAAGAAGGTTTAATTCGTGCTTTACATATTGTAAGCCCTCTTCTTTTGAGAGATTGCTGCATATTTGTTATTAACAATGGAAATCATTTCGCCTGCAATAGAAAAAACTCAAACTAAAACAAATAAGAATCTCTTTGCTTCGTTGAAAGCAGAGGGACTTTTAGATTTTTTGAAAAAGATAGAGGTTAGGTTTCCTAACTATATGGCATATGCCTATAGTGAAGATGAGGCTAAGGAACTGCGCGAGCAAGCTAAAATAGCTGAATATTATGATCGAGTTTTATCGACTTGTTCGGCGACTTCTTATGGAGAGATAGCGAAAAGTATTTGGGGCGAGAATAAAGATCAATCTGGAAATATCAGTTTACCTCCCGAGATAGAAAGCAGTATCGCTACTGCGATAGTAGCTGATAATAAATTAACAGAACATGATCTTAATGGTGCTCTGAAAGATGTTATGGGACGCAGCTCTGTTTATCAAGATAAATTAAGGCAGATAAAAGCTGCTCCGAAGCAGGTTTTAGATAATCTAGCCCAGTTTTATGGAAAAGAAGTAAAAGAAATTTTAGTTGCAGCTTAAATAAAAATCATTTTTATTTTACTATCCAAATCTGGATGATGATTACAGAAGTCTATAGCTTGAGCTTTTTTGTAAAAATCTAAAGCAGTTTTAGAATCCCCAGCTAAGTAATAATAATCACCTTGAAAAACTAAACTGGTCACAGATTTATTGTCTAAAGCTAGAAGCTTGTCTAGGAGTGTTTTATACACGTCAAGCAAAGCTGCATCGTCGATATTCTTTAAAAGATCACTAATCTTTTTAAATAAATTCACTTTGTTAGAAAAGACTAAATCTTTATTGAATGAGGTTTTTAGGGGTTCGAAAGTATTTTCACTTTTATAAAAAAGAATCCTGAAGAGGCTTTGATCTTTCTGTTTCAGAACC
Organism: Vampirovibriophyceae bacterium; assembly: GCA_049314535.1. Lineage (GTDB taxonomy): Bacteria > Cyanobacteriota > Vampirovibrionia > LMEP-6097 > LMEP-6097 > LMEP-6097. Next base: position 10,564 of record JBMOEX010000054.1, on the reverse strand, counting down.
TCCATGCCTAGTGAGCTTGCGAAATCTATTACTAGATTCTCGCTGATTAAGTTAGCTAAAGCGTTTGTGTAGAAACTGTAAAATTTGAAAGCATTTGGTCCCCAAGAAGGAATATCAGCTAAATAGAACATCCCGAACTCACTAAGCTTAGAGTGAATTTTATCCATCGCCTCTAAAGCCTTATAGCTAAAATGCCCAGCCATGGCAGGTGCTAAAGTATTCATGTGTTTTTTAAAAATTTCGAAATATTTTTTCTCAATATCGCTTACTGATTCGATATCATAATCAACCCATCTCTCCTCGATCTTAAGTGAGGAGAAGAAATTTAAATTACTGACTAAGTCTACTTCTTGTGGCAGTTCTGGACCAGTAATTTTAATCTGTAACTTCTCAAAGCTGCCCTCAACAGCTAATCTTACTGGTATCATTGGCAGTGCATTTAAAACATAATTAGAGACGACTAGATCTAAGTCATTCAGATTAATATGCTCTCCAGTAACGGTTTTAGCAGAATCTAGATCTAAAAGATTTAAATTAACTAACTGATAATGCTTTCCTTCAGTAAATTCTTCAAAGACGCCCCGTTCCTTCATCTGGATTAAGAAGAGATCAGATATATCACTTACCAAAAACTCTAATCTATCTAAGTAATTCAATTCAGCAGCAGCTAAGAGAAAATGTCTAGCAAATAAGCCAGAGCCAGAGCCGAATTCAAGGACACGCAGTTTTTTATCAGCTGGGATGCGACTTAGATTAGCTGCAAGTAGTTGAGCTAAAATATAAGCGTGAATATAGGCACTGGTAACGACGTTCGGGAGGACTGTGGTATCTGCTTGATTTAGAAATGAGTCGCAGGCTCTTTCTGAGTAATATTTAGTTGATAAATTATAGAGTGAAGACTTATCATAATCAGTCCAGTCTTCGATTAAATAGCTATTTTCAGCGACTTTGCTCATAATGAGGATTGTAGTATCATAGTGGGTTTCTGGGAAGCTTTTGAAAAGTTACTATCAAAAAAAAGAAGGGCATGCTTTGTATTAGCGTAAGGTTAAGAAGAGGTTAAGGCATGATAGGCACAGAATTTAAATCCCTAAATTTACTCAGAGAAATTACAGCTTCTGTTAAAAATGAGAAATTAAGAGTAGTTAATTCCCCAGAACGGTTCGTTGATGTGTTTATTCAAGCTAAAGCTGGGGAGCAGTTAACGGCAGAAAGGTATCAAGGTTTTTATTCGTTTAAAAAAGTTAGAGAATTTAGGAAGAAGGCTGTGGGGGCTGTGTTTCAGAGTGGTAAGGAGTAGGGTTACATTTTTATTGATTATAGATAAAAATATGTTAGCACTCATTGATTTTCTTAATTGTATTAAAATGTTTTTGTGGAATGGAATAAATAAAGCCACTAATAAAAAAATGGTGGAGGCGGAGGGGAACTGCCCCCCTCGTCCGAAAATCCGTCCTGATGAAGATACTACAAGTTTAGTCTATGAGTCTAGGTTTATGCCGTTCCTGTGATCACAGACAATCAACGGGTTCTTGAATTTAATCTTTATCTTCCTGCCAAATTCAATAAAATTCAGAAAGATGCACTTACCAAGTCTTGTGCCCCACTCAGATAACTCGGTAAGCCAATACCTGAGTAGGGAAGTTAACCACAGTTTGTCGGGTTATTACGCAGCTAAAATAGCTACGTCGTTGCTAGTAGCAACAGTTTGTACTTCGAATTCGTTAGCACTTATTTTTTGCATTGGTTTTGACAAGGTCCTCTGCATCCTTGACCTGCACTTCAAAATTCTGTTTCTCCGTCAAAGCTAATACGCCCCCATAATGATCTTGTGCGAGGCACAAGAAAAATGAGAATATTTTAGTGATTTCACGAGAATTCTAGTTTTCAGTTTACTGGATTAGTAATTCTATCATTCCACATTTCAGCGCGTCAGAATTATGGAATAGGTGCCATCGTGCGTGCCTCTTAGTTTTATTAAAGCTGATTTTTTCTTTCAGCCCCTGCCATAATTAAAGAATCAGGGTGATAGCAGCCTTTGAGCCACTCTTAAATAAACATGGAAAATAAAAAGTTTAAATTACCAGAAATTCAATTAAGCCAGCATGCTTGGCTATGTTTAACTATTATCCTCGCCGCGGGGATTTTCGCAGGTGCTATCGCTAAGTTAAGGCTGGGGGTTAAAACTGTCTCAGTAAGGGGGCTCTCTGAAAGAGAAGTAATCGCTGATTTAGCTCTGTGGCCAGTGAAAGCCTCTGCTACAGCGAATACTCTACCTGAAATGTATAAGCAGATCGATGATTCTCAGAAAAGAATGAAGGAGTTCTTTTTAAAGCAGGGATTTACTGAAGAGGAGATTAATATTAGGCAGCCTAAGATAGATGACAGGCAGGCACAGCTTTATAATGAATATCAGAATCCAGGGTCGCAGCGATATATAGCTGAGTTTGGCATGCTGATTAAGTCTAAGAAAATAGATAATGTAAAAAAAGCAGTTAAAGGTATAGGTGAGTTAGTCGGGCAGGGCGTAAGCCTTTCTTCTAATGATGTCGAGTATATCTATACTAAGCTTAATGAAATTAAGCCGCAGATGATAGAAGAGGCGACGACTGAAGCTAGGAAAGCGGCTGATAAATTTGCTTGGAATTCACGTAGCTTTATTACAGGGATAAAACACGCTGAGCAAGGGCTTTTTACTATAGAGCCAGTGCATTATTATACTCAAGAAGTGAAGAATGTTCGCGTGGTGACTACTGTTGAGTATGTGTTGTTGTGAGTTAACTGTACGTTTCAAAGCTGACATTTGGAAATTCTTTTTTAAAATATTGTAAAAGACTTTGGACCCTTTTATATCCTTTCTCAATTGCTGGAAATTCATCTTTATAATCAGCATGTGTCCTATACCTTCTAAGTTCGCTTAGAATGCCTTTGATTGGATGCTTAGTTCGCTGTATCATAAAACTGTGAATACTATTTTGATTGTTATTTAGCTCATCCTGTCTAGTGTATCCAGTTTTTAGTGATTGCGTTTTTACAAGCATATGAACACCATAATATGCACGGCTTATAGCTGCTCTTAGCCAAGCTTCTTTTTTCTCCAAATATTCACCATTATTAGCTTTGGTGAATATATCCTCTGCAATTACTATATAAGCCGACCAATCAAAACCCACAACTACTCCAAATATTCAAGAAATAAAAACATATCATTACTATCTGGGGACGTATTTCTCTGTAGCTGTGTAAGCTTTTCAAATAATTTAAGATGCTTATCTATATCCCCTTCAATATCATCAGATTTAGTCAGAATAGTAATAGCTAAGCGAGGATCAGAATAGTCTTCCTCTGGATCGGAATAATCTTCTAGGCGAAAGCTTTCATTTGGGAATTCATTTTTTAGTAATTTGAAAAAACTATATAAGCAATTATGAAGATTCTGCTTTTGCATAATTTCATAGACCTTTTGGCTGGTTATTTGATAAAGTCTGGGAATCCTCAAGATAGCCTCATAAAAAGGAACTTCTCCGCTACTCAACTCTAGATTATCTAATGTTGAGTCTATCAAGACAGGAGTATTTGAATAACCAAAAGTCTCATCTGTTTTCTCAATTCTAACTGTGGCTACCGAATTCATATGAAATTTTATTCCTTAGTGTACTGTGGTTTTAAAGACTTTAAGAAACTATCTTCTAATAATCCAAAGAAAAGTTCTTTCTCTAGTTTATGCCCTTTTTCCATTATTTCAAATAAATTGCTTTGATTTATTTCTGAATCTCTGATTATATCTAAGTCTATACATGAACCTTTAAGAGTTCCGTATTCTGCGTGATTAGAAATAGAAATTATATGTTTAAAATCATCATGGGTGAATTCATTTCTAAATAAAATATTCTCTTTAGAATACTCCTCTGAATTTGTACTATTCGGATAATTTAGTTTCAGATTTATTTTTTCAAATATATTTATGTCTTGAAAGAAATCAACATAACGAATACTACCTCGCTCTAAGACTTTAATGACATTTTTTTCAAATAAAGTATTAAAAATCTCTTGAGCTTTAGTAAAGAACTTATCCCAGCCGATATAACCTTTAGAGAGCGTTTCATAGTTAATTATGCTAAAAACATGACTGCCAAAATGCAGGATTAGATCATCATTTTGGAACCTATAGTAGGGACTGTATTTAAGATCATTGTTAGATTTTCTAATCATTTCAGAAAGTACTAAATTCTCAAATTTCCCTTTAAGAGGATAATCCTGTAAGAATTTTCCATAAATAATTGCATAGATATCTTCTATTGGTATATTTGGCTCAAATCTAATCTCTATAATCGCTTCAGTGATTGGACAATTTTCAACTCTTATTGGTAATTTATCTAATTTAAATCGCATTACAAAATTTTACTCGTCTAATCTAATATCTTCCCACAATAGGTAGAAAGAGTAAAAAAGTTGCTTGTTAATTAATTGGTTAACGTGGTTTGAAAATATTTAGTATTTCTATTGTGTTTGACCTAATTCCAGTTTATCTGTTTCCACTACTCCCTATAAACCAACCCCAAAACCGCTCCAATAACCACACTCTCTAAAAACACCCCAAAGAACCAAGCCTGAGCCAGCATAAACGGAATCGGCATATAAGCATAAAGTCCTAACTGCGTCCAGCCGAAAAGCAGTCCGAGAAAAGCGCCGAAGCTTAAAGCGTTTTTCATAGTTTTTTCTTTTATGATTACAGTATAGAAAAGGCTTATGATTACTGAAAATCCTAACTGAATAGTTAGAGAATAAGGGAAAAATGCTTTCATTTCCTCGTAAGGACGCCATAGTTGAGCGGTAGATTCGTAAATTCCTCTAAGTAAAAAGCCATGCAGCAGGGCTTCAAAGAAAAATACGAAAACGAAAATTATTAGCGACGAAATTAAAATCTTTTTAACTGGCATATTAAGCAGTCTAGCAGAAGAGCGATACAAATGAAGACGCTATTACCAAGACCATTACAGAATTTACATCCTAGCTGGATTCTTAAATTTAGTAATATTAGACTGAAAAACCAGCTCTAAAGACCCTACTGGACCAGATCTTTGCTTGGCGATAATCAAATCTGCTATTCCAGCCTTCTCGGTCTCAGGGTTATAGTATTCATCCCTGTATATCATCAAGACTATATCTGCATCCTGCTCTATGGCACCAGAGTCTCTTAAGTCTGAGAGCATAGGTCTCTTATCCTGCCTAGATTCTACTGCCCTAGATAGCTGTGATAGAGCGATAATCGGTACATTTAATTCTCTTGCTAGAAGTTTTAAGCCTCTAGAGATCTCTCCCATCTGGTTTACACGGTTATCGTTATTACTACGCCCTTCTATAAGCTGCAAGTAGTCGATGATTACTAAGCCTAAGTCGCCATGCTGGGCTTTAAGCCTACGGCATTTCCCTCTAAGTTCCATTACTGTAACTCCAGCAGAATCGTCTATAAAGATAGGAGCCTCACCAAGCTCACCCATAGCCGAGCCTAATTTTGCCCAATCATCGTCTCTAAGCTGACCTGTTCTTACTCTAGAGCTGTCTATTTCTGCGCGAGAACATAAAAGCCTCTGTACTAACTGTTCTTTCCCCATCTCTAAGCTGAATATCGCGACTGGAGCACGATTTAATAAAGCTACATTTTCTGCGATATTTAAGGCAAGAGCAGTTTTACCCATAGATGGTCTAGCTGCAAGAATAATCAGATCACTTTTCTGTAAGCCTGAAGTGAAGCTGTTTAAGTCATAGAATCCAGTGTTTAAGCCAGTTAAAGAGTTTTTATTTGCGGCGCGTTCCTCTAACTGCTCCCAGCTAGTAGTAAGTACATTTTCTATGTGGACTAGAGACTCTCTAGCTTTATTCTGCGCTAACTCAAATATAATCTGTTCAGCTTTATCTACTAATATCTCGGTGTCTTCATCTGTATGATGACCCAGTTCAACTATTCTGTTACCAGCAAGAATCATGCTTCTAAGCGTGAATTTTTCTTTAACTATTTTTGCGTAATATTCGGCATTTGCGGAAACTGGTGCTGCTGAAGTTAGCTCTGCGAGATAAGATCTGCCGCCTACTTCTTCTAATTCATTCTTGTTTTTTAGATGTTCCGAGACTGTGACTAAGTCTATGTTATCGCTTTTTTCACTGAGCCTGAGAAACCCTTCATAGATGAGCTGATGAGCCTTTTTATAAAAGAAATCTCTATTGCGAATTAGATCAAGCACTCTCATCAAGCACTGTGCATCTGCAAGTACGGCTCCTAGAACTGCCTGTTCGGCTTCTAGGCTGAATGGAAGAAGACTAGAATCGATTTTCTGGAATGTTGCGTTCATAAGTAAGGTAGGTAAAATTCTAACAAAGAAAGATTTAATTCACTGCTTTTTTATGTCTTGATAAAAAATCCTTAAGTCTTGATTTCATAGGGTAAAATATATAGGTGCTTCTAAGGTTTATTACCTTAGGGCTAATTTTGATTCCATGATTAATAAGCAACTTTACGCCAAATTAGAAGAAACTGAAGCTACCTGCGAAAGCTATCGTAACAAGCTTTCAGACCCAGGGATATTTAAGGACCAGGCTGAATTTCAGAAATTAACTAAATCTTTAAAAAAACTAGATAAAACTACGGAAAAATTTAAGCAGTATAAGGCTTTAGAAAAGCAGGTAGAGGAAGCTAGGCAAATGCTCCGTGAAGAGACTGATGCGGAATTGAGAGAGATGGCTGAACTGGAACTTAGCTCAGCACAGGATGAGATAGTCAAGCTGGCTAATGAATTACAGATTTTACTTTTACCTAAAGATCCTAATGATGATAAAGATATTATTATTGAGATTAGAGCTGGTGCTGGCGGGGACGAAGCTGCTATATTCGTTGGTGATTTATACAGGATGTACGCAAAATACTGTGACAGTGTGGGTTGGAAACATCAAATGGCTGATTTTAATGATTCGGGTCATGGTGGTTTTAAAGAGGTGGTTTTTGAAATCCAAGGTGATGATGTCTACAGTAAGTTTAAATACGAGTCTGGTGTTCATCGTGTACAAAGAGTTCCTGCGACTGAATCACAAGGAAGAATTCACACTAGTACCGTTACTGTAGCGGTTTTAGTTCAAGTTGATGATGATATTGATATTGATTTAAAGCAAGAAGATATTTTATTAACTACCTGTAGAGCTGGTGGAGCTGGTGGACAGAACGTAAATAAAGTAGAAACCGCTGTCAGATTAGAGCACAAGCCTACTGGAATAGTAGTAGAGTGCCGTGAAGAGAGATCACAGTTACAGAATAGAGAGAAAGCTTTAAAGAGACTGAAAGCTAAACTTTACGATTTAGAAATTCAGAAGCGTGAAGCAGAACAGCGTGACGCACGTAAGAGCCAAGTCGGAACTGGTGGCAGAGAAGAGAAGATCAGAACTTATAATTATAAGGATGACAGGGTCACAGATCACCGTCTAAAAAACAACTTCGCTTTAAATCGAGTTATAGAAGGGCATTTGGGAGATATTTTTGATGCCTGTATTTCTTATGATCAGAGTGCTCAGTTAGAATCGCTCAGCACTGAATCTACAGCTGCTTAATTATATGGATAAGCCTAAAGAAGATCCTATAAATTCTGAAAAGCCTGAAGAGGATGAATATCCAGACTTTGAAAAACTGGCTCAAGATTTAGAAAAGGATCTGGAAGATTTCTTCTCAATGCGTGCGATGGAAAGGTCTACTAGACCAGATTCTGATGGAGTAGCTAGATCGGATAAGCTGGAAGATGCTATGTCTGGTTGTTGTATGACTGGCTGCCCGGGCTGTCCTTGGGGTTATGAGTTGCCGAGTTTGAAGTGATTGTCAGCCCACTCTTTAATCTTAGGCACTTTAGCATCTAAAAACTTCATAAAGCCGCCCTTAAGAATAAATTCTTTTTTTAATTCATCTAAATTGAATTTATAAGTTTTAGCTCCGACACTTAAAACCTGTTCTATAACATCTATTTCAACTTCAGTGTCATTAGTTAAAGCTTTATCTATTTCTTGTATCTCTGCTTCACTTAGTTTAATCGGCACTACGCCATTGTTATAGCAGTTCTCTTCAAAAATCCTTGCGAAATTTACAGCGATAACAGCATTAAAGCCTCTATCTAGAATAGACCAAACTGCATGCTCACGTGAAGAACCGCAGCCGAAGTTTTCTAAAGTAAGAATGATTTTTGCACCTTCATGTTCGATATCATCTAGTGGGTTATTCGGTAGATCTTCAAATAAAAATTTCCCTAAACCAGTTTTACTAATCCCCGTAAGGTGTCTTGCTGGGATGATTTGGTCGGTGTCTATGTTTGACTTTAGGACTTTTAGAACTTTACCTTTGATTTGCATAGATTTATGATTTTAGCAAGGATAGAATGAGTCAGTTAGAATTAAAAAAAAAATTCTTCTTGATTAGATTATTAAAATAACTGAGTATTACTGGTATTCGATGAGATTCTTTATTCTGGATATTGAGACCAACTGCTTCAAGTTCACTCTTGAGTTCATCTGTAGTTAGTCTTTTAATAAATGATATTAAGTATTGTGGATTCTCTTCTTTGAATGCAACTTTTAGTGCATTATTGCCAGTTAAATCGATTTGCTTAAGTGCTTTGAGAATTTGTGCATTGGAAAGATTTTGTAATAATGTATCTAATATTGCTGGGTTCTTATTATTTACGGCGAGCATTAGAGCATTCTGCTTATTACAACTCAATTGCTCTAGCGCTTTGGAGACTTGTTCTACTGAAAGATTGCTGAGTAGTAGCTTTATCGTTTCTGGATTCGAGTTGAATAAAGTGCATACCATTAATATATTATTTTCAGCATTACTAGTTCGCTCAAATTCTTTAGCTAGCTTCTCTTTTGATAGTTTATCTAAAATTAATTTAAGAATTTCTGGATCATCTTTTTCTGCGGCGATCATCAATGCATTGTGTTTCACTCCGTTTGTTTTGTTTAATGCTTGTGATAATCCTTCTGAGGATAGTTTATTTAAAAGAATCTTGACGATTCCTGAATTATTCATTTTTGTTGCAAGTATTAAAGCATTCTCCTGATCTTTATCTGCTTTATTTATTACGTAATCTGCTTGCTCCACCGAAAGTCCGTTTAGGATAGCCTGAATAGATTTTAAGTCTAATGTTTCAATTGCTTGGTGTAAAGGTGCTTTGATATCAATATAATCTTTATTATCACTGTGCAGACGTAGTAAATTAGGGATAATATGACTTTTATTATTAGCTATACTCTCGCACAGTAGATAACTGTATTCCTGTGGAATACCGAATTTCTCAGAAAGCTGAAAGCTTTTAATATAGCTATCGGGGCTAGATTTAATATTTTTTAATTCCTCTAATGCTATCATCTGGTCAACAAAATTAGAAACTGAATATGAGTAAAGTAGATTATTATTACCATCTAATATAGTACTGTTTAAATTTAAAGATTTGGTTTCTAAAGTTCCTAAGCCATTATGTATGAAATTGAGTAAAAAAGGGCTTTGGTAGTTGCGATATTCGTTATCTAGATGTATATGTTGGCTAAGAAATGATACTAAATCTGGTGATTTATGGATGGTATTAACGATCTCAAACAGCTTTTCATAATTCTCTTGATTAAGCTTAAAACCTCCTTCAAGAGTCCTTAGTTCAGCAATAGCATCATTGAAGTCTGTACCAAGTTCAATAAAGTCCTCATGAGCTTTTAAATCTCTTCGTATTGGAGAATCATCTTCACGGGAATTATCACTGCCACGTAATTTCAATTCTATTTCTATACCATAGTTTTTATCTGGATTTATCGCAGATGGAATTAAATCTGTTTGGTTATTTGCTAATTTTGTATATTTAGATAAATCTTCTAGGATCTTTTCTAAGCCTTCATAATTAATGATTTCTGGAAATTTTAGTTGAGATATATCTTTTTTCAAGTCTGGATTTTGGATTATTATTGACTGAGCGAGATGAGAAGAGAGTCTTGAATTTTTCTCTAAAATATCTAATACTGTTTGTTTCTGTTCTAGAGCTAAATTATCTAGATTTTGAGTTAGGTAATATTCATAAATTAATTTAGCAGGATCTTCTTTATCTGTTTTTAAGCCTTCTATGACCTTCTCGGTGAGTTTATCTGAATAGAAATTCTCTATGAATACAGTATTAGCTAAGAATCTTAGGGCGAAGCGTTTACTTTCAGAGTTATAGGAGTTCTCATTTAATTTAAGACTGTCTAATAGTATCTTCTCTAATTGTTTTAGTTTGGGCTCACTGAGACTAAACTCTAGTAATGAGGTGTAAACATCATTTGTTTTGTCATAGGTTTCACGATTCATGACCAGAGGATATTTAGATGAACTACTTAGCTCATAAATAGCCATATTATCGCGACGAAATGTGGAGCTTAAATCAGCTAACCTGCCAAAAAATTCATTAATATCTCTTATATTAGGGTTTTGTGATTCTGCTTTAACTATGCTATCTAAGCTGTATTCTAACTTATCTAAAAATGATGCTGTCTTTGAAGTTTCATAACT
>JBMOEX010000053.1:0-15491 GCA_049314535.1 Vampirovibriophyceae bacterium | reverse complement strand
ATATATCACGAATTCGTTCAAGTTTTTCTTGTTCATTTATTTTTCTAAGTTTAATAAAAATTAAAACAGAATCCTCTCTAAGTCAATTTTCGATGCTTTAGCAATTCAAAAAAATGTGGGGTCTATACTTTGAAGCTAGAAGCATAGACCCCATAATCGTTTTCTACAATAGGCTGATCGCAATTTTCAATTTCTGCACTTTCGTTTGCGAGCAGCCCATTGTTTATTAAATCCAATAAGGTAATAGTAGAAGTTAGTAAGCTAAGAAAAAATTAAACTAACAGCTCATCATCCTCAACAGGCATTCCAGCCTCAACACCTTCATCATCAAAAGATCTAGTAGCCTTAACCTCTTTACTCATAAGGCTAATCTCGTTCTGCACTCTATCACCGATCTCTTTTAACAATAGTGGATTAGCTTTCAAGAATTCTATAGAATTCTCTCTACCTTGAGCTAGCTTATCATCCTTATAGCTATACCAAGCACCAGCCTTATTAACGATATTCATATCTACCGCTGTATCAAAGATACATCCGTTAGAATCTATACCGATACCAAACAGTATGTCAAACTCAGCCTGCTTAAATGGTGGAGCTACTTTATTTTTTACAACTTTCACTCTAACTCTATTTCCATAGAATTCTCCATCTTTCTTTAAACTCTCAATTCTACGAATATCTAATCTCACACTAGAATAGAATTTAAGTGAGTTCCCACCAGTAGTAGTTTCAGGCGAACCATACATTACACCAATTTTATGACGTAACTGATTAATGAAAATCACAGTAGTATTAGTTTTCGCAGAGATAGCTGTAAGCTTACGTAAAGCCTGAGACATAAGCCTAGCTTGGAGCCCAGGAAGCTGATCTCCCATTTCGCCTTCGATCTCAGCACGAGGAACTAAAGCCGCAACAGAATCGATGACTATTATATCCACAGCCGAAGATCTCACCAATTGTTCAGTAATTTCTAAAGCCTGCTCACCAGTATCTGGCTGAGCCACAAGCAAATCATCAGTATTCACACCAAGAGCCTTAGCATAAACTGGATCTAAAGCATGCTCCGCATCAACGATAGCCGCAACACCACCCAATTTCTGAGCTTGTGCACAAATGCTCATCGCAAGAGTAGTTTTACCAGAAGACTCTGGACCATATATTTCTATAATACGCCCCTTCGGTATACCAAAAACGCCCAAAGCTAAATCTAAACTTAATGTACCTGTAGGGATTACATCTAAATTAACCGCAGGCTTATCACCTAATCTCATTACGGCTCCCTTACCGAAACTCTTTTCTATCTGTCCGAGAGCTGCACCTAAAGCAGTCAATTTAGCTTGCTTATCCTTTAGTTCAACTCCGATATTTTTTTCTTTTGCCATGTTTATCTCCTTCGAGACTAGATCCTAATACACTTGGGTAAAGTATTTGAGAAATTCAGGGATCTACCCTCTTATACTTGTAAGTGTAGCATGATTGTCTTTTTTGTAAATATCTTTTTAAATTAAAATTGTTTTATTTTATGGAATAATAAATGGCTGCAACTTTATAAATGATGCCAAATTATTTCGACTAGAAGCGACCAGCTCAGGATCTTTATCAGCAATCTTACTTAATATCTCTGGCTTTAAAGTCGCAAGAGTCAAATGATTACCAGGCTCTAAAAAATCCTTGACCAAAGAAAATCTTCCTTCACTGACACCTAAGTTACCCTCCCAATGAGCCCCAGTAACTCTAAAATAAATATCAATCACTTCTCCCGTCTTGGGATCTTTAACTAGCTCCAGGTCTTTCTTGGATAACATAGTCTCATGCCCGCCAATAACTCTTCCATCCTTATCGGGTGTAAAGTTAAGTACTTTTGAATTACCAGGAACTTCGCCCGTTGATTGTGCCGCAAGATCCCATTTAACCAATGCCCCTGCTTCAATCATTTCACGAAACTTACCTATAAAAGCTTTACGTTTTTCTGGTGTAGAGTTTTCTTTATCGCGAGATTTCAAGACTTGATCAGTCAAACCTGCTTCAGATAAAGCTCCAGGAGCTCCAGCAATTCTCTCCTCGTAAGAAATATCTGTTCCATCTCTATTGTAGAATTTATTCCAATTTATAGATTCTATTTGATCGGGCGTAAGATATTTTTTAAGAAAATCACCGACTGCAATAATGCAATTTGTTTGTTTTGGATTACCATCCGCTGTTAATGAATATGTTATTCCATCCTGCTTTAATTGATTTATATATTTCAAAAAGCTTTGCTCTGAAATATTTCCTAGATTATTATCGAATAATTTATTAAGTGGAAATAAACTATTAATTTGCCCTAACGAAGAATGTTTAAGCACAAAATCCAACCAAGGATTTTCTTTTTCTTTAGGAGCAGGTGGGATACTTGCCAGTTGACCGTAAGAGTCAATAATTTCACTAAACTTCTTGCGAAAGCCGTCAAGAAGAGTCGAGTCTCCCGAAGAAGACGGCAGTAATAGGCTGTTATTAGAAGGAATTGAAGGATTTGTAGTAGACGATGTTAAAGTAACCATATTTAATACCCCCTTTCAGCCATAGATCCAGTTATCTTAGCTTCGTCATAAGGTCTGTAAAATTTTAAATAATGCAGATACAAAGAATCTCACAAAGATTTTTTGATATCATCCTGTTTTAAAATTTCTATCGCCATACCAACATATTTAATCAAATCACTAGCTAAAACAGAATATTCAGAATCCTTTTCTACAGCAAGTAAACCCATAAGGTTATGAACATAAGCAGCAAGAATTGCTGCCTGATACAGTTCTAATCCTTGAGCCACAAAAGAAAGGATTAAACCAGTCAAAACATCACCTGAACCAGCTTTAGCAAGAGCAGAGCATCCTGTAGGAACTATATACACTTCACCACTACTGCGAGCAATATAAGTAGGAGCTCCCTTATAAAGTATGTTTAAGGAATATTTTTGAGCCGTTTCACTTAGAAATTTAGCCTTATCATAAGGTGCATATTCTGAAATATCTTCTTGAAATAATCTAGAAAATTCTTTAGCGTGGGGCGTTATTAAAAGCTCACCAGAATAAGCTTTTAAAAGATCAGTAGAACCTACAAAAGCATTAATCGCATCAGCATCTAGAATCAATGGCTTAGAGTCAATCATAGTCATCAACTCAAGAATATTCTTTACCAGACTAATACTTTTAGGATTTGTCGACAAACCTGGACCTAAGGCTAATGCATCTATCTTCCGAGATGTAAGAAAATCTTTTACATAATCAATATTAGCTTTTACATTCTCTACAATCGGGTGCAGAACTGCATCCCAGAGATTAGTAGCGATTATCGGCAAAACTGATTCATAACTAAAAACATGCAACAAACCAAGTCCTGAACGCATAGCAGCACTTCCAGAGAGCATCGCAGCACCACTCATACCATAAGACCCTGCGAGCAGCATCCCAACACCATGATCAAACTTAGAACCTGTTATTTTTCTTTCTGGAATAAAAGATCTAACCATAGAAAGATCTACTGAAAAAATCCTCACAGAAGATGAGCGAGAAACCAGTTCTAAAGGGTATTTTAATTCTTGAAAAACTATCTGCCCATACTTGGTTTTAGCAGGATAAAAAAGTGAAGATATTTTAGAGAAGCCCATCTGCACCGTATAATCAGCATTGATAGAAGGTTCAAACACTTCGCCACTATCAACATCAATCCCAGAAGGAATATCAACAGACACGCAGAGTGATTTACTCTGCACCTTCGTAGAATTTATAATCTCAATTAGCTTTGCACAAATACCATGAGCTGCACCCTTAGAACCAATCCCGAGCAATGCATCAACCCAGATACCATTCATTTGCTTTAGTAGAAAGTGTTTCACAGACAATATATCTGCATCATTGTGAATCACATCAATCTTTCCACCAGCCTGCAAAAAAAGCTGATAGGCAAGAGCTGATTCACCTTGATATTCGCTAGGGTGAGCAGTAGAATAGCATTTCACTTTATAGCCATGCTTTAATAGCTCAGCTGCAAGAAGGATACCATCCCCACCATTATTACCCTTCCCTGCAAAAACTGTTATTTTCGGCAAACTTAAAAGGAAATTCTGATGATTTTTTTCGATCAGCCCAACTATCAACTTGAAAAGCCCTTGAGCAGCTCTCTGCATGTAAAAGATTCCCTGCTCGGCGACAGCGACTTCGTCTATATTTTTTATTTCCTCAGCTTTAAGTACTCTTTGCAGAAAATGATCTCCTCAGCAAGCTGCTTCACAGCTCTATGCATCAATTAAGACTAACCTTAGTATAAGGTACTGTTAGCAAGCATGCAAATTCAAAGACGAAAATTGCGGCTAACAAGAGATTTTATATGAGCGATCGAGAAGATAGAGATAAAAAAGGGCTAGCCCATATAGACTTATCAATATATAATAGATAAATCGTTATCATTAACATAATAGTGCTTAATGCGAATCAAAGAAATAGAGCTTGATAATTTTAAAAGTTTTGGGGAGAAGACAGTTCTTCCTATCTTAGATGGTTTTACGACCGTCTCAGGTCCTAATGGCTCTGGGAAATCCAATGTTATAGATTCTTTAATGTTCGCTCTTGGCTTAACTACGACCCGTAACATGCGTGCAGAGAAGCTTAGCGACCTACTTAATAATATAAGTGGTAAAAAAGAATGTTCCGTGAGAGTTACTTTTAAAGATGAGAATACTGGCGTTGAAATCATTATCCAGAGACGAATTCGCGTCAAAGGTGATACTTACGACAGTAAATATTCCCTCAATGACAGCCCAGCTACCTTAACTCAAATTCATGACAAGCTTGCAGACTTCAATATCAGTCCTAAAGGTTTTAATGTCGTTATGCAAGGTGACGTAGCTTCAATTATTAGTATGTCTCCAGTAGATAGAAGAAAAATTATAGATGAAATAGCTGGTGTCGCTGAATTCGACAGAAAGATAGAAATGTCTGCTAAAGAGTTAGCTATAGTCTATGAAAGAATAGAAAGCCAAGAGATTATACTTACTGAGCTGAAATCTAGGCTAGAACAGCTTCGTAAAGACAGAGACCAAGCTGTTAAATATGCCGAACTCAAAAAACAAAGAGCTGACTTAGAAAGAAAATTTTTAGGCATACGCAAGAAACAAGTCGAGAAGCAGTATTTAGACTCATTAAGCTTAATTGATGATTTAGATTTACAGAAAGTCTCTCTGCGAGACGAAAATATCGAAGTTAATCTTAAAATACAGAACAATCAAGAAGACCTAGAAACTTTAAATCAAGAGATAGAAAGATTAGGTGAAGGTAAGCAGAGGGAACTAGGTGCTAGAAAAGAACAACTGCAAAGCACTCTTACTCGTGAAGAAAGTACTTTAGAATTTTTAGAAAAACAAATCAATGACTACGAAACTGAAACTAAAAACATCACTCGTGAGATTAAGTCTTTAAAAGATAAAATTAAAGATTTCACTTTTAAAGCTGAGGAATTTAAGAGTGAAAAACAAAATATAGAAACGAATATAAAAACTGAACAAGAGAATTATGAAAGAATTCAAAATGAAATAAGAAGTATAAGCTTAAATAACGATGTCAGCAACAAGAGTCTAGCTGAAGTTCAGAATAAAATCAGTGAAATTAAAGAAGAAAAAAGTAAACTAGATCAAGAAAAAGCAAGACTAGAAGAACAGAAAAAATCACATACAGAGAGAATAGAGTTTCATAAAGAAGAGGCTGCTAAAGCTTTAAACGAAATTCAAAACATAGAAAGCTCACAGATCGGTTCAAGCAACCTGAATTTAGATGCTTTAAAAGAGCAAATAGCATTTCAAAGCCGCAATATACAAGCTTTAAAAGACGAGCAACGTGATACGCAAGAAGAAATTTATAAACAGCAAGATAAATTAAAGAAAATCGAAAAGCAGTTAAACCAAATTGAAGGTCAAGAACTCGCTGCTAACGCCGCAGGCTACGGTAAAGCTGTCGAAGCAGTATTAAATATAGATGGCGTTCATGGAACCTTAGCCCAGTTAGGTGTAGTAGAAGACGAATATAAAATGGCATTAGAAACTTCTGCTGGAGCTAGGCTTCGAAGCGTAGTCGTAGACGATGACTATGTAGGTCAAGACTGTATAAATTTCCTTAGACAGAATAACCTTGGTAGAGCTACTTTCTTACCTCTAAATAAACTCAGTGCCGCTCAGGATCTACCGACACCGACCATGCCTGGGATTATCAACTGGGCAATAAACCTAGTAAGTTTTAAAGATGAATATAAAGATGCCTTCGCCTATGCCTTCTCAAACACTTTAGTAGTCAAGAACATAGAAATCGCAAGAAAACTTATCGGTAGATATCGCATGGTCACCTTAGATGGTGACATCGTTGAGCGAAGCGGGGCTATGTCTGGTGGTTCAGCTTTAAAGAGTAGTGTACACTTCGGTGCGAATAGTGCTCACGAAAAACAAAAACTGGAAAATTCTCGTATCGATTTACAGAACTTCATTACCCAGCTAGGACAGGAACATAAAGACCTTGAGAAGCAAATAGAAGAAGCTAGATTAAAGGTAGAGTCTCTCAGAGCTGATTACAGCGAAAAATCAGCAAGCTCAAATATAAATTCGGTGCAATTAGAAAATAATAAAAATCGCTATGAAAAAGAAAAAGCCAGTCTCACTAAATTCGCAACAGAGCTCAACGAGATAGAACTTAAGATAGAAACTATAGATAAATCCATCAGCGCAGAAGAAACTAAAATCGAATTACTCAATAAGAGTATGGAAGAGATAGCAGATGTTTTAAAAGACACTGGTCTAGGAGCTTTAATGGAAGAATCTAGAGAAATAGAAGTCGAGATTAAGCGCTACCAGACCATGCTTAGCAATCTTATTAATGAAGAGAACCGCTTAGAGATAGAACAAAAATACAATGAGGAAAACATCCTCAAATCCAGTCTCAGACTGGAAACTGCTAACAGCGAATTAGAAAAATTAAAAACCGAAGTCCCGCTTCACCAAGCAAATAAGGAAAAGCTCTTTAAAGAAATATCTATTATCCAAAGTGAAATAGATAGCATAAAATTAAGCATCGCAGATTTAAGTGAAAAGCGTAAAGTCTTTTCAGATGAGCTACTTAGACTTACTCAAAGAAAAGGGGAGATAACTAGTTTAATCGAATCTACAGCAATTAAATTAGTAGAATCTCGTAAAAAATCTACAGATATTAAGCTTCACCTAGAACAGTTAGAAGCAGAATGGCAAGCTCAAATGGACTCACAAACAGAAGAGAATATTCCAGAAGAGCTCAGTGAAGAGGATTTACAGAATTTACAGAAACAGTTAAATAAAATCGAAAGAGATATGACGGCGATGGAGCCAATCAATATGAGGGCTATAGAAGAATACGAAGAAGTTAAAAGCCGTGAAACTGAAATCGAAAATAAACAGCAATCACTAGCTGAAGAGCGTACCATGCTCATTAATAAAGCAGATAGTTATAATGAACAGAAGCTAACAGCCTTTAAAGCGAACTTTGAAGAAATTAATGGTTACTTTATGGATATTTTCGCGAATCTTTCATTCGGGCAAGGACAGCTTATACTCGAAGATCCAGAAGATATTTTTAAAGGTGGCTTGATTATTAAAGCACAACCTAGAGGTAAAAAAATGCAAAGACTAGAAGCCATGAGCGGTGGGGAAAAATCTCTTACAGCTTTAAGCTTCCTATTCGCTCTTCAGCAGTGCAATCCAGCCCCATTCTATGCTTTCGATGAAGTAGATTCAGCTCTAGATGGAGTAAATGTAGATAGACTTGCTGAAAAAATTCAAAGTAACGCTAAAGACACTCAGTTTTTAGTAGTCAGTCACAGACGTCCAATGTTAGAAAAATCAGATAGAGCCATCGGTGTTTCACTTAATAAAAAAGGCTTTAGTACTGTAATCGGCATGCAGAATATCCAAAAAGAGGAAAAAGAATTAGTAGCATAGAAACTAATAATGAATATGGAACTCAACAAGACTCCCTTGGGAAGCTCAAAGAGTTAAGTTCAGCAGAACCAAGCCTAGAGATATTAGTAGAAATGGCTCAGAATGGCGAAATAGATCCATGGGACGTAGACCTAGAAGTAGTTACAGAAAAATACCTCAGTCGTATTCAAAGCTCCATCACGAATAATTTAAAAGAAGCTGGCAAAGCTATATTCTTCGCTTCTACTTTACTAAGAATGAAAAGTGATATTCTTTCGATGCAAGCTGCTTCAGCACTAAATATCGGCAGAGAAGATGATGAAGACTACCTGCTAGAACAAGAATTAATGGATTTTAATTTACAGGAAATTCAGCTCGGAGTCTTAGATACAGCGATAGTGCGTAAAAGTATAAATAAAAAAGCTCGCTACCGCCCCATAAAACTAGAAGATCTGCTTTTAGCTTTGAGAGACGCTCAGGAAGAGGATGAGAAAAGAAAAAGAAGAAGCTTCGATTTAAGCCAGTTCATGGATATGGATATTTTCATAGAACCAGAGATAGAGTCGGATGACATGCTAGAACTCACTCACGCAGAGAATATCGAGGAAGCTATAAATAAAAGTAAAGTCTATCTGAAAGAATATCTTCTAAATGGTAATGGTATTAAATTCTCTAGGCTCTGTGGTTTTTTGCAGTCATGGTCTAATGCCTTTCTAGTAGTGCTTTTTCTAGCACACGAAAATAACGTTAAAATTATCCAACAGGATTTTTATGGGGAGCTGTGGCTATATGAACCTGAAAGATGAATCCCCTATTAACGAAATAGCCGAAATTAAAAATACCTCAGATCTTCGCAACAAAGTAGAAGCGATTTTATTTCTAACCACCGAGCCTGTCTCCTCTAAGGAAATCGCAGAGCGTATCGGCACAGATACGAATCTCGTGAGATCAGCTATCAGTCAGCTTTTATCTGAATATGAGACTAGAGATACAGCTCTTTCCATCGATACGACTAAAGGTTATATTATGCGAGTAAAAGATGATTACTCTGATCTTAGTGACGAAGTTTTAAATTTCGAGCTCAAAACCTCCTGCCTGAGAACGCTTTCGACTATAGCTTTAAAAGAACCCATTTACCAAAAAGACCTTATGGAATTACGTGGTTCTAATGTCTATGAGCATTTAAAAGAATTAGAACAGTTAAATCTAATAAAAAGAAAAAAAGAAGGTAATAGTAATATAGTTACGACAACTTCGACTTTCGCCGAATATTTTAAATTAAGTAATAATGGGCTTGAGCTTCAGCATTTACTTAAGAATTCTGAGCAGAATGTTAAGTTTGTGAGGGGTTCTTTAGAAAATCATTAGATTAGAGATAGTGAGCTAATCTTACAGATTATGAGCTAATCCCTAAAATCGGTGATTTTAGAGATTATAAATCTCACGAATCTCCACATCTATCATCGGATCTATATTCGTCACAGCTTGCTGCCCAGCAAGCTCAATAAGCATTCTTCTACTAGATCTATAATCTAAATCCAAGAGGCGGACTTGTCTTTGCAGTTCATTATTAATCATCCTAGCTAGAAAAACCTGCTCACTCATACCATTTTCTGGAGCGGCATCTAAGGCTTCAGTAAGATCATAGCCAGAGGCTTGCAGATCCTCATCTAAGAAAGCACGCTTAATTCTCGTATCCTTATACTGATAGTAAGACTGCCTAAGCCTCTCTGCGACTTCATCTACCAGCATAAACATTACCACCATATCAGTCCTAGTAATCTGCTGATCTACAGCTCGCTGTTTATCATTCTTATCGACTACATCGCCGATAACCCGCGCCCCGAGAAGAGACCCACCTGTAATTAAAGTATTATCAGCCACTGCTGAAACTGCATAAAATGGCACGAACATAGCCTTAGTCAGGGCTTGCATAATATTATTTTTCGCCGTAACACTCTTAGGATCAGCTGCTAAGGATTTAAGAATAAATTGAATACTTCTATTTCTGAGCAAAGTTGCTCGCCATAGCTCTAGAAGCTGCTCTTTTTCGCTATGCGTAAAGAATTCATCGGTAGCTAAATCTGCGTGTTGTTCTTCAGTACTAGCATTAATAAACTGAAAAGCACTCTGTTCATTTTTCTTAAGCTCAGCACGCTTCGCCTCTAGAAGTGATAATTCCTTATCTAAAGAGCTATCATCAGAAGAAGCAGAATCATCTATCTTAATCGCTGAGAGCTCACTATAATCTTTTATCGCGAGTGCTTGGTTTAGTGCAAGAGAGCTAAGCAAAAAAGCTAAGCTAAACAGGCAGAAATAACGCTTCAACATGATCTGAATTATACAACCTGAGCGGAATTTTCTCTAATTAATTGCCTTAGAGTAAACTGTAGAATTCCGCCGTGTCTATAATACTCTATCTCAATCGGTGTCTGTAAGAGTATTTCCGCTGTAATAATAGTAGTTTCACCAGATTTCTTTTTCGCTAAAATCTTAATCTCTTGGCTAGGCACTATATTATCATTCAGACCTTCTATGCTAAACTCTTCAGAACCATCTAAGCCATTATCTTTCAGGACTTTACCTGTAACCTCTATCGGCAGAATTCCCATGCCGATTAAATTACTTCTATGGATTCTCTCAAAAGACTCAGCGATAACAGCTTTCACTCCTAATAGCATCTGCCCTTTAGCAGCCCAGTCTCTAGAACTTCCATTACCAAATAATTTACCAGCAAAAACCAAACAAGGCGTGCCAGTCTCTTTATATTTTAATGAAGCGTCAAAGACTGATAACTGTGGTGCTGATTCAAAATCTACAGCATCAGAGAAATGTTTAGTTACTGGACCTGAGCTATTCGGCACGAGCAAATTAGCGAGTCTAATATTCGCAAAAGTACCTCTAGTCATGACTCTGTCATTACCTCGCCTAGAGCCGTAGCTATTAAAATCAACATTCGCCACGCCTTCAGCATTTAAATATTTAGCCGCAGAAGAATCTTTAGCTATAGAACCAGCTGGGGATATATGATCCGTCGTAATAGAATCACCTAAACTCAGTAAAACTCTAGCTTTCTCTATAGGCTTAATAGAAGGTGCATTCACACCGAATTCTTCAAAGAAAGGTGGGTTCTGAATATAGGTATTCTTCTCATCCCATTCATACTGTGAGCTAGTATCTGCATTAATAGAATTCCAGAGAGCCGTTCCCTCTGAAACTTTAGAGTAGATATCTTTATATATATCAGGACTCATAACCTTTTCTATAATGGCTTTCACTTCATCTTTAGTAGGCCAGATATCCTTTAACTTAAGATCTGCCTGAATAAAATCATTTTCTGGATCGAAATTTACATTTCCTCTTAATGCCATAGCCACGACTAAAGGCGGCGACATTAAGAAATTAGCTTTAATCTGTGGGCTGATTCTACCATCGAAGTTACGATTACCCGAAAGCACACTAGCGAAGACCTTATCTGGACTAGCATTCACAGCTTCCATCGCAGCAGAGCTTAATGGACCAGAGTTTCCGATACAGGTAGTACAGCCATAACCTACTATATTAAAGCCAAGCTGCTCTAAAGGAGCAAGTAAATCAGCTTTCTCCAAATACTCTCTTACCGCCTGTGAACCTGGTGCAAGGCTAGTCTTAACTTTAGAATTAACCTTAAGTCCTTTAGCGATAGCTTTTTGAGCTACAAGCCCCGCTGCGATTATAACCGCAGGGTTACTAGTATTAGTACAGCTAGTTATAGCAGCTATTAATATATCGCCATGATCAGCTGGATTAGCCTCTTTTAAACCAAAGCCATGCTCATCAGTAGGTCTTGCTATCGCTTTAGCGAACTGAGATTTTAATTCAGAAAAATTTATTCTATCCTGAGGTCTTCTCGGCCCTGCAACGCTAGCCTGTATCTCATCTAAATTAATTTCATAGAGTGCCGTAAATGAAGCTTCATTACGCTCAGTACCCCAGACTCCCTGAGCTTTAAAGTATTTCTCCACTTTCTCTATATCTTCTGCTGATCTGCCAGTTCTACTTAAGTAATTAAGCACCTCTTCATCAACAGGGAAAAGACCTACAGTAGCACCATATTCTGGAGCCATATTAGAAACTGTCGCTCTTTCTTCTAAAGTTAAACTCTTACAGCCATCACCATAGAACTCTACTAATTTTCCGATCACGCCGATTTTTCTTAAAAACTCTGTCACATAAAGAGCTAAATCAGTCGCAGTGACGACTGGAGAAAGGCTACCTTTAAGCTTAATACCCACGACCTCTGGAGCTGGCATAGTGACTGGCTGTCCAAGCATCGCAGCTTCAGCTTCTAAGCCCCCTACCCCGAAACCAAATATCCCAAGTCCGCCGATCATCGTCGTATGCGAATCAGTCCCGACAAGAGTATCAAAGAACAGTTCATTATCCTTCTCTAGAACGACTTTCGCTAAATACTCCATATTCACCTGATGAATAATACCGAAGCCAGGAGGGACTATACGAGTCTGATTAAAAGCTTTCTGTGCCCACTTTAAAAACTGAAATCTGTCATAGTTTCTTTCAAACTCTAAATTTTGATTCTGCTCTAATGCAGCATCAGTACCAAAGGAATCCACTTGTATAGAGTGGTCTATGACTAGATCTAACGGTACTAAAGGATTTATTTTCTGCGGATCTAAGCCGACCTTTTTAGCAGCATCACGCATGGCTGCTAAATCTACGAACAGAGGAACACCAGTGAAATCCTGTAAAACCACTCTAGCAGGGCTAAACGGCACTTCACTTGCTATAACTTTCTTAGGATCATAATCTAAAAGAGCCTGAATATCCACAGTGCGAACTTTCTTTTCATCTAAATTACGTAGCATCGACTCTAAAATTATTTTCAAGCTAAACGGCAGAGAAGCTAAATTTTTCTGAGTTAACTCTTCTATCTTTTTTAAAGAATAAAACTTATATTTTTGATTCGATGAACTCAAATTAATCTCATCTAGTAAAACTGATTTTTCTATCAACATAGCCTTAACCTATTTTAAACCCAAGTGGGAATAATGGCGAGTAGGCTTATTACCCTAAAACTGGAAGCAGTAGTTAAAAGTCTCACAAATCTAGAAAAAATAATTATGAAGTGCTACAATTGCACTTTGTCGTTTCCAAATAATATTTAAGGAGTAAATTTGGCTGAAGTAAAAATACACGAGGGAGAATCTATCGAAGCTGCTCTAAGACGCTTCAAGAGAGAGGTTATTAAAGCAGGTATTATCCTTGAAGTTAAAAAACGCCAGCATCACGAGAATAAAGGTCAGATGAAAAAGCGTAAAAAAGCGGAAACGAAAAGAAAGCTTACATTGAGTCATAAACCACGTGTTGCGACTCCGACGAAAGATAAAGAGAAAGAAAGAGAGAGACCATCTTTCCCTAGATCTTACTAAACTAAGGTTTTTCCTATATTATCCACAGTTCTATCTGCAAATAAGCTCATCAAGTCATATAACCTGCGTAAGGTTGTAAACTCGGTGAGTTTTTTTGTTAAGCAGGGTGAAGCTGTTGCACTGCTAGGCCCGAATGGTGCAGGTAAAACTACTTGTTTCGATATCGCCGTTGGCTTAGTAAAACCTGATGGCGGCTCGATATCCCTAGCTGATCACGACATAACTAAATTAAAAATTCATGAAAGGGCTAGACTCGGCATTTCATACTTAACTCAAGAACCAAGTGCTTTTAGGCAGCTTAGTGTCTCAGATAATCTTAGATTAGTTTTAGAGTTAATGAATTTAAGCGATAGAGAGATTACTGAAAAATCAAAATATTTATTAGATGAGTTCGGGATTTATCATCTCAGAGAGTCTCTTGCTATAAGCCTTTCTGGTGGTGAAAGACGTAGATTAGAGATCGCGAGAGCTTTAGCTCTCGATCCTAAATTTATATTATTAGATGAACCTTTTACAGGTATAGATCCAGTGGCGATTCTGGATATTCAAGCGATTATTCATGATCTCTGTAAACAAAAAAACATAGGTCTCCTCATTACAGATCATAATCCTAATGCGACTTTAAACATTACTGATAGAGCTTACATAATTTATAATGGTGAAATTATTAAAGAAGGTAATTCAGAAGAAATCGCTAGAGATGATGAAGTTAAAGAAAAGTATCTTGGTTTGAATTTTAGGCTTTATTGACACGATCTACAATTTCATAATAGTTTGCGATACAGGCTCGGCTGCGATCCTGTGCCTTGTCACCAGCATAAGCTAGATATTTTCGACCAGAAACTTCTCTAGGAAAGAGTTTTTCAAAATAGTCAAGTGCATTAAAATACTCATCTTTAATCCGATTACTAGATTTAATCTCAATAGCAGAAAGCTCTTCAGCATCTTTATAAATTAAATCTACCTCTTTTGATTTATCCTTATAGAAATATAAATTTGCTTGTTTCCCACTGTTAAACCTATACTTTAAAAACTCGATTATAACCAAGTTCTCAAATAAGCTTCCACGCATACTATGAGTCACTAGCTGTTCTGGCCTCTCTATGCCTAAAAGCTGGCTAGCAAGACCAACATCATAAAAATATAACTTCGGTGACTTAACAAGCTGTTTATTTATATTCGCAGAGAAAGGTGGGAGTAAATATACAATAAAGCTGAGTTCTAAAAGATTAATCCATTTTTTAATGGTTACATGCGAGACACCGAGATCATCTGCTATATTTTTAGTGTTCAAAACCTGCCCTATCCTAGCAGCACACATTTTGATAAATTTTCTAAAGAGATTTAAATCTTGAATTCGAGACCAGTCACGTAAATCTTTCTCTAAATAAGTCTGAATATAATCAGAGAGAATTATTCTCGCATTAGCTTTTTCATCATAGATACGTGGATAAAAGCCTTTATATAAAAGATCTTCCAAAGATGGATGAATTTTATAGTGTGCAACTATTTCGGAAAGAGAGAAGGGTAATAAATGAACTACAGCCGTTCTTCCAGCTAGAGACTGAGATATGCTGTTCATTAAAGCGAAATTTTGACTTCCTGTAAGAATAAATTTTGCTTTGATTTTCTCTTCATCAACAATAGCCTGTATATATGAAAGTAAATCTGGGACTTGCTGAACCTCATCAAGTATGACTCCTTCTGGAAACTGCTTTAAAAAGCGAAGTGGATCAGCTGAAGCAAATTCTCTCTCATCCAACCTTTCTAAATTTACATAAGGCTTCTCTGGAAATAACTGTTTAACCAAAGTGGTTTTCCCAGACTGACGAGGCCCCGTTATGGTGATTACTGGATATATTCGAGACAACTCATCTTTTATGAAATTGCTTATCTCTCTTCTGATTGTTTCCACATAAACACACTAGCACAATATGGATATTTTGAAACTATTAGTTTCAAAATATCCATATTGTGCATTTACCACTCAAGGCGAAAGAGTTACAGAACAGTGTCTTGGTTTGGGTTTCAGGCTTTATTGAAATAAATATTGACATGTTAACTTTAAAAAGGTTATTATTTATTTCATAAATTAG
>JBMOEX010000052.1:0-15537 GCA_049314535.1 Vampirovibriophyceae bacterium | reverse complement strand
AAATGAGCACAGATAGCCGCTCCCTGAGTTAATGCACGCCAAAACTCAATACAGAGCTCGGTTTCAAAAGTATTAATTCTTTCTTTCTCAACAGCCACATCATAAACTAGATAAGGTCTAGTACCTAAATCTAAATCACAGGTAAGTAAAGCCTCATCCATTGGCACTCTTGCACTTGCATAACGCTTAATACCTCTGCGGTCTCCTAAAGCCTCTTTAATAGCCAAGCCTAGAACTATACCAGTATCTTCTACACTATGATGATCATCTATATGATAATCCCCGACTGTTTTTACAGAAAGATCTATAAAAGAATGTCTTCTGAACTGTTCTAGCATGTGATTAAAGAAAGGCACGCCAGTATCTATGACACCTTGGTTAGAGCCATCTAAATTAATCTCCACAGAGACTGAAGTTTCCTTCG
The DNA here is from genome assembly GCA_049314535.1 of Vampirovibriophyceae bacterium. Taxonomy (GTDB): domain Bacteria; phylum Cyanobacteriota; class Vampirovibrionia; order LMEP-6097; family LMEP-6097; genus LMEP-6097. The sequence continues at coordinate 15,113 of JBMOEX010000052.1, read as the reverse complement.
ATTCTCGCTTTATACTAGCTTTTCTCATCTTGGTTCAATAATATCATTTATGTCTTTTATCTCTTTTTTAAGACTAGTCATAAATCTAGTGATTGGCGTGTCTAATTTAGGACTAAGCTGAACTATCTCTGCATGCACGTTTGATAAGGTATTAAAGGAGTAATCGAAAAGATCTCTTGCTTTTGTATGATTAGGTTTACTAACTTTATCTAAAGCATAAGAGCCGATTAAATAAGCTTGCAAAGCGTTATTTACAGCTTGATAGTTCTCTATAGTTTTAGCTTGAGCTGGATTAATCTCCATTTCTCTATCCCAGTAACGTTGTACTTGAAGTAAGTTAGCATGAGCTTTTTCCCAAGAATCTTGGCTGACAGTAATAAAACTTTTAGTTACCACATCAACGTAAATATCTGAATCCACTCCAGCATTTAGTGCTGTGCTTTCGTTTTCTGGACTATCTAGAAGTTCATTGCGCATAGGCTCAGGCGTATTCAATGCTTCAGTCTTAGAAGTAACTAATCTTTTTACAGAGTGGGTTGAAGCAGCGGGACTTTTAACAAGCTCTTCAGCCTGGACAGAATTAGTAATTAAAAATAACCCCAGTAAAAGAAGAGAGAAAAATGATTTTTTGAATGATTTAAAAAATCTCATAGCTATTAGTCTTAATTCCCATAAAATTAAGCTTATGCCAAATATTTACGAAGAAAAATTACAAAAAATCCTAGATAAACCAGAGGATATAATGAACCCAGCTCTAAATCTTAATCTCCTCGCAAATATGAGCTATAACCAAGTAAGAGAAAGATTAAAAACAGATCAAAGAATCATTCTCCCTATCGGCAGCACCGAACAACACGGGCCGGATGGGATTCTTGGCGTAGATCACATTACAGCTACAGGCTTAGCTTATGCAGTATCAGCGATAACTGGAATCATTTCCGCACCAGCGCTGAATTATGGAATGGCTGTGCATCATCTGGGCTTTACTGGAACTATGGCACTAAGGCCTACTACTTATATAAACGTGATCGTAGATCTGATTTTCAGCTTAAAATCTCATGGATTTAAAGAAATTATCGTTATTAACGGACACGGCGGTAATAAAGGCCCATTCTTAAATGCACTTCAGGAAAAATATAATGAGTTCGCTGATCTAAATTTTAAATTTATAAACTGGTGGGTAATGCCTCAGCTGGAAGAGAAAATTATTAAAAAATATTTCGGGGCGAAAGAAGGTTATCACGCCACACCGACAGAAATCTCCCTTGCTATGGCTTTAACTCCAAATAGCATAAAGCTACCAGAGTCTTATACCTGCCCGCAGAAAGAGGTTAAAAATGAAAACTGTAATTGGGTCATGCCAGCTAATTTTAAAGATCTGTACCCTGATGGGGTTATGCGAGCAGATTATAGTCTTTCTAGTGAAGAAAAAGGTCTTGAGATTTTAAAAATAGCCGTAGAAGAAATAATTTCTTTACTAGCTTAAGCATTTTTCAGCGGATCATTAAGGATTTTTCTATCTAGAAATTAGCTGCATGATAATATTTAGAATATGGTTATGAAAAATTTCACTAAATTGTCTTTACTAGCCCTAGTTTCATTCAGTTTAAATACGGCTGTTAGCTCTAAAACTGTGGTTAAAGAAGGGGATAAAGTCGAGGTTAAGTATTCTGGTTACTTAAAAGATGGCCGAGTTTTTGATTCTAATCTTTACCAAAAAGATAAAACCCTTAGTTTCGTAGTAGGCTCTGGATCTGTTTTAGAAGATTTTAATAACGCTGTTCTAGGTTTAGCGAAAAAAGAAAGTACGACTATCGCTATTCCAGCAGTTAAAGCTTACGGTGATGTAGACACCAATAAAATTATTAAACTAAACGCTAGCCAGTTACCTGCTGATTCTCAGCCTGGTAAAAGATTAGAGCTTAAGTCTTTAAATCGTACTATTCCAGTAAGATTAGTCGAGTTAGAAGGTGATACGGCTTATGTAGATGCTAATCATTTACTTGCTGGAAAAGATCTAAACTTTGATATTAAAGTATTAAAAATTGAAAAAACTAAGCTTGCTAAAGATAATTAAGACCTTAATATAGTACTCAAACAACAAATTTATTAAAAATTAAAAACTTTTAATAAATTTATTAAAGAAATTAGGTTACCTGACCGATATATAAGGGTAAGACGGGGGTCATCTAATGGATAATAAGGTTGTTGAAACAAGAAGAATCGTAGAAAGTGCAGCAGTATCTGGACTTTTACAACAAAAAAAGCAGGAAAAGCTTGAGCGGACTGCTGGTAAAAAGCGTAGAAGACCTTTTGCTAAGGATTCTTCTTATGTAAGTTTTGATGAACAAGAATCTTCTGAATTTGATGAGATAGAGTCTTATTTTCAATTCGTGTCAACTGCAGTAGAAAATTCACCCACTGCTAGACCATCTAAAATCAAAGCGTTAAAAGATATTCAAAAGAATACAAGAAATATTAATGATATTTATCCAGCAAAATCATTAGCAGATAAAAAATCTCTGCGAAAAATGCTATTCATTGATAGTAATGTCTTCCAAGATTCTTAAAATTGCACATTTCTATCCTGATCTTTTAAACCTCTACGGTGATTTCGGTAATATTCTTGCCTTGAAAAAACGAGCAGAGTGGAGAGGCATAGAAGTTGAAATCGTAAATATTCATCTTAAGTCAACGAGGACTAACCATGACAGTGAAAAACATACAGAACTTAATTCTTGCGACATTGCTTTTATTGGTGGTGGTCAAGATAAGCAGCAAATGGCCGTCGCTGAAGATTTTCTAGCTAAAAAAGCAGATATTTTAGAAGCCGTAGAAACAGGTATGCCATTTTTAGCAGTATGTGGTGGTTACCAACTGCTTGGCAAGTATTATGAAACTTCCGAAGGGGAGCAAATATCTGGATTAAATATTCTAGATGTCCTAACTAAAGCTCAGAAAAGGGATTCTGGGAAAAAACAAAAAAGACTGATCGGTAATGTCGTCGCAGACCTGCACTTTCCATTAGAGTTAGCCCAAAATCTTAATTTAAAAGTTTCTGAATATAGATCAGAGACTAAAAATTGCTTTAATTTAAAAACAGTAGTCGGCTTCGAAAACCATTCAGGGCAGACATTTATAGAAGAAAATTCTAAAACTAAACCCTTCGCTAAAGTAAAAACAGGCTTCGGGAATAATGGTGAAGATGGCTTCGAGGGAGCTTATTATAAAAACCTTATAGGGACTTATCTCCACGGTAGTTTACTGCCGAAAAACCCTCATCTCGTAGATGAATTACTGTACCAGGCTTTAAAAAGACGAAATATTTTCTTAGATGCTAAAGAATGGTTAATACCAAATGATACACTTGAAGCAGAGGCTCACGAAAGGGCTTTAAGCTTACGCTAAGCAATATGAATTACGATTTTACGAAAAGACCGAAGCAAAAAAAGACCGAAGCAAAACTTGAAATCGCAGAAGAATCTGCCAAAGAGGGTTTTATTCACAGTATAAACTGGTATCCCGGTCATATTGCGAAAGCCGAAAAACAGTTAAAAGAAAAAATCGGCATGATCGATTTCGTAATAGAAGTCAGGGACGCACGTATACCATTTGCTAGTCACCATAAAGATCTCAAGGAGTGGCTTTCTGGCAAACCCTATATAACTCTTCTAAATAAAAGCGACTTAGCTGATGCAGAAAAATGTAAAATAGCGAAAAGCATTATAGAAGCCGAAAAAGAAGCAAAAGCCGTGTACCTCGTAAATAGCCGCGCAAGCTCACTGCCTCTAGCTCTTATAAAAAGCATAGATGAACTAGGCGAAGCTGCGACTAGGAAATTTAAAGCAAAGGGAATCCTCAAGAGAGCTGCAAGAATCATGATAGTGGGCTATCCTAATGTCGGAAAATCTACTCTAATTAATAAACTCTCTAAAACCAGAAAAGCTAAAGTAGAAAACCGCCCTGGAGTTACTCAGAGACAGCAGTGGATTCAAGTTAAAACTCAGCAAGAAATTCTCTTATTAGATACACCTGGAATTATTCCGACTAAGCTTTATTCAGACGACCAAGGAGTTAAACTTGCTCTCTGTAACTGTCTTTCAGGCAAAGCCTATGATCCAATAGAGCTTTTGGTTCACGCAATTCCACTCATAGAGAGTCTTTACCCTAATGCGATTAATAATTATTATGGGGTAGAAAATTATAAATCCTTACTAGATGAAGATGCCGTCAAAAAAATACAAGCATCTAATAATTTAAATGCAAATAATGAACTCAATGAAACACTAATTAATAAATTTTTAGAAATTATAGCTATTAAGAAAGGTTGGTTAAAAAAGGAGACCGATGCACAACGTACAGTTTCAAGGCTGAGGAGGACGAATGACGAAAACGCAGAAAATGAAGTTGTGCGTCGGTCTGAGGCTGATATGGAGAGGACTGCAGTGAAGATTATTAATGACTTTCGTGAACAGAAGTTTGCGTTAATGAATCTTGAGTAACAAACTTCTGCATTAGCGCTAGACTTCAAGCTCAATAGACACTTCTTCTCTGCACCACCAGCATTCTTCTCTGTAAATCATCTAAAGACTCTTTAGGACTCATCTCTAAGCGTAAAACCTTATCAAAGGCTTTTTTAATTTCACGCTTATATTCTTTGGAAAAACTTAGATGCGGGAAGTAGACGGCATTTGAGCTCTCTGCTAAATCCATAAAGACTTCTATATATGGATTCGGATGCTTTTTAATAAACTCCCTCTTCTCAGATTCGCTGAGCTTAAGTGGCGGAAACTTACTCTGTGAAAGGGCTAGATAATTAATATTCTCTTTTTTCAGTAACCACAGCATAAAATATAAGGCTTTATCAGGATGTTTAGCACCTTTAGGAATGGCTAAGGCATCCACCGCTATTTCAGTCGGTGCTTCATGATTATCCATGTTCTTCAGCCTTGGAAGACTACTCTGTGAATTAATCCCTTGAGAACTGAAGCTAGGAAAAGCTTTCACCTCTACTTGATAATTCGGTGAGAACTTTTTAGAGAAACCATATTCCCAGACACCGCTGGTCTCTAATGCCACTTGCCCAGCGTAGAAAGGATTATCTGGACTCTGATAGGAAATATTTCCTTCTATAAAGCCCTGGAGCTTTTCTTGAGGAATTTTTTTTATAAAGTTCTCTAAAACCCACTCCCAGGCTTTAATGTTTTCTGGAGTATTCGCCGTAATTTTATAATCATATGTTTTTTGAGACTTAAGCACAGCTCCATGTTTTGATCCGCTTTCCACATCAGTCTCTTTGTTATTTAGACTAGTAGACCTTTCCGCCCACTTCCCACCAAAAGCAGTCACTATAAACCTTCCTGACCATATCGGCCAAGTCGGCAACCAGCCGAATTCATCAAAATTGCTTTTTTTAATTATGCTATCTGAAATGTAGATTAAATCCTCTAAAGACTCTGGACTTTTCAGATTATATTTATTTAAAAGAGTTTTATTTATATGTAGAGCTTCTACCGCAGGCATCACTGGCAAAGCCACCTGAGACCCTTTAATGAAGAGCATTTCTAAATAATTAGGTAAAATTGTTTTACCAGTATTTTTATAAAGCTCAGCTAGATCAGTTTCGCCCTGATTCCTCAGCCTTGAACTTGCACGTTCAGCAACAGTGCCACCTTTTGCTGATATCTTTTCAAGAGGCAGCAAAGCATTCCTCAAAGCAAAATCCATTACCATATCACCATCTAAGAGAACTAAATCTGGTGGCACGTTTGCAGTTATCGCCATCATTACTTTCTTGCGAGGTAAAGAAATGCTTTGCATTTCCACTGTAAAACCATGCTTTTCTTGATTAAATTTCTGAATTAATTTAGCTAAGGCCTCTTTTTCTTCCCCCGCCCAATACTGCCAGAATTTAATGACAACAGCGTCAGTTCCAGCGTTTCCCGAAAGCTTAGGCTCCATAAGCCTTTTAGAATACAGATCCACCCACAAAGGTATGGAGAAAAAAAGGATTATTAAGCAAGTATAAAAGAGATTTCTTTGATACATATCAAGAGCTATTATATATACAATATGGACAGAAGAGTCGTTATTACTGGTATTGGACCTGTAACCCCAGTGGGTATAGGTTTAGATGATTTCTGGAACTCCATGGTATCAGGAAAATCAGGCATTTCCTTGATAGAAGGTTACGAGGAATCTAAGTTTAAGCTTCCCGTGAAAATCGGCGGACAAGTTAAAAATTTCGACATCACTAAATACTGGGATGATCCTAAAAAAGTTAGATCTTTTAATAAAGACATGGACAGAGTAGCTCAATTCGCTGTGGTCGCAGCGAAGCTTGCGATAGAGGACTCTAATGCGACTATAGATGAATTCGCTAAATATGGCGTAGACCCCTTTAGAATAGCTACTTTCGTAGGCACTGGTATCGGCGGCATTTCCACTACTTGTGACGATGTTATAACCCTTTATGAAAGAGGTATTAAAGCTGTAGGTTTAAGATCTATTATCAGACTTATGCCGAACGCTGCTGCTGGTCACATTGGTATTCTTTGGGGCTACAGAGGCAGAGCTAAAGCTGACTCTACGGCGTGTGCTTCTGGTTTAGACAGTATAGTCGATGCTTACTGGCATATTAAAACTAATCAAGCTGACGCGGTTATCGCAGGCGGCTCAGAAGCTTGCTTAAATCCGCTAGCCATTTCATCTTTCTATAACATGACAGCTCTTTCTAGAAGAGAGGCTGAGACTACTGAAGCTAGCTGCCCATTTGATAAACGCCGTGACGGCTTCGTTATGAGCGAGGGTTCTACTATGTTCGTACTAGAAGAACTTGAGTTAGCAAAAAAACGTGGTGCAAAAATTTATGGTGAATTAGTCGGTGCTGGCGGCAGCTGTGATGCTTATCATATTACTGCGCCTTCTGAAGATGGCAGTGGTGGCGCTTTAGCAATAGAGACAGCTTTGAAAACAGCTGGTCTAGAGAATAACCGTGAAGCTATAGATTATATTCATGCTCACGGTACTAGCACACCTTTAAATGATGCTAGAGAAACCCGAGGTATCAAGAAAGTCTTTGGGGATCATGCTTATAAGCTCTGTGTATCTAGCACTAAGTCTATGACTGGTCATTTAATCGGCGCCGCAGGTCCTGTAGGTTTAGCTGCTGCGACGATGGCGACTATTCACAGTAAAATTCCTCCGACTATTAACTATAAAGAAGCTGATCCAGACTGTGATTTAGATTACGTGCCTAATGTGGCGAGAGACAGAAATGTAGATTACGCTATGGTACAGGCTTTGGGCTTTGGTGGGCATAATACTGTGGCTATAGTTAAGAAGTTTAGTTCTTAATAAACCTTTTTATAATCAGTAATTTTTTTATTAAATCTGGAAGTAGATTTTGGAATCTGCATATTGATATTCAGGCGGATTTCCTGCTATTATTTTGACTCATTAATACATATTCATGTTTGGTGTATAAAAACAGAAATACTTACTTCGGGCGTGTAGCCCAATAGCATTTTAATATTGCGAAGTAGGGAAAGGGATCGAATTTATGGATGTGAAGCCAGCAGCAAAGCAGCCAATAGCTGATCAGAGACAAATAATAAAAGGATTCTCTGAGACTGTTCTTGATGAAAACCCTTTAGTAGCCTCTCATAATTCTCAATATGATGTCAAGCAAATTCATGCAGTTGTTAATGCTGAAACTGCTGATGGAGTTAATCAAGATCCAAAATCAATTAATGCACAGCAATTCATTAATCAACTATCAGACTTTAAAGAAAGATCTAAGTTCTTGAATATTTTAAAGAATATAGAAGCCTCTGGTACTGAAAAGAAAATAGCAAAGCTAATTCATCTATGCTTAAAGTATGGTCAAGATCCATCTTCATTAAATGGTGAAGAGAAAAAAATCATTGGGGCTATTGAAAAAAAATTTGGTGAGGATTTCATCAGCATAATTTCGTTTTTACCTAGTATTGATCGTACTTTAGCAAGATTAGAACTACAAGACCCACTAACCAAGAAAACCATTACATCATATGCAAAATTTTTTGATTTAACTAAGCCTTCACTAGACTTATTCATTAATAAATTATCAAATTTTGACCAAAGATCTAAGTTCTTGATTATTTTAAATAACACAGAGGAAGAGCGTGTTCAAGAAAAAGTAGCAAAGCTAATTAATCTATGCAAGCAGCGTGGTCAAGATCTATCTTTATTAAATGATGAAGAGGAAAAAATCATTGAGGCTATTGAAAAGAATTTTGGTGAGGATTTCATCGATATAATTGCGTTTTTACCTAGTCATGATAATACTTTAGCAAAATTCAAGCTACAAGACCCACAAACCAAGCAACCCTTTAGCTCATATGCAAAATTTTTTGATTTAACTAAGCCTTCACTAGACTTATTCATTAAGAAATTATCAAGTTTTGACCAAAGATCTAAGTTCTTGATTATTTTAAATAACACAGAAGGCAAGGGTATTCAAGAAAAAGTAGCAAAGCTAATTAATCTATGTGAGCAGCGTGGTCAAGATCTATCTTTATTAAATGATGAAGAGAAAAAAATCATTGAAGCTATTGAAAAGAATTTTGGTGAGGATTTCATCCGTATAATTTCGTTTTTACCTAGTAATGATACTACTTTAGCAAAATTCGACCTACAAGACCCACTAACCGATCAACCCATTAGCTCATATGCAAAATTTTTTACAGCTGAAAAAGCAAACGCAACAGAAGAAAAAAAAGCTTCCGAGATTCAAGCTGCACAGGCAGTTAAAAATTTCATATTAAATTTAGATGAAAAATTATTCAAACTCCCAGTACAAGACTTAATCGCAGTTCTAAAAATCTTAAAAGCTGATAAAAATAATCCTTTGCATTCAATGTCTGAAAATGAATTACAGAATTTAACTAAAATTCTTAGAGAAGGCATTATAGCTTCATTAGAACCAAGTGACTTACATGAACGCCTGAGACGTGAAACTAAAGTTCTTACTGAGCCTGAAGTAATTCAAGAATTAAATAATGACAATATAGATACGGGCAGAGACGCTATTCTAGCAGCGCCAATCTCAATACAAGAAATTTTAGCTCCAATAGAGGCTTTGGATAAGGTAATCTCACAATCATCTGCTCTTAAGTGGTCTAAATTAAGAGAGTTATTCACAGCAAATGCTGTAAATAGTCTTTGGATGCAGTATAAGGAAATTAGTAATGACAGAGATGCTAGAGCAAACTTTTCTCAGCAGATTAAAGAAACATTAAAAAGTGCTCCAGAAGGTACTTTAGTAAAAAAAATTAGCACTAAATTTATCAAGGAAGAGGCAGGGGTGATAAAGCGTATCGGAGAATCTTTAGATAAAAAGAAAAGAGAAGCTTGGAAAACAGAATACGGACTCATTCTTCCAGATGAAATTCCACAACTCAACTTAAGCCAAGCCTTAACCATAGTTAGAAGCCAAGAGCAAAAAGATTTACTCTTACCTGCAGGAACGGGCTCAGGCAAAACGCTTGCAGCGATAGCCACTTCTAGGTTTAATAATAGTAAATTTACTTTAGTGTTTACTCCAGCGGCTATTAAAGAGCAGTGGGTAGAGAATTTAAATAAATTCACTAATGAAGATTCTGTGCATGTCTTAAATAATGATCTAAAAGAGGTTCGTAAATTAGATCATTTAATAGAAAACGCAAAAAACTATCAAGGTAAACAAAATCTATACTTCGTTATACCCTATTCATATCTTTCACAAAATTATTCTCCAGAACTTGTAGAAAAAATATCTTCTCTGCCTATAGACTTTATCGTCGCAGATGAATCTCATTATTTAAAAGATCCTACATCCCAGACAGCGATTAATACTAAAAATTTAATTTCAAATTTAAGAGAGCAATATCATAAAGCGCAGGGAGTTCCACTTAGAACACTTTCAATGACAGCAACTCCCGTGTTAGCTTCCATTGATGATGCTAAAAATACTTGGGAGACAGTTACTGGAAAGAAGATTATTGGTGATGTTCAGCAATCTCTTCAGACTCAAACAAGACAAATTAGAGAGGAGATTATTCCAAGTACATTACCTGGAAATCAAACTCACAATGAATTTCCAATAAATTTCAGATTAGGCTTTGGTCCAAATCGTGAAGAAAATTTAATTGCCACTTTTAATATAGATGAAAATCCAAATAAAGATGGTACTCGAAAAGATATCTTAAATAGAATACTAAATTCTCAAAATCCCTCTCAACTAGAAGCTGCTTTAGTAAGAGCTAAAGCTCTAGTTATAGCGAATCATTGTGACCCTCAAGAGAAAACTATAATCTACACCAATTATTTAGATAATGAAAATCTGCAAAATCACAATATTATTGATGAATTAAAAGACGCTCTGAGACGTAAATTCAGAGAAGATCAAATCGCAATTTTAACTGGGAAAAGCAAAGAAGGACTGAAAGAATTTAAAAATGATGCAAATAAAAAAGTCTTAATTATGTCACCAACCTCAATGTATGGAATCGATGGATTACAAAATGTTTGTAGTCGAATGATTATTGCTTCTCTCCCTTGGACTACTGCTTTAGATCAGGTAATAGGCAGACTCGCTCGTAAAGGTCAGTCTAAGCCTGTAGAAGTCATTATTCCATCTGCACGGATACAGTTAGATGACGGATATTTACCAGACTATGATTTAATGAAAATGAATATTATTAAAAGTAGACAAAGAATCGCTAATGCTTTTTTAAATGGCGGTTCTTTGGAAAGTGTACTTCCAAGTGAGAGCCGTTTAATGAGTTTTATTCAGAAGAGAATAGAAGCATTAGAGCCAGCTGATTTAATTAATCAAGCACTTGCAGATATTGATAGCGCAGAACCTTTATCTGAAGGAGTTGAGCTAAGTTCAGAAGAACCTATACTTAATTCTAATAAGACTTTATACAAATATCCAAATTTTTTCAAATATCACAGTCTTCTTAAATGCAAAAACTCCGAGGAAACTCATAAACTATTCACCCAAGCTAGTAAAGGGATTGAATTTTGGCATGCTTACCATGACGACCTAGATAGGCTACATGGTGACAAGGTTAGACCTATGGATAAATTAATTTGGGAAATAATGCGTCGCCCTTCTTACTACCTAAAGAATGGCTCAGAAAACTCTGAGCAGTCTGCCACCATAGTTAATATGGGATGTGGCAGGGATTTACTTCAAGAAAGGGCTATTCAAGCTCCTACAAAAGAGGCTGGTAGCAGTTTACAGAATTGGCTCAAAGCAAGATGTAAAATAAATGAGCTTAATATCTATGATATAGATCATGTGAGTATAAAAAAAGATTTAAAATCAGGGGACTCAAGTTATCAAATATCTTCAATTAGTGATAATGCGGCAGGGCTTAGTCAAGAAACTTTAGAGAAAATAGAATCTTCTGGTGGAGCGGATCTTGTTACTTTTAGTCTTTCACTTCTTGGTAAAGACTGGGAATATGCGATTATACAAGCAGGTGACATACTTAAATCTAAAGGCAAAATTTTAATAGTTGATCAAGATCAAGTCTGGAGTAATGAAAGGAAGGAGCAATTAACAAAGACCGCTAAAGATCTTGGCATGACAATACAAGAAAAGCATCAAGGAACAGTCGTTATGTTTATTTTAGCTAAGAAAAATGACATTTTAACTACTCTGTAAACAAAACCTAACAAGAAGCTCACTAGAGTCTTCTATATGAGAGGCTTTCGCCAATCTAATTTTATTATAAGCCTCTATCTCACTGAAACCTAGATTCACAAGTATGCCTGTAACTTCATCTGCACACTGATAAGCGCCTTCCTCTGCTTGAGCATGAACTTGATGATGAACATTAAATTTATGTAGCTTAGTGTTTAATTCAAGAACTATTCGCTGAGCCGTTTTTAAGCCTATACCCTGAGCTGCACTTAATAACTTCGGCTTATCATTAAGAACAGCAGAGATAATATCCTGAATATCAAGCGCATCTAAAATATTCATAGCAGACTTAGGACCCACTCCAGAAACGGATTGTAAATGCTCATACATCTCTTTATTCGCTTTATCCGCAAAACCAAATAGCTTGATCTCTTCTTCTTTAATAATGGCTTTTAAAAAAACTTTGACACTAGAATTCACCTCTAGATGATTCATAGTCCGTAAATTCGTTTGAATTAAATATGCGATGCCACCCTGTTCGATGACTAAGGTTTTATGGATTAAATCTTTTTCTACGAGAATGCCTTTAAGGTACTGATACATATGTAAGGATTATAACAGCTTAGCCTTAGTTAATCTCTCTCCCATAAAGAAATCAATAAAAAGCTTTTTATACCTAGCTGATAAATCATTACCACACATTATCGTGCAGGAACGCAGTAAGCGAACATATTTACGAAAGATATTAAACTCTTCCTCCGTAAAATCTTTTTCTTGAATACCTACAGGCTCACCATTAAAAGCTCTAAGGTATCTGTCACTGTGAGCTATATCTGTAAAACAAGATTTTAAATTAGAAGCTAACGCCTTAGAATTTTTCGCCATTTCCTCTAGAATCGGCTCTAATTCTGCCATGATTTTATCATCATAGTCTTTAAGCTTTAAATTAAGAGTCTCTATATCCACTATTAGTTTAATTCCTGCTCAGACCACTTCAGGACTTCATTTCCTATATTTTCGTTGTTCTCATCAAAGTCTGCAAAAGTCTCTCTGACATTCAGTTCCCTTATGTCATCTTCGAGGATTTTCAGTTCTACATCAAAAGTCTTTATATAAGCATGTTTCAGATACAGGTAATCTAATATTTCCTGATCTAGTTTCTCCGACCACTCTATCATCCATATTTGTGGTGAATCTGAATCCATCAGCTCTAGAACTGAACCTAAGTCAATATTCTTCTGATATAAATCTAAATGATAAAGCTGTATATTTTTACAAGACTCATTTATAAAGCCTGATGAGTCTCCAGTCTGCAAGGAAAAAGAATATTCATGCATTCCCATAAAAGTCGGGCTGGAGCTTTCACTATTTACGCCTAATGCTTTTATAAGCATAGAGATAGTAGTCGTCTTTCCAGCAGCTAGACCACCCTTAAATAAGAGAAATATATCTTGGGCGTGTAGCGAAACTCCAATTTCTGCGTTTTCGTCGTCCTCATGATCCTCATGCACACCTAGTGCACTGCGGTCATTCGTCCTCCTCAGCCTTGAACTTGTTCGTTTGGCTACACGCCCATCTAAGTGTAGCGAAACTCCAACTTCTGCGTTTTTGTCATCCTCTAGAGATGATTTTAAAAACTCTGCAAAGTTTTTTGAAAATCTTTCTAGGGCTGCTAAATTTTTTATTATCAAAGCTTACTGTAAACTAGAACCTAGTGGCTGAGGGACTTCCAAGCCTTCTCCACCAATGGTAGTAGCTTTAACTCCGTCTATATAAAGATAAACTGGTCTGCCCTTAGCTAAATTAAGAGCCGTTTCCCTAAGCTGTCTAAATCTCACTTGCATAGTTTCAGAGCCACCACCCTTCATAAACTGACTACTAATGTCAATCTCTACTTGATTAGAAGTTTCTTTAATCTTGATTAACCTTACCCCCTCTGGGATTTCAGTATTTAGTTTTAATCTTTCTCTCTCACCTAGAGTAGGTCCTAAGAATAATTCCTTAAGCGCAGTTTCATAAGCTCCAGATTTTTTATCAATTGCTCTAAGTACTGGAATCAGTACTACACCCAAATCATCACTAGCTTTAGTGTAATAAATAGTTACTTGAGCATTAGAGCCAAGTAGATCTCCCTTATTAGATCCTGAACAGGAAACTAAAGTCAGGGAAGCCAGTATAGCTACTAAAATAGTTTTTAAAGGTCTCACTAAGAACATTTTAACAATTCTTTGGCTATAATAATAGCTAATGTTAAAGTCCAGACTTCAATTAGTTCTAGTATTATGCGCATTATCTTGCTCTACTTGCCTTACGGTTAGTGCTGAGGAAAAGAGCATTTTAATAGGCGTTGTAGATAGTAAAGAGATTTTAGAAAAATATTCTAGAGCTAAAGCCGTTCTAGCAGAGATAGCTAAAGAAGAAGCTGCCTTAAATAAAAAGTTTCAAGAAAAAAGAGCTCAATTAGAAGCTGCTCGCAAAGCTAATAAAACAGAGACAGAGATTCAGCTTTTAACCGAACAGATAAGAACTGAATTAGAGCCAAGTGCTAAAAAATTAGAATCTGATTCTGCTACTAAGAGTAAAGAAGTAGAAACCAATGTAAAAACTGCTATGGAAAAAATTAGAAAGAAAAATAAAGTAGAATTAGTACTTTTAAAAGATGCTGTTTTGAGTGGTGGAACGGATATAACAGCTGAAGTTCTTAAAGAGTTAGAGACACAGAAGCCATGATTTTTAATCGTAATTTTTTCAGCCTTTGCTTATTTTTTATTTTATTTTTTTCACATTCGGTAATTTTCGCTGCGGAATCTTCGAATAAGTTATTTAAGTTTGCAGTGATAGACATGGAAAGAATTTTTTCTGAATATTCTTATATAAATCAAGCGTCCGAGGACATTGAAGTTAAAGAAATAGCCCTAAAAAAATTACTAATAGTCGCTAATCAAGAGCTAGATAAATTAACAGCTGAGTTAGATGCAAAGGATAATAAAGCAGAGCTAGATTTTAATAAGAAAAAGCAAGAGATTCAAGCTTCAGTAGATAAAGCCTTTTTAGAGCTTGAGGAAAAAAAGAAAAACTATAATCTCACTATGAATACTAGAATGACAATGACTCTAGATAAATTCGCTAAATCTGAAAAATATGATTTAATTTTAAATAAAGCTTACACGCTTGAGGAAGGTGCTGATATTACAGACTCTTTTTTAAAGCAGCTTGAAGCTTTGAAATAAAACTCCATGCCTATTAAGATTACTCATATAGCAGAAAAATGTAACGGAGAACTGGTCGGTGACTTAGACGCAGTTGTTAGTGCCTTAGCAAAACATCCAATAATGGCAGTACCCTCTGAACTTGCTTTAATATTCTCTGACGTGCCTAGCCAAGCTTTAAAGATGATGAAAGAAAGTAAAGCTGATAATCTTTTAATTTCAGAATC
>JBMOEX010000051.1:0-15747 GCA_049314535.1 Vampirovibriophyceae bacterium | reverse complement strand
GCCATTCATAGAAAGCTTTTTGATGATTCTAAAGGAAGGGTGCGGAATGTGAGTTTAAGCCTAGAATCATTCTTAAAGGCTTTTAAAACATCAGAAGAGAGCTCTCGTGCCAAAGGCAATCCAGCCAAAGACTTTGAAAACCCTGCACCAAGCAGAATACTAATTTCCTTCACTTTATCTTTCTCCACAAACAAATCTTATTCCAGAATATCATTATCAATCCTCCCTCCCCATAAAAAGACTTTGCCCTAAGCACTTGCAAGAGCGAGCTTGGGGACCCACGCTACGCGTGGGGCGTAGCGAAGGCAAGTGCTTAGGGCAAAGTCAAACCAAATCATAGGTAAACCCCACCTCATCCAACTCCTGATTAATCTCATAAGGCTTCCCATTATTAGTCACCCGCCCGCGCTCTGCGATTAAATGTAAATTTAATTTCGCACGTGAAGCTATCACATAAAGCAGTCTCTGCGAAGTCTCCCTCTCATCACCAGAAATAATCGCTGACCAATGCGGCACATAACCTCTTAAAAGCCCGTAGGCGATTACTGTTTCAAACTCTTCACCTTTAACCCCCATGCAAGTGTTTACTATAATACTTGAAGCAGTTTTCCTTGCAATCGAGCTAGAGAAGTGGCATTCAGGGAGTAATTTCATTAGCTGTTTAGAGATAGAGGTAACCAGCCACCACTGCGGCACTAAAACACAGATCTCATTTTCAGGAATGCCTTTAGATAGACTTAATTTAATTAAACGTACTATCTCTGGAACTATGTCAGCATGATGGATATCTCTATTCAAGCTAACTAAAGCCTTTTCCTTAGCGTACTTACCGAGCCCTTTAATTTTTATATTCTGCTGCTGAAAATTCATATAAAAATCTATAATTCTCTGACTAGATCTGTAATTCGCACTTAAATTTAACGCCTTAAGCGGCATGCCACCAAGCTCACCTCTAATCTCAGAATGGGTTTTAGCGATACCACCTAGTGACTTATAAATAGCCTGATCCACGTCACCTACGAAGAATACAGAAGTTTTACTGGGATTAGCTTTTACTAACAGTGAGATAATCGCGTACTGTAGATCCTGCGTATCTTGATATTCATCTACACAGATCAGTTCAAAAATACCTGCAAGTTTTAAAGTAAGTTCTTTAGACTGTAAAAGGATTCTATAAGAATAAAAAAGTAGAAGATCAAAGTCTATTAAATTCTTCTGTTTTAAAGTCTTATGATATTCGCTTAAAATATCAGTAAACTTAGAACCCTTTTCTAGAGGCTGCCCAAATCTATCAAACTTTAAATTAATTGCTTCTGCTGGGTTAATACGATATTTTTCCTTAAGCCTCGTGACTAGATCTTTACAGAAATCCTCATCCGCGATTTTAAAACCAGCTTTCAACTCTGAAAGCTGCTGATGATAAGGCTCAAATATCCACTTTAAACAAAAAGCATGTATAGTACCAGCCCAAATCCTACTAGTATCTATATCCATAGCAGAGAGGCGTTTCCCCATCTCTTCAGCAGCTCGTACTGTAAAGGTCAAAGCAAGAACCATCTTATGAGACTGCTCGCAAACTCCAATTTCCTCGTTTGCTAGCACATAAGCAAGTTTATAAACTATCACCCGCGTTTTACCAGAACCAGGGCAGGCAGTTAATAAGACATTCCCAGGCTGCGTAACAGCTTTTTTTTGTTCTTCGCTCAATTCCTCTAAAAGCATTTCATGATTATAGTTCTATTTTTATTGCTAAAATTCATTTTATATGAGTATCGCTGAAGAAAAATTTAGAACCAAAACTAGTTTTCTTTTACCCTTTGAAAAAATGCACGGGCTTGGTAATGACTTCGTCATTATTAACAACTCACACTTAGATTTTCAGGATAAATCATTTGAGCAGGAGCTCTGCAAGAAAATCTGTGACAGGCATCTCGGCATAGGTGCTGATGGCATGATCGTTATAGATAATGTTAAAAACTCTGAAAACGCTATTAAATCGTGGAGATACTATAACTCCGATGGATCTATCGGCGAAATGTGCGGCAATGGTATTCGCTGCGCAGCTAAATATATTTATGAGCATGGCTTAAGTGCTGAAGAAACCGAGTTTAAAATCGAGACACTTGCTGGTGATATAGGTGTTAGCCTGCTAGATGATGACATGGTAAAGGTAGACATGGGCGCACCGAGAGAAATTAATAGAAATCTTAGCCTTCAAGTCAGCGATGCTAGTTCAGAAGGTGATTTTACTTTTAATTATGATTTCGTCTCAATGGGAAACCCTCACGCGATTGGGTTTTATGAAGTAGACACTGGTAAACTTCAAAACTTTTCTTTAAACGGGCCTACTATAGAATTTCACTCTAATTTCCCGAATAAGACTAATGTTGAATTTGCAAGAAAAGTTTCAGAAAATGTCTTTGAGCTTATAGTCTGGGAGCGTGGCTGTGGCTTTACTCAAGCCTGTGGCACGGGAGCCTGTGCAACTGCGATAGCAGCTATAGAAAAGGGTCTGGCTCTGAAAGACTCAGATATAGAAATCAGGTTACCAGGTGGTAGTCTCTTTATTCGCTGGGATTCAGTTACTAATTCTATTTTCATGACAGGCCCTGCTAAATTAAGTTTCATCGGATATTACAATGAAGAGAGATAAAACGATCGTGTCAGCAGCTCTGCTGCTCATAGCCCTATTTATTTTTTATCTATTTACTAAACCTATCAGTGATCCCCTGAAACATACTGAAATAATAGGTTTAAAGAAAATTCCTTTGAGTGATATCAGGCAAGCCTTAAATAATGATGAGTATAAAAACCAGTCTCTGCTGAGCTTAAAGCGCAGTTGGATTAAAGAGGAACTCAAAAAAAATCCTCTGGTACAAGACGTAAAAGTCCAAGGTATATTACTGCCATTTACCAAGATTCGCATTCTGATTAAGGAAATACCGATATTAGCGGTTTTAGATCTAGGGAAAGAGAGAATCATTTTCGATACCAAAGGCACTAGTTATAAAATATCTCCAGAAAAGTTCTCTTATCTTGAAAAAATCTTCAAAAACAAAAACACAGAAATTGGAGTTGGGGAGCAGTCCCCTGATACTATTCCTAAGATATACGCTAAGTCAAGCTTCTACACTAAAGAGAATTTACATAATTTAAATGCGATTATCCAGCATATAGAAAATGCTATCTCCTCTATAGGCTTTCATGAAAAGATCCATACTATATACTGCGGGCCTAGTGAGAATCTTAGACTTACTGGAAACCATTTCGAATATAAAATTGGTAAATTAAGTAACCGCTCTCTTGCTAGAGTTAAAAGGCTGGATATGGCTTTAATAAAAATAGAAGAGCTATTAACTAAAGATAAAATTGATTTAAAATATATAGATCTTTCTTTAAGCACTAAAGAAATTATTTTAGGTAAAAACGAATGAGTAATAGAATCAAAGTCATAGTATCTGGAGCACTTGGGAGAATGGGTTCAGAAGCGATCCGCACCTTCATTGAGCATAAAGATGAGTTCGAACTGGTCGCAGGGACAGTACGCGACACTTCAAATATAGACCCTAAGTTACTGAAAAATTATGAAGAGATGGGTGTCCACATAACCGATGACTTAACTGGCTTAGTTCAAGCTGCTAAGGCAGATGTACTCGTAGAGCTTACTACACCAGATAGCGTTTTTGAAAATTCTTTATTAGCTCTCAGAAATGGTGTGAGACCAGTTATTGGCGCTACTGGCCTTAGTGAAGAAGATCTTAAAGAACTAAGTTTACTTGCTAAAAAAAATCAAATAGGTGCGATAGTTGCACCAAACTTCGCTCTAGGAGCCATTCTCATGATGAGATTCGCGGTAGAAGCCAGTAAATATTATAAAAAAGCCGAAATAATCGAATTACACCACGATAAAAAAGTGGATCTGCCTTCTGGAACAGCCATTAAGACTGCACACATGATGGGAAAATCTATCAATAAGGATATTCCTATTCACAGTGTAAGGCTCCCAGGTTTAGTCGCAAAGCAACAAGTCATATTTGGCTCTACTGGTGAGACTTTAACTATCGAGCATAATTCCATAGATAGATCTTGCTTCATGCCAGGTATAACCCTTTCAGCGAGAAAGGTTGTAGAAATTAATCAATTAATTTATGGCTTAGAGAATATAATTTAATGACAAAAACCATAAAGAAAATAGCCATCATGACCAGCGGCGGTGACGCACCAGGCATGAATGCTTTTATACGCTCAGCCACCAGATACGCTATAGAGAAGGGATTAGAAGTCTTTGGTATTTTAGAAGGCTATCAAGGTCTCATAGAGAATAGATTGATTGAGATGAACTATGATTCAGTCTGCAACACAATTCACCTTGGTGGTACTATCTTAAAAACCTCTCGCTCACAAGAGTTTATGACTCCTGAAGGCAGACTCAAAGCAGCCAAAAACCTTAACGATAAGAACATAGATGCTCTTATCTGCTGCGGCGGCGATGGCAGCTATGCTGGTTTAAAAGAATTTGCGAATAAAGAAACTGGTGAATGGCAAGGCTTGGTAATCGGCTCACCAGGTACTATTGATAATGACGTATCTGGTACTGATTTAACTATCGGCTTTGATACCGCGGTAAACACTGCTGTAGAAGCCATAGATAAACTTAGAGACACTGGAGACTCTCACAGTAGGCATTTTATTGTAGAAGTTATGGGCAGGCACTGCGGCGATATCGCTCAAGCAGTGGGGCTAGCTTCTGGAGCTACCTTTATCGCCGTCCCTGAAGAGAAGACAGATATAGAATCAATAGTCTGCACACTTAGAAAACGTGGTCATGACATAGTCGTAGTCGCAGAAGGAAATGAATTAGGCGGGGCTGAAAAAATCGCCCAATTACTAGAACAGCACCACAGAGAAATGAAGTCCAATAGCGAGTTTAGAGCCTGCGTACTTGGTCATATTCAGCGTGGAGGCTCGCCTACTGCTAAAGATAGAATACTCGCTCATCGCTTTGCGATTAAAGCAGTAGATGCTCTTCTTAGTGGAGAGACGCTTAAAGCTACTGCCTCTAAGGCAGATGAAATTATATTAAGCGAGATTTAAACTTTTACGTCGTGTAACGGTTTATCTAATAATTTTAAAAGTCTATCCAATTCAGAAACTGCATAAATAGGGACTTTCAAAATGCCTTTCTCAAAAGAAATATTCTCAGAGCTTAGAGCGAGCCCATAATGATAATCATATTCTTTCATAAAGCTATATAGACTTTTCATTTTGCCTCTAGCTCCCGACTTCACCTCTAAACCAAATACCCTCTGGCACTGCTGCCGAACTATAATTTCTGCGTTTTCGTCGTCCTCATAATCCTCATGTAAGCTTGATAAATCAAGCTTGTATTTCCGCTTGCTCACATATGAGACTTGTCTCACATGCTCGGCATCGCTGGAAATTACCCGCACACTGCGGTTATTCGTCCTCCTCAGCCTTGAACTTCCACGTTCGGCAGCAGTGCCATTAGAGGAGCGCTGCTGAACTATAATTTCTGCGTTTTCGTCGTCCGTGTCGTTTGCAGCATAGAGATAATCTAATTCAGCTGAAATATTACGCCCATCTCGATTCCAAAAATATAATTCAGCTGCCTGATTATATGGGTGATAAGCGAGTAATTCTTGACCTACTACCTGCTCCACCAAAGCTCCTTTAGCAAGATTATAAAAAGACTCATTAGTCAAAAGTTCAGAACTTAGATTAAGCATATTATGCATCAAACCTACATCCATAAATAGTAGTTTAAAATGTTTTTCACTTGCATGAAAAGCAAAAGGTAACGCTTCACCACTAGTTTTTAAGACTTTTCTATAGACTCTAGCCTTACAAAGCAAATCTAAAGCGGCTTTTAGCTCGCGAGATTGAAGATTTGCATCTATTTGGCTGTATTTAAATTTCTGTCCTATAAACTGCGGTGCTAAATTAAAAATCTTCTCTACATGCATCGACCTCGCTCTAGAGCTGTATTTCAAAAAATCATCTCTATAGGTCTCAATAATTGACGACTGTATATCAAGAATATTTTTCAAACTATCTTCTTGAATATAATTATTTACAGCTTCTGGCATGCCACCAATAAACATATAGATTTTAAATTCTTTAAGCAAGTGCTGATGCAGAGAGTCATCAATAGGTTTTTTCAGACTCATCTCCCTGATTAGCTTTAAGAGCCTATCTTCATTCTTTGCCATTAAATACTCAACAAATGACATCGGATACATATAAATATATTTAATTCTCCCGACAGGCATACTAATAGACTCTTTTTCCAGAGCAAACTCTAATAATGAGCCTGCCGCAATACAGTGCAAGCCAGGAATATCTTCATAAATGTAGCGAAGAGCTACTATAGCTCTTGGGCATTCTTGTATTTCATCAAAGAAAATTAAAGTTGTACCAATATTTAGTTTTTGTTTTTTAATAATGGCTATAGTTTCAAGAATCCGCTTCAAATCTAAATCCCCATCAAAATGATGGCTAAAATTTCTCTCCTTTTCAAAATTTATTTTAATTAAATTTTGAAAATTCTCTTTTGCAAACTTCTCAACTAGAAACGATTTACCAACCTGCCTAGCTCCTCTGAGCATCAGTGGCTTGGGATGCTTATCCTTTTTCCATTTTTTTAGACCTTCATCAAGTCGGCGAAACATATATATAAATTATACCCTTATTGAAGATATTATATATATGTTTTCAGCAAACTTCGTGTGATACAATTCTGAAAATTTCTTTAAAGCCCCCAGCCACCAGCAAGTTCAAGATTCTGCCCAGTAATATAATTACTCTGAATCAAGAAGAAAGCTGCTGAGACAGCTTCATCTAAAGTCGCAAATCTATTTAACGGCATTTTAGGCATAACTGGGTCCATGACTGTATTTTCCATATAGCCCGGTGACAGCATATTAATTAAAACACCATTATTCGCTTCTTCCTTAGCCATTCCACGTGTCATAACTAGAAGCCCCGTTTTAGCAGCTTGATAGGCAGTGACATTCACCCCCGGATCTAATCTCTCCATACTCGCAAAGCCAATATTTAAAATACGCCCCTTCGATTCACGAAGATAGGGCAGAGCTGCCTGTGAAAGGTAGAACGCTGAATTTAAATTACTTGCGATCATCTCATCCCACTCTCCAAAGCTAAACTCGCTTATCGGTTTATTAATATAATTACCGACATTATTAACCAGCAAATCGATACCACCAAAGCGTTCAACCGTCTCCTTGACTAGTCTTGTCGCCGAGTCGGGATTTTTCAGATCATAATCTTTACTTCTAATAATCTCAGGCTTCTGATAATCAATCTCAGGGAGTCTCTCCGTGATCAATCTACCTAAGCCAACGTTATTTCCACTTACTATAGCTACCTTAGTGCCCGTCATTAGCTTTCATTCTAACCCAATCATGCTTTGCTCTATCAAAAAATAGAAATTCATGTGGACCAGCGATGGAAATCAGTCTTAAGCATGGAGAGTTAACTTTTTTCATTTCCTTGCCGACTATAACGCTAAGTGGATAAGCACCATGACTCATAAGCTCAGTGTAATGGTGAGGAAATTCAGTCTGATAAAGTACCTTAGCCTCATTTACTATCATTAAAGAGACTGAACCTGTAGATTTATTAGTGACTAAAGCAGCGTAATCCTTCTTACCATCTAAATCAAAGTCTTGAAATACAGCAGGCAAAAACTGACCACCAGAAATTTTCGCAAGCTCATTTCTAGCATAAGCATAATAACTTCTCAGCTCTAACTGCTGCGCCCTCGGTAATTTTTTCTCGGAGGGATTTAATTCTACAGGGAAAATATCCTGAACTTTAGTCACAGAGAATGAATCAGGGAAATGCTTATTTAGAATAATCTCTAAATTTTTATTAGGCAGTGCTGGCGTAGCAGCAAAAGCATTCTTAGAGAGAAAATATAGAAAGCCTAATACTAAAACTAGTAATAACAGCAAAGAGACTATGCTTTGTGTAACATACTGAATCGTCTTAGCTGGACTTCTGCCGCCCGAATTCTTAACAGATATATATCTTCTTCTAGACATAATCTTTAACCATAATTGCCCTGATGGTACCGGTAAATCTCCTAATTCTAAACTACATTCTTCTCATAAGCAGTCGCAGAGATTTTTTCTTCATAAACCCCAAACGCTAAGAATTTTTTAGCACGCATATTCTTAATCTGAGCTGGAGAATATTTAGACATCTCTTTAAGCTGCTCTAGAATTACTATCTGGAGATTATTAGCAGTAGTCTTCCAGTCTCTATGAGCACCACCCATAGGTTCAGAGATAATGCCATCGATTATACCTAACTGCATAAGGTCTTTAGCTGTAATTTTAAGTGCAAGAGCAGCTTGCTCAGCCTTATCACGAGTTTTCCATAATATCGCAGAACAGCCCTCTGGGCTAATTACCGAATAGACTGAATTCTCTAACATCAGCACAGTGTTTGCGACGCCTATCGCGAGCGCTCCACCTGAGCCACCTTCACCTGTAACTATTGCGATTACTGGAACTGTTAATTGAGCTAAGGTTTTTAAATTTTCAGCGATAGCGATAGACTGGCCATTCGCTTCAGCATTTAATCCTGGATAAGCGCCAGGCGTATCAATAAAAGTTACTATCGGTAAAGAGAATTTATTAGCGAGTTCCATCATACGCTTAGCTTTGCGGTAGCCCTCTGGCTGAGGCATACCAAAATTACGAGCCTGATTCTGCTTAATGTTACGGCCCTTACGCATACCAATAGCCATAAAAGAAAAACCTTCTAACTCGACCAATGCTGTCATAATCGCTTGATCATCGGTACCAGCTCTGTCACCATGAAGCTCTATCCATGAACCTTCTTCACACATTAGAGTTAAATAGTCCTCAATATTCGGTCTATTAGGGTGTCTTGCAACTCTAGTAATCTCTAGTGGCGTTAGATTAGAAAATATATTCTTCTCTACCTGAGCATACTGATCTTTAAGATTTTTCAGTAGAGCCTGTTCCTCAGGGCTAGCTATTTTTCTTTCTAGATTATTCATCTCAGCTTGAATCGCAATAAGCGGCTTCTCAAACT
This sequence comes from Vampirovibriophyceae bacterium, assembly GCA_049314535.1. Classification (GTDB taxonomy): domain Bacteria; phylum Cyanobacteriota; class Vampirovibrionia; order LMEP-6097; family LMEP-6097; genus LMEP-6097. The sequence continues at coordinate 6,642 of JBMOEX010000051.1, read as the reverse complement.
CAAGAGGAATATCCTTCAGCTTAATATTTTCTGATTTTACTGAAACCCTGGTGAAATCATCGTTTACATCGAAACCATGTATCTTAAGTAACTGAGCTAATCTACTTTTCAGATTCTTTCTTTCGACGATAAAATCTATCTGACCGTGCTCTAATAAATATTCCGCAGACTGAAAATCAGCAGGCAGCTTCTCTTTCACTGTCTCTTCGATAACTCTTCTTCCAGCAAAACCAATTCTAGCCTTAGGCTCAGCTATTAAATAATCACCAAGGCAAGCATAACTCGCTGAAACACCACCATAAGTAGGATCAGTAAGAATAGAGATATACGGCAGTTTAGCTTCAGAAAGCTCTGCAAGAGCCACAGAAGTCTTAGCCATCTGCATTAAACTAAGTATCCCTTCATGCATTCTTGCTCCACCAGAGCTAGATAAGCAGATAAAAGGCAAACCTTCTTTAATCGCAAGCTGCACTATGCGCACAAAACGCTCACCAACAACGCTTCCCATACTTCCACCCAAGAAAGAAAAGTTCATAATCGCAATAGCGACTTTCGCACCGTAGATCTGTGCAGTACCAACAGAGATAGCATCACTAAGACCTGTATGTTTTTTAGCAGACTGAATACTGTCCTTATAACTTTTACGGCCATCATGAAAACTTAATGGATCAGCAGACTGGACTTCAGAGTAAAATTCCGTAAAAGTATCACGATCCACTAACGATGAGATTCTTTGAGATAAATTCAAGCGATCATGATGCCCGCAATGATGACAAACATTCAGATTAAGCTCAAACTCAGCTCTATAGATCCTTTCCTTGCAGCTGCTACAGAGAACCCAGTTCTGAGCTATCTGCTCATCAGTTATATTCGTCCTAGTAGCAGTAGGTTTACCCGCAAATTTACTACTTCTCTTTGCCTTAAAAAAATCTCTAAGTCCCATATTAAAGCCTCATTATACTATAAGATTTTAATATTGTATATACATTAATAAAATATAGGTGGAAAATACTTTTAGAGTAATTTCTCATAAGCGTGTAAGCTTAAAGCAGGACAGACCAAGATAATCCAAGGTTCGTGTTTAGATTATCTTGGTATAGAAAGACCTTTATCTAATATATATGCAAGGCTAGATGATCCAGATAGCTTCCTAGATCTTCCGAAACCATTAAATATGCGAACTTTGCAAGCTCGCTTGACATCTCAGAACCGACAGTAAAAAATTACTTGGAAATAGCTGAAGGAACTTTTATCTGGTCAAGATTACGAGCCTTCGATAAAAATACAAAAAAAAGATTAATTAAAATGCCGAAAGGCTATCTGAGAGATACTTTACTCATCAATTATATTTACAGACTAAATGACATGGAACAGATGCTCAGCAGACCAGACTTTGGTTTAATCTGGGAAAGCTTTATCATAGAACAGTTACACAAAAATCTACGTTTCACATTCAGCCAAGTCAAGCTCTATTACTACAGAACACAGAATGGAGCAGAGATAGACCTAATCATCGAAACACCAAAAGCACTTATACCAGTAGAAATTAAATCTGGAAGCAGTTTTAAAAAAGAACAAGTGACTAATTTAAAAAATTTCATTGATGAATTTTCCAGCCCCTACGGTCTGATTATTAATAATGGGAGTGAAGTTAGAAAACTTGCGGATAAAATTTACCAAGTTCCAGCTATTTTTTGGTAAGGGATGATCTAATAATCCAACTATGATATACTGATTTGATCTATAAATTAGATGTTTTTTTATCTAGGGAGCTCTGTGATAAGTATTCAATGTTTTTCTTTATTAGGCTTAACCGCTAATAGTAGATATACATTTGCAATAAATTAATAAAGAAACTTTAGTAAAATTTTATTTTGTATTTATAGATTTCTTGATAGATTTAGGTTTAAGAGCTATTTAAGATAATATGGCTCTTGATGATTAATAGAGGGGAAGCTTTATGACGGGTTCTGACATTAATACTACTAAGAGATCTAATCTAATTCCAGTAAACTTTACTGGAAACGGGCGTGGAAAAGCAATAGATAGTTTAGTTATAGCTCCCTCCACCACAATTTCACGAGCTGATGTAGAAGGGTTATCTCAAAAGAATGATCCTTTCGGGGACTTAGCAACAAGGCTCACTGATTTTTTCTCAAATCCAGCATCAGAGAATAATAAAGCTCAAAAAATTAAAAATGCTTGCTGGGATGATTTAACACTAGACAAACAACCTGTTTTTGAACCTAATTTTGAAAACCTTACAGGTGCTAAATTCTCTAAGAATCCAGAGGGAGGACTTACTATAACTTTATCCCCAGATCACGTAGATCAAGGCTACTTACAGGTTCTCAGCGATCTAACCTTAGTGGCTGAAGTGATTAAGAGATCGATTTATAAAGATGCAGAAGACCCTATTGGAGGATTTGTTGATGCTAAGCCTATAGAGAAAATTAAAATCATTACTCACCCTGATAGAAATTTGGTTATTCCAGCAAGTAAAATTACTAAAAATCTTAACTACCAAATTGGACCTGAATTTAAATTTATTGAATCAGAAACCTATGGACTTATTCCTGTTGCTAGTGGCATGTTTAACCTAGATGATGTTCAAAAAGGCAAACTGAAAACTCGCAATGACAATAATAGTAAGTTAGAGCAATTTGCTTTTAATGGATCGGCTACTAATACCCTGGCACATGTCGCTGATTTAAGAAAAATCTACTTTACACCATACAACACAATGTTCGTTTCCCCAATGAATGAATCTCATAGAGCATACAGAATAATCCAAGATGCCTTTGGATATCGCGAGCCAACAGAAAAATTTGAAAAGATCATCAAAGAGCATAATAATGGTCCAATATATGATCACATGATTCCACCAGCTATATCACGCTCCACTGAAGCATCCCACCTTGATGCCTCCTATACTGGGGCAGTTAGAGAGATGGGTCTAGTTAAAGAAAAAGACTCAGAAACTTTTATCCACAGGAACCCAGACATATTTACAAATGAACCGCTTAGTGAATTAACGAAACTAGATAGTTTAAAATTATTGACTCATGGCGTAAACCTTACAAACCCCGAGGGTCATACAATACTACCTAAGTATGCATTCTCACGCCCAGAGCTTGCAGAACGCATACAGAAAATAATTTAAAGCTAGTGAAAAATATGGATCTCTAGGCTGATTTTGGGAAAGCAGTATCTATTTCATCTTGAGTAGAAGAGTTAATATTTGATAATGTTATTGCATCTTGAGTAGAAGAGTTAATATTTGATAATGTTATTGCGTCTTGAGTAGAAGAGTTAATATTTGATAATGTTATTGCATCTTGAGTAGAAGAGTTAATATTTGATAATGTTATTGCATCTTGACTAGAAGAATTAACATCTTTATCATTCAACGCACCCTCCAGAACCTTATCTATCAAGGCACTATTACTAGCTGCCACAGCCCCAGCAGCCCCCCTCTCTGATGAATAAGCAGAATAATCCTCACGAGAAGAATGATTATCTCTAGCAGAAGATACTTTAGCTACCGCCTTATCAGCAGCTCCCGCAGTCTTAAGCTTCGCTCCTGCACTAAGCTGCGCAGGAACGATACTATTAGCCGCAGCAGCCCTGCCACCTAGAAGTGCATCCATATGACTTTCCATCCACTTACTTAAAAATCCACGGAAGCCGACTGTCTTATATTTCTCCTCAGTAAGTCCTAGTTCTACGCCTCTAGCACTAACTACCCTACCTAAACTTCCTGCAGCTTGAGTGAAATTTTTAAAGAGTGATTGAAGTACAGTCGCGATTCTTACAGGCATGGAATTTTCAGGCATTTTCATATTCTTGACTAAAGTATGTTTTGTTATTTTAACGACTTTATTCAGTAAATCTGAGATATCTCCAGCCAGAAAATCTATTTTCGCTGCACCAGAGAATTGGCTCTGAGCTTGCTTACTCATAATTTCACTAAAATCTATAGCAATAGCTCCAGCAAAGCGTGATAAATAACCAGCTGGTTTCAACACATTTTTGATTGCCTCGGGCATGAAAGGTAAATAAGACAGGATCATGCCAGTTGAGCCGATTAAACCTTGTAGTGGTCCACCAACAGCAAAAACCTTGGATTTATCAGCATTCGCTGGCTTATAACCATCAATAAGTCCAAATTTACCTAAACCCTTAATATAATCTCCGACCTGCTCTAAATTCTTTTTTATACCTTCCGAAAAAGAGCCATATTCTTTGATATTATTCTGCTGCCTTGTAGCTAGAGCTAAATTATATCCACTTGGTCCGAGCCTCATACCAAATTGAAGCTCCCTTGGCACCATGAACATTAAAGCATCTGCGAGTTTAAAAACAGCATAGGTTATATCTTTCTCCTTTACACCAGCAAGAAAGCCTTGCAAACCAGTCGTTACTAAATTAAATTTTGTCGCCCCATCACCAATTGGACCTGTAACAGGCACCACAGGCTCCCCAAGAGACAAGGCATTTGCAAGCAAGCTACCTTCATTACCACCTTGAACTACCTTTTCAATTATCTTTCCATATTTTGCCTGAATATCAGAACTAACCCGTTCTAAAGGACCTAAGAATTTATCCACCCCACTCCAAGCCCCTTTAGAAGGAGTTGAAAGAGCAGAAGTTGAAGTTGAAGGAGTTGAAATATTAGTAGTTAAAGGAGTAGAAGTAGAAGAAATCTTAGCTGCTTGATTTCTAGATGCTCCTAAGTCCCCTTCAGTTTGCGTAGCGCTTATAGATAGAGCAGCATTACTCAGGTTTTTAGAGTCAACAGGAAGATTCTCCGCAGCCGACTTGGCCGCAGAAGACACAGTATCAGCTTGCGCAGGCGTTACAGGCCGCATCAGCAGTAGCTCCTAATGTATTTCATGGATACTAGTTCTAAGTTATTAGAAATTGAATATAGAATTAATTATAAACAAAAGGTTAAGGAATGTCCAGCTTTCATTAAATATATTAATACATTTTAATTAACATCAATCCCTAGGTTGATTTTTAGATTTCAGCCAATTTTTCCATCAAAACCGCGTAATCTTAAAAGAAATAAATCTGGATTCTCAACAATGCGAGGTATTTTCTCTATACTCGTCTCGCAATACATCTTTTTAAGTTCTGGCTTCGCTATAACTGTTCTTAATATAATCGCAGCCCATAAAACCACTCGGCAGTTTTCATTAATCGTATTATCCGTATCTACGTTAAAAAAATCATAGAGATGCCCGATTCGATATTCTACAGCCTTCACGCTGATACCTAAAATGGCAGCGGTAGATTTTAAAGACAGCCCTATAACTAAAAGCTTTAAAGTGTCCATAATTTTAGAATTAAAATGTGAAATATCCAGACTGCCTACTGGACTCTTGAGTGTCATTAAATCATGAAAATAAAGATGGGCAAGCAGCCTAGTTCGCAAATTATGCAGATCAGCCCTCGCCTCGCATAAAACCGCCATTTGAGTAATGTGATGCTCTATAGCTTTAATACCAACCGCGCACTCTAAAGCCATATTATTATTACTATAACCAAGAGCGAGTAATTCTAGAACGGTTAACCTAATTGGGGTAAACTGTGTAGCAAGTTCTGCGTCTAAATGAGCTTCATAGTAAAAATCCGACATCCTTAGACATCAATTTCTTTAATATTACGCATATCTTTTAAAAGCTGCTCTGCATGCTCCGCAGGTTTAACCTTAACGTAATGCTTTATAATCTTCCCCTCTTTATTAATAAGGAAAGAATCTCTCTGAATACCCATATATTTCTTGCCATACATAGATTTCTCGACCCAAACGCCATAATCTAGCACCATTTTTTTATCCACATCTGCAAGTAAAGGAAAATTTAATTCATGTTTAGTCTTAAACTTCTGATGAGATCCTACAGAGTCACAGCTAACACCGATAAGCTCTAGATTTAAATTTTTGAGTTCAGTCAGAGTATCCCTAAGTGAGCAAGCTTGAGTAGTACAGCCTGGAGTGAGATCTTTAGGATAAAAATATATTAGAAGATACTTACCTGAAAAATCTTTTAGACTCAATTCATTACCTGAATCATCAAAAAGCACAAAGTCTGGAGCCTGCTTAGGAGTAAAATTACTAGTTTTATCTTTTAAAGCCATAAGAGAATCTTAGCAAAAAATAAATAAATAAAATTTTTACGAAAAAGACTAGTTAATTTAGTGGATATGGGTATAAAGATAATATAAATTTTAAATCACACCAAAGCAAGGGGGATAAAGATGCTAAGTGTAAATGGAACTGATGCAGCAAGCTTTTTAGTTTCTGCGATGAATGCTAGAAATTCTTCACTAGTAAAGAATTTACAGAGCCTAGCAACGGGAAGTCGAATTAATCGTGCTGGCGATGATGTAGCTGGACAGAACATTATGCAGGGTCTTACCACTCGAAGTAGAGGTTACAGCCAAGCGAATGAAAACATCGGCGATGGAGTTTCCATGCTTGACACTAGTGATGCTGCCCTCGGCAGTATCCAAGAAGATTTACAGAGAGTACGAGAGTTAACGGTACAAGGTCAAAATGGTACATTATCCTCTCAGGAAAAAGATGCAATACAAAGTGAAATCAATTCACGAGTAGAAAACATCAATAATATATCT
>JBMOEX010000050.1:0-15774 GCA_049314535.1 Vampirovibriophyceae bacterium | reverse complement strand
CCTTATTTCTTATTCCTTATTTAATGACTATCTGGAACTAGTCGTTATAACCTTCAGCTATCATGGAAACTTTTAGTTTCTTTACAGCCTCTTTAATCATATGAGAGACACGCGAAGGAGTCACTCCTAATTTCTCTGCGACTTCATTTCCTGAATAATTTTCGTAAAATCTCATATTAACAACTTGCTTCAGATTATCTGGCAATTTAGTTATAGACTTCATCAAACTCTGTTTAATAGCTAAAAGCTCTAACCTGTCTAAGTGATCTTGAGAATCAGCAGCTGGAGAGAAACCTAAATCTTCCTCCATGCTTTCAACAGACATAATAACTTCAAAAACTGCTTTACGAGCATCATCTAAGGTCTTAATCTCAGTTGTTTCAGTTTCGTCAAGCTCTTTCTTTGGCTTACTTGCATCTGCCTCTTCCACTGATGGAGCGGTTCTTTTTACTCCATACCAAGACTGACGTTTTCTTAATTCATCAGTGATAGCCCATTTCACTGACTGTGCGATATAGCTAGAATTATATTTAGTATCTACTTTAGTCTTAGCCTGTTCTATGAGATTATGAACAGCTATTAAACCAGTGTTTACCAATTCATCGAAAGAAAAAATATTTTGATATCGCTTAGAGCCGAATTCCTTTCTTGCGATCATCTCGACTAAAGGCATAAACTTAGCGATATCAGCCCCTCTTGTGGTAGTTTCTGAAGTTATTTCTAGAGATTTTATATCTGTCTTGCTATCTGACATCGTGGAAAGTATTTCAGGCAATAAATACTCTCTATTTATACCACAAATAGAGCCCTGATTAAGGCATCCCCCGAAATTGCTATAATCATCAGCGTGAAAGCTATTATATTGTCTGCTGGTAAATCATCTAGACTAAAAGAACTAACCAAAGAATTACCTAAAACCTGCCTGAAAATCAATGATGAAGATTCTATCCTGTCTCGTATGCTAAAGATTCTTGATCAAAAAGGCTTTACTGAAGCGACTTTAGTTATAGGCTATGCCGCAGAAAAGACTCAAGCCTTTGCAGAAAACATAATTCCTCAGCTAAAAGACCTAAAGTTAAATTTTTTATTAAATGATGATTTTGAAAATAAAGATAATATATATTCTGTTCATTTAATTCAAGAACTTCTCGGTGATGATACTTTAGTCTTTAACTCAGATATAGTTTTTGATACAAGAATCTTAGAAATAGCCATAAAAAGACTAAGGAACGGAAAAAGCTTTTTAATTGTAGATGACTCGAAGACCCTCATAGACGAAGACATGAAAGTAATCAGTGAAAATAAAAAAATTAAAAGAATCAGCAAAAGCCTAGATAACGAAAGCTCGCACGGTGAATACATTGGCATTATGCATATATGCAGCAAAGACAGAATTATTTATGCAGAGAAGCTCTCTGAATTGATTTCAAATAATGATGTGAAGAGACACTATGAATACGCCCTTGACCAAATTTTAGAAAACATTGATCTTAGCCTTGAATCCACTCAAGCTTATGCTTGGACTGAAGTAGATACATTAGAAGATTTAAAAAGAGCCCAGAAACTAGAATGCGTAAATATGACATCCCTGAATCTGTAATTTTTTTTGATAAAACTATAGATCTATCTAGCAAATTAATTCAACTCCTCAAGAATTATAAATACCAAGACCCTTTATTTATCTGTGGTGCAAATAGCTACAGAGAGCTTGGTGAAGAGATATTTAAGCAGTGCAAGTCTATATTAATGGACTCAGAGCTTATTATCGCTCCTGAAATCAATAAAGAATCTATTACGAATGACTTAGCTCAGGAATACCTTAAATCTCAATCTCCGATAATCGGCATAGGTGGAGGAAAAATCTTAGATTTTGCTAAATACATATCGTTTAAAACTAATAGGACTTTTATCTCCATACCGAGTAATGCTGCACATGATGGAATTTTTTCACCTATATCAGTCATAGCAGGCTTCAGCCTTGGTAGTAAAATGCCCGAGCATCTGATGATTTCTTTAAACACCTTAGAAAAAGCACCCTTAATCAGTATTCAAGCCGGCATTGGAGATTTAATCGCAAACTTCACAGCCATTAATGACTGCTATATCAGCCAAGCCTTTAAAGATAAGGATGAAAACGCAGAAATTGGAGTTCGCGAGCAGTCCAATGAAGGCACTGTTACCGAACGTGCAAGTTCAAGGCTGAGGAGGACGAATGACCGCAGTGTACTACAGGTACATGAGGATCATGAGGACGACGAAAACGCAGAAATTGGAGTTCGTGAACAGTGCAATGAGGCGATTAACCTTGCATATCAGGGTTCCATCGAACTAATAGATTTAATTTATGCAGCACAGTCAAATCATGGAGGTGTAGAACCTGGGCTAGAGCTTCTCCACAGCCCAAAATTCCTAAGACAATTTATCAGATCCCTCGTATTATCAGGCATGGCAATGTACTATGCAAATAATTCAAGCCCATGCTCTGGCAGTGAACACATGATTTCCCATGCCATAGACACCATCTATGGTCATGGTGTTAAAGCAGCTCACGGAATTCAAGTGGCAATAGCGAGTTATTTCATTTATCCACAGCAGCTTGAAGTTTTAAAAAAAATAAATCAAGCACCTGAAAGAATAATAAATTTCGAGGAACTGTTTAATTTACTCAAGCTACCCAAGAGTTTTCAAGAAATAGATATTTCTAACGATGAGCTAGACTATGTTCTAGCCTTAGCACCTAAAACTCGTGCTAATAAATTTAGTATTCTAAACTTAAAAGATAATCGCTTAAAAATTTCTAATTAAATAAAATCCCATAAAAACTCCTCCCACTGAAAGCAGCATGGTTAAAGCAACATACAGAAACGCTGTGCTTAATTGTCCTCTGCTGCTGAGTAAAGCAAACTCTAATGCTACTGTTGATAGTGTAGTAAAAGAACTGAGAAATCCTACTGTGAGCATTGCTTTTAAATCTTGACTAACAGAGAGTTTCACCGCAAAAAGCTCTACTAAAAGCCCCAAAATAAAAGAACCTAAAACGTTAATAACCAAGGTCGCTAAAGGGAAACTATGCATCCATGTACGACTTATCGCCGTCATCATAAAATGTCTGAGTACTGCACCCAAAACAGCTCCTACTGAAATAAAAAATATCGTATTCACTAAAAAAACTATAACTGAAAAAAGCTTTCAATGAAAGCCTTTAAAGACTTAATAATCAAAAAATTAAATAATCATCAAGCCCCTAGTAGCCTCCTTAAAATAGGTTGTTGGAAGAAGGATAACTGTAGCTCAAGGGAAAGCTACTAGGTGACTGAGGGTAATTAAACCACTCCCCAACTTGATGAACTATTATTCTATTAACAAACTGAAATTAAATTCTGGTTAAGGGCGTGGAGCTGAACTCCAATTTCTGCGTTTTCGTCGTCCTCAGCCTTGAACTTGTTCGTTCGGCTCCACGCACCTTAAGACTTAGAAGTAACACTGAGTGAAAAGAACTTCACAACGGCATAGCTATTAGACCAATCTATTCTACTAATTGAGCTCAGTGGAACATCTATGCGAAAAAAATTATCTACAGGTATGTCTAAAGCAAGTATTAGCATGGCCCTTACTACCCCTGCATGAGTACTAAGAATAATTTTTTCACCAATTTCATAATTAGTACGAATATCTTTGAGTGCACGACCCACGCGTGAAACGAAATCCCTGACGCTCTCCCCATTAGGCGGGCAGAAATTAATTGGATCTTTACTCCATTTTTCCCAAGACTTTGCATCTTCTTCCCTAATCTGCCAATAGGTTTTACCTGCCCACTCGCCTTCACGTTTATCTGTAAGCCCACTATGCTTAAAGAAGGTTGGTTCTCCGATATTTTTAGCAATGATGTCAGTAGTCTCTACAGCACTATTATTAGGACTAGAAAAAATAGCACTAATTCTCAAATCATGGAAAAAACTAGAAATTAACTCAGCCTCTAAAACACCGTCACTGCTTAAGCCTTTATCATTAGTATCTGGCACACGCCCTTTACCAGAGTTTTTAAGCTCACCATGTCTCACCAAATAAAAAGATTTTACTTCTTCTGAAAGATCTAAACTCTGATCCATAATTACATTTTAGCTAATTTCTTAATCCTTACCTAAAAAACGGCTTAGCCTTAACGCTTAAACCCCTTATACATAAAGACTGAAATAATAGCAGTTAAAGGAATAGCAAATATGATGCCGATACTACCAGCTAAGGCTGAAGTGAGCTCCGTGACTATGATTTCCATGTTTAACAGCAAGGCTTTCGGCTCATAGCTTTCTAGAAGTAGGAATAAAGGTAAAGATGCTCCAGTATAAGCAAGTATCAGCGTATCCGTCATGGTACCCATAATATCCTTACCCACATTCATCGCATGCTTGAAAAGATTATTAAAACTCTGATTAATATCAGTCAAATATAGTTCCTGAGTAGCACTCGCGATAGATACAGCAACGTCCATGGCTGCACCTAAGCTTGCAATAATTACCCCAGCTGAAAGTATCCCTTGGAAATTCATCATACTGTTAGCACCCCCATACATGCTATTTGCTAAAAGAATTTGTGCTTCATTGCTCGCAAGACCACTTAAAGGGGCTCCTTTAATAACGAAAAAGGATGTAAGACCAGCGATAGCTACTGCCCCAATACTACCGATGGTCGCAGAAAAAGCTTTTTTAGTGAAACCTGCAATAGAAATTACAGTTACGGCAGTGGCTATCGCCGAAATAAAAATGCCTACCAATATCGGATCATAACCTTCTTTAATAGCTGGTATTAAAATATATATTATCGAAAGAGCTGTTACAAAGAGGGAAAGGATCGCTTTAAAACCCTTAAAACCAGAAAAACCAATAATTAAAACTACAAATAAGATAAAAAGACCTATTACATAAGGCTTACGGTGATAATCTATAATTGCAACATCATTAGAATCATCTGCTAGAGAAATGATATATTCTTTATCTTTTTTAGCTACTATGCCAAAAGCTAGATTATCAGGCACTATATTATTGATAAATAATTCTGTATTTTTTTGTGGTCCATCACTAAGCACTCTCACTTTGACTTGCTGCTCTTTAGCACTAATTAATTGATCTAAACTACCAGAGACGCTTTCTAAAGGAGAAACTTCTAAAACTTTTACTATCTGAAACTGTGGGATAGAAGCCTGCTCTGGAGCTAGCTTTGTAGATGATTCGGCTGATACTCCCATCAATATCGAAGAGAGAAACGTAAAAAGAAAAACTATGTTAACTAATAATTTCATATGAATAATCTAAACCTCAGTGCTGCTTCCAATCATAACAGGGTGAGAGATACTCCTATTAGATTAGCCAAAGAAGCTTAGTTTTAGTTATATAAACTATGGATTCTGGGCTTAATACCCCTAGTTACCGATTATGGCTTACAAGGCTAATAAAATTAAAGCATGGACCAATAGGATGAAAGTAGCAGCACTACTGCTACTCCTAGATGAAGGTGCTGCTGCAAAAATTATCAAGAACATGGACGATTCGACCCTAGTGGTATCACTAGCAAAAGAAATATCTATGGTAGGAGTGCTCGGTGAAGAGGATCAATACAATCTATTAGATGAAATATATGATATCTTAAACTTACAACTAGGTAAGATGAGTGGTAGTATTCAGAAAGCCGAGAATATTCTTATTCAAGCTTACGGTCGTGAAGTGGCTTCTAACATACTTGATAAGATGACTAATACCATCCATCGTTTACCGTTTGAATTCTTGCGACTGGTTGATCCAGAGCAGATAGTTGCAGTTATACAAGGTGAACATTCTCAGGTAATTTCTCTGGTTCTTTCATATTTACTTCCAGAGAAAGCCTCTAAAGTTCTAGCTCTTTTACCAGAGGATATTAGGTCAGATTGCTCACTGAGACTAGCGAAAATGGATAAAACTAATCCAGAAATCTTAAGTGTTGTTGAAAAGACTTTGGAAAGAAGATTTGCAGCCGTTATGAGCCAAGCCTCATCTAGCCAAAATGTTGGCGGCGTTGACGCTATTGCAGAAATCTTAAATAGGCTTGATAGAAATATTGAGAAGAAGATACTCGAAGATTTAGAAATTATCGACCAAAACTTAGCAGTCAATATCAGGAACTTGATGTTTGTATTTGAGGACATTGTAAAACTAGACGACAGAGCTATGCAGGCATTAATGAAAGAAATAGATATGAAAGGATTACCTCTTGCACTTAAAGGTGCGGATGATGACATTCGAGATCTATTCTTTAAAAACATATCAGAGAAATCAGCTGCATTATTAAAAGATGAACTTGAAATGATGGGGCCTGTTATGGCGAAAGACGTTTCAGCAGCACAAGGAGCAATAGTTGAAATTATTAAGGCTCTTGAGGAAGCTGGTCAGATCATGATTAGATCTGAAGGTGAAGAAGAAGCTATGATTATGTAATTATTTTGATTTACTAGGAACTGTTACACTTCCATAATTTCTTAAACCACAAGGCTTAAAAATAAGCTATTATTAAAAATCTGAAAATTAGCACAGCTAGTAAATATTTATTTTCTGTGATAATTTTGCGGGCAGATGTCCGAGTGGCTAAAGGAGACAGACTGTAAATCTGTTAGCGTTACGCTTACGCTGGTTCGAATCCAGCTCTGCCCACCACTCTTTTTTAAAAATCACAGTAGTAGATTATTGGACTACTGGCGAAGCTTCAAGTTTATGCCCGAGGAAGATGAACAGCTGCAACCATAAACCTTTCTAAGTATTTGGCAAGTATATCTACTTCGATATTTACTTTTGCACCCTTCTTAATTTGAGATAAGTTTGTTTTATCCCAAGTCGCAGGAATTATAGTTACATAAAAATAATCTAAATCTTTCAAGACATTTTCATTAATGCCCTGAAGTTCGTTCATAGAACCTACTTTCACAACAGTAAGACTAATGCCAGAAATACAGATAGAGCCTTTATTAATAAGATATTTCGAAAATTTAGGCTCTATACTAAAATAAAGATCATAACTTCCCGACTGATCGAATATCTTGATACACTCCACAACAGTATCTACGTGTCCTTGCACTATGTGACCACCTAATCTATCTTGAGCTCTAAGGCAGCGCTCAAGATTCACAAGATCATCATTCTTTAGATATTTCAAAGCAGTAACTTCTAAAGTTTCTTTTACCGCAGTGACAGAAAAAGAATCGGCATCGAACTCTGTGACAGTAAGGCAAACACCATTCACGGCAATGCTATCACCAAGTTTTATATCTTCCAATATCAAAGCAGCTTTGATATTGATTTTCAAATTAGTATCAGAGTATTCTAGAAAGCTGACTAAACCTGTTTCTTCTATTAATCCCGTAAACATAAGTCTTCTAGATCATCTCGGTAGAGGTGATCTTAACTGGATTACTAGAACCATCATCACCAGGGAAAGATGGGACATTTTCTTTAACTATTTTATTAACTACATCCATTCCTTCGATAACTTCACCAAATATCGCATAACCATAAGGATCTACACCCCCTGGATTCAAGCTAGGTAAAGGAGCTAAATCAATGAAGAACTGACTGCTAGCACTATCTGGATTAGAGGTTCTAGCCATAGCCACTCTCCCAGCCTTATCATGTTTAAACTTAGTCTGCTCCATCGGCACATAGCGAGTTTTATTAGTCTCTGGATCTACGAAATTTCCAGTACCAGTACCAAGTGGGCAACCACCCTGAACAACGAAACCTGGAATTATTCTATGAAATACTACACCATTATAAAAACCTCTATTCACAAGATCCTTGAAATTTCCAGCCGTGATAGGAGCCTCTTTAAGAAATAGTTTAATTTTAATATCACCTTTATCTGTCTTTAAGACTGCTGTGTCTTTAGCATCAATAGTTTTTTCTTCTTTTTTAACTTCTAATTCCTGTGATTCCATTTTTTTATTTCCTTTTATTGTTTCTGCTTGTTTTGTTTGAGCTAGCTCAGAAAAAATCGGCAGGCCTTTTATAAAAAGTCCTACAGATACAAAAACCAGCAAAGATACTAAAAATACCAAAAAACGCGTAGGAGTCTTTTTAGTATCAGTCTGTTTTTTCATTCAAATTATAATCTTATATATTCAATATGGAAAACTAATCAGCAGAATTAGATTTTTCTTGAGTAGTTTGTATTTGAAGATTACGAAGTCTAGTCGCTTTAGTACCGATTCTAGATCTAAGGAAATAAAGCTTAGCTCTTCTAGTTCTACCACTTCTGATAATTTTAACTGCTCTGATTTTCGGTGAATGAACCAAGAAAGTTCTTTCTATACCGATACCTTGGAATATTCTTCTTACTCTGAAAGTTTCATTAACTCCAGTACCAGCTCTTGCGATGATTAGACCTTCAAAATGCTGAGAACGCTCTTTACCACTCGCTTCCTGAATAATCGTCTCTACCTTAACAGTATCCCCTACTCTAATTACTGGTGGCTCCGCTTTAAGGTGCTTAGATTCTATATCTTTAATAAGCTGGTTCATAATTTCCTCGAATTAATGATTATAATATTTTTCAGGGATTTTTGCAAAGTAAAAATAATGCATCTGCTAAAGATAAATAATAATTTTATAATGACGACCCTGCATCAAATACGGAAGGAAATCATTTAGAATTAAGAAGCTTATAAGCTTCTTAAAACACTCATGCACCTTTTAATCATTTTAAGCTTCCTTAGTATCAGTCTTTTCACGGTTAATCCCGTTAAAGCTGCTGGTTTGCTGGGTGTCTGTTTGGATCAAAATTTGGTTCCAGAGAACTGTTCATCAAATAAACTATTTTTCCCTACTTATAGAATTAACAATGGCAGTGCGACGGTGAAATACCGCATAGATAAAGGTGTTTTAGGAGATCTCAATAACGCTACTTTACAGAATAGTGTGAATCAAATTCTGAGTACGTGGGAAAACGTATCTAGCTTAGATTTCAGCCTAGATGGTGATGGATTAATATCCTCCGACGTAGATGAAACTAATTATAATTCTATACTTTTTTCAGATGGCCCCCTTGGCTACAGTCCTATCATTTTCGATGATTCAGGGAAAATACTGATTGATGTACTGGGAGCAGGCTCAGAGAACGATATCCTTGGCTTCGCCACAGCTAGATTTTTCAGTGTCCAAAATAATCAAATTACTGGCATCATTGAATCACAGTCCCTGATTAATGGCTATCTTTATAAACTTAGTAATCGCCCAGATGTTGCGGATCTAAATACACTGCTCAATGAGTTTAAATCCACCATATTGCATGAATTTGCACATATGGTCGGATTAGATCACAGCCAAGGTGGACAAATAGACGAGTATGAAAAATTTGCAAATGGGGAAAGTTCTCCCGATTTAGATCTAAATACATTTCCCATCATGTTCCCTATCAGTGCCAATCCCAAATTGAATCTCCAAAAAGATGATATATCCTCAATAAATATCGCTTACCCTAAGAATCAGATAGTTAATAATTCTGGAACTATTACTGGCAGCTTGATTAATGGCAATCAAGCTGTAATAGGAGCAAATGTAATTGCCTACAATATTAACAATCCTCTTCAGCAAATAGTTACATCAGCAAGCGACGTAGATGGATTAGGGCAGGGGAATTTTGTTCTTCCTTACCTAAGCCCAGGGTCTTACATAATAAAAGTAGAGCCTATTGCAGCAGGTTTCACCTCTGGTTCATCAATCGGCTTGCATAATCCACCAAACAATCCAAGCTCCATTCCTAGATCTTTCTATAACGGCAGTAAGGATGTTTTACAGAATCTAGATTTAGATTCTGCTCTAGCCCAAGCTTTTAAAATAGATGTAGTAGCTGGAGAAAACATTAATAATATACAAATCAATCTAGGTGAGAATGAACCTGCTAATTTTGAGTTAAGTGGTAAAGCTATTAATCAAGTTATATTTCTTACCAAAGATAAAGCACAGTCTATAAATCTAAGAATCGATAAAATCGGCTCAGGTTCACGTTACATCAATCTTTCTACAGATTATGGTAACCTAATTAGTTTCTCTGAAAACCCTGTAAGAATAAGATCTAATGAAACTACTAAAATCATCAAAGTAAAATATAGCTCATTAAATAAATTTGTAAGAATATTAGGAGACGAGCTATCTGGCACATTCAGTATCCCGATTCAAGCAGAAGATATAGTCTCTGGCGACCTTGTGGCAAATAAAATCCTCAGAGTCTTTTAAATGCCTAAAGTAAAAATATTAGATTACCTAGTCAGTGATTTCCACAGCTTAGATGCTGATTTTAGAACGACTATAGAAGGCACTATGCAGAATGATTCTAATATTCACATAATTACCCTCAACATGGAACACCTGAATCTTGCAGAGAAGATACCAGAATTTAAAAAAATTCTTACTGATGCTGAATTCTTAATTCCAGACGGTGAGAGTATTTGTTTACTTGCAAGAATTCTTGCAAAACAGAAAATTAAAAAAATAGCTGGAATAGATCTAGCAGAGAAGCTGATTAATAATTATTCACGCATAGCTTTTCTTGGTGCAGAAAAGGCGGTCAGTGATTCTTTAAGAAATTTATTAACCATTAAGTATGGTTCTAAGTCTCTTAACAGTGAGGCTGAGGTCTTTGATTTAAATTCCAGCAAAGAACTTCTCTTTGAACATGGTTTTTATGAAAAAAACCAAGAAGAAAGTATCATTGAGAGAATAGTTAATTTCAATCCTGAATTATTATTAGTAGCATTAGGCTCCCCAGCACAAGAATTGCTAATTGCTAAATATAGGCATCTCTTTAAAAATACTGTGATGATCGGCGTAGGTGGCAGCTTTGATATATTTGCAGGAAAGCTAAGCAGAGCACCAAAACTTTTTATTAAATTGAAATTGGAATGGTTCTTTCGAATTCTTCAAGAACCCAAAAGGCTTAGGCGTTTTGTCAGTAATTCAAAAAATTTTCTACTTCTATTATTAAAAAGCTTCTTGCATAAATGAAAAATGCTGAAAAGCAGTTTATAATACGAGATATATGAAATTTACGCTTAAGAAGTTAGACTTAGAAAAGTCTTTAGGTAGTTTAAAAAAATCTGCTTTTACAGCAGAGTCTCTTATAATTACTGAGTTTGAGCAGGATAAGAAAAAACCTAGCCTTTCAAGTCTTTTTAGCTGTATCGATAAAAGGTTAAATGGTTATCTTGCAGATTCAATCAGAGAAGAAGAATTTGAATTTAAAGCAGGTGAGACTTTAGTTATAAAACTCAATTCAGCAGAGAGATTTAATCTTGATATGCAGAATACTAAAAAAATCATTTTAGTAGGACTTGGTGAGGAAAAAGACTTCAATAAAAAAAATGAACGTAAAGCTATCGCTTCATTAGTGCGTAAAGTTAAAGCAGAAAAATTAAAGAGCTTTGCTATAAAGGCAGTTAAAGATTTATCTCTACTTGTGGAGACAGCTATACTTGTCGATTATGAATTTACGAAGTATAAAACTGAGCCTAAAAAAGATAAAAAAGAATTAGAAGAAGTACTTATTCTTTCTGAAACGGCTTCAGCCAAAGAAAAAGAAATAATTTATAAAGCAGAAATAATCGCAAATGCGACGAATAAAGCGAGAGACCTGGTTTGGGAGCCAGCTTGCGTAGTAACTCCTAGCTATTTAGCGAAAGAGGCTAAAAAGATTAAAGCTGAAAACCTAACAGTTAAAATCTTAGAAAAAGCTGACTGCGAGAAGCTTAAAATGGGTTCTTACCTAGCTGTCTCTCTTGGTTCGGAGGAGCCTCCTAAATTTATAGAGATAAGCTATGTTCCTAAAGGGAAAATCAAAAAACACATCGCGATAGTAGGTAAGGGAGTGACTTTCGACAGTGGTGGTCTCAGCCTTAAGCCAGCTAAAGCTATGGAAATGATGAAAGAAGATATGTCTGGTGCAGCAGCGACTATAGCCGTGATGACTGCTATCTCTCAGCTTCAACCGGCTGGCGTGCAGGTTACCGGCATTATTGCAGCTACTGAAAATATGCCTAGCGGCAAAGCCTATAGACCAGGGGATGTGATCACTGCGATGAATGGTAAGACTATCGAAGTTAATAACACTGATGCAGAAGGCAGATTAACCCTCGCTGACGCCGTTGCTTATGTATCGACTAAAAATCCAGACGAGATTATAGATATCGCAACGCTGACAGGTGCTTGTATTACGGCACTAGGGAATGTCTGTGCAGGCTTAATGACTAATGATCAAGCTTTGCTTGACAGAGTAAAAGCCTCTGCTGAAGAACAAGGTGAGCGTATGTGGCAGCTACCTCTTTATGATGAGTATAAAGAGAAATTAAAATCTACTATCGCAGATCTTATTAATGGTGGCGCTGGCGGTCAGGCTGGTGCTCAGAACGGTGGATTGTTTATTAAAGAGTTTATCGGTAAAAAACCTCGCTCAGAAGAACAGATTCCATGGCTACATATAGATATAGCTGGACCTTGTTGGTTTGAGGATGCTCAGGACTGGTCTCCTAAGGGGGCTTCAGGAATTCCTGTAAGGACACTGCTAGCGTATATTTTAAAAACTGCCCCTATTAACTTCACTTAAGTAAATTTGGGGAAAAATGACCCCTAAAAAACAGAAGGTTATGGAGCGAAAATATTATGAATGAAAGAAAGAGTATATGGTCTTGGGGAATGTTCGATATGTAAAGCTCGGGGAACCGTGATTCGTCGTGGTTTTTTTCAGAGAAAATCAGATAGAAAAATTATTCAGAAATATTACTGCAAAAAATGCAGGAAATCCTTTTCACAACAGACTTTAAGTTTTGACTACCGCCTTAGAAAGCGCTATCTTAACCAAACAGTATTTAAATTAATCTGCAAAGGAGTATCACAAAGAGGCATTGCGCAGATACTTAACATTAAACAAACTACAGTAGCTCTAAGGGTCAAGAAATATGGTCTTAAAGCTAGAGAACATCTAGAGAAAACTAGAAAAACAGAAGATCTTAGTGAAATATTTTTTGATGAAATGGAGACCTTTGAGCATTCTAAATGCAAGCCGTTAACTATTCCCCTAGCTGTTAATCCCAAAAACCGTAAAATGGCTCCCCCCTCGATAAAATAAACCAATAATTGAAAGAGAGGAGGTTGGAAGAATTGAAAAATAATAAGCTAAGCGAGGATCAAATTTTAGAGATAAAAGACCGTGTAAGTAAAGGAGAATCTGTAGCTAATTTGGCTAATGAATTTGGAACTAGTGGTCGTGTGATCTACTATCAGATAGGCAAATCTGGATCAAAGAAAACTAATGAATTGGCTATGGCACGCCTAGAAAGAGAAAATCAAGCTTTAAAACTTGTTCTAGCTGAAACAATGCTAGAGCTTGATAAGGAAAAAAAACTAAAATTGCAAAACGCCTTAAAAAACATTTAAGCAAAAGAAAGATTTCAAAACTATTAAAAATTAGCAGGAAAAGAAAATCTGCTAGCAGAGACCTATGAATTATTACTAGAATATCTTAAAGCTAGGCTTTCTTTTGATTCTGAATATTTTTTCTTAAATAAAGATGGAAAGCCCTTTACAGTAGATAGGTTAAATAAAAAAATATCAGGATTAGCTAATAAATTAGGTTTGAAAGGGATAAGCCCGCATAGCCTTAGAAGGTCCTTCGTAACTATAAATGCTGCGAAAGGTAGACCATTAAACCATTTAAGAATAGCTTGCGGTCATGCTGATTTAAGCACTACTCAAGGCTACTGTATGACTAGCGTTGATGAGGTCGTAGCTGCTATGAGGGAGTGGTAGGATTAAATTATGGAAAATAAGAGAACATATTTTTTTGTTGATGAATCTGGAGATCTCTCTCGGTTTGACAAGAAAGGTCGCTCATTATTAGGTGTAGAGGGAGTTTCAAAAACTTTTATGCTTGGCTCACTAGAAGTCTTAGAACCCATAGAGGAAATTATCAAGAAGATGATGATTCATACTTCAATTATCTAAGAGATAAATATAGTTTGATCTGGGATCTGGATGATAAAACAAAAAAAGACTACGGAGTCTATTACACACAGAAAAACCCAATATTGTTAGAAAAAATAAAAGAGCTGTAGGCTAGGTTCGAGTGTCAGTGACTCTTTTACACACGGCGTGAGGCCGACGTTCACCTACAATATGTATAGTACCACATTAGGCGAAGTTTTAAACATACAATTACAGTCTGGGCAAGGGCAGGTACGCATAATAGACAAAAAAGAATGTCAAGATAGAAGCTTCTGGAGACATATACATTAATTTACTACAATAAAATTTTTAATTAAAGTTACTTACCCAAGGGGGGGCTTTAATATTTCTTATGTATTGGCTCTCGCTACTTGAGGGATTTTTGAAATATGACTACTGGTCAAAGTCTTTTAAATTCCACAGGTAGAATAAATACACTTCTAGGCTCTAAATTGGTGCAGGTATAAGATTTTCGATCATTTGCCCATTCGCAAGGGAATTTTGAGTGTTGCTCAAATACCACTTCTCCCGTAAATGTAATCAGGTTTATTGCCATTATGGAGTAGGAATTAATATAGGGAGATGCTAGATAGAGAACTCCATTTGTGATAAAGCCCAAACTATCAGCATAATAACCACTTGTATCGGTATCATATAGACGATAAGTAAAGCTTCCATTTCCACGAGAATCAAGATTTGCATCACTAATTGATAAAATAAAATCACCTTGATCAATTGTTATGCTTGGAGAATCATTCTTGATAATAAGCGACCAATCTGCGAGTAGTAATTTTTTTACTCTTTTAGGATTCAAATATTTAAACTCACTAAGCCCATCATTAGAGCTTTTAATAACTTGTTTAGCTCTATATTGATTTAATAATGTCTTGAAATCTAATGACTGAAGCGAATTAGACGATTCTTGCATCTTGTGTCCGATCTGTCCAGTCATTGATGACTCATCCTCAGCACTAACACTGTTAAAAGTCATAACCGTAATAGCTAAAAGCATTATGGATATTAGCTTAATGCTTTTCTTATGCAGGTCTTGTTTCATATTTAAAATACCATTTTCTATATTAGCAGAAAGTTTCTTATATAAAACAACTTCGTTTAAGGCGTAATATTGGAAGCTATTTGAAGCTAATAAGAGAGAAAAAAGAAATGCCACAAGACGTAGTAATTGAATTTCTAAGAGACTTTAAAGTGAAATGTTCTAAAGCAAATTTATCAAAACTTGAGCGTGATCTAATTTCTTGTAGAGCTGATATACTCGGTGCTTTAAGTCTAATCTATGAGATAGATCCGAAAGAAGTTCTTTTTAAAAAAGTTTAATAGAACTCAAGCTATGAAGAGCTTACTATTTATATTAATGTTAAGCCTATTCTCCTTACCCTTTTTACTACTAGCTCTATTCTTGCCTTTTCCTTATGCCTACTACACCCTACTAAGATTTTTAGTAACTGCTAATGCTCTATGGTTGCTACAAAAGATCTCAGTGAGTGAGGCTCACAGATTTACTCTTCTCGCAATCGCTGTATTGTACAATCCTTTGATCCCTGTTCATCTGAATAAACCTATATGGAACGTGGTGATCTGCCTCTTACCCATAATCAAATTCTAATAGGGCTAATAAAGCTATAGATACTAGGTATAATCTACGAAGGTGAAGCGCAAGACGCAAGTTTTTTCACCTTCTGGAATCTTTAAAAATGGTGCGCCTGGATAGATTTGAACCATCGAAGCAACCAGTGCGAGTTAAAGT
>JBMOEX010000049.1:0-15919 GCA_049314535.1 Vampirovibriophyceae bacterium | reverse complement strand
CTTAGATATAAAGGCAGTAAGAAAAAGTTTTTTACTCTAGATAGATGGGAATTATATTTCTTAAACTATTCTAGGTTTTAAATTTAATCCAAGATTTTCAGCGAGTCCAAATAAAATATTCATATTTTGAATCGCTTGCCCGCTAGCACCTTTAATAGTATTGTCTATCGCACAGGTGGCTATGATGCTTTTGCTGATAGGGTCGTAGTCAATCTGGATGAAGGCATTATTAGTGCCACAAGCCCATTTAGTATTAGGATATTCACCCTCAGGTAAGATCCTGATGAAATGACTATCTTTGTAGAAATTTATATAAGTATCTCTTAGAAAGCTTTCTGGTTGATTAGGTTTCTGTTTGAATTTTAAGTACGAAGTCGCTAAAAGACCACTGGTAATAGGGATTAGGTGAGGTGAAAAAGTTAGTTTAATATTATCGCTACTGTAAATGCTGAAAAATTCTTCTAATTCTGGAGTATGCCTATGCTTATGAGCTAAATTATAGGGTTTAAAACTTTCATTAACTTCGGTAAATAGGTGTGCTGTAGAGGCTTTCCGTCCAGCACCGCTTACCCCAGATTTAGCATCTATGATAAAGCTAGATAAATCTAAAATATCTTTATTCTTCTGGTGGAGAGCGATTAATGGCAGTACAGAGAGTATGCTTGCGGTAGTGTAACAGCCTGGGTTTGCTATTAGTTGAGCTTTTTTAGAAGACAGTTCAAGTTTTTTTTCTGGTGAATAAGATTCACAGAGTCCATAGGTCGCTAACTGAATTAGAGAGAGGTCTTGGGGGTTATTTCTTTCTATAGTGTAGTATTTAAAATGAGTTTCAAGATCCTTAAATCTGTAATCTGCACTTAAGTCGATGACATGAATTCCTTTTTCTATAAAGATATGTGCATACTCTAGGGCTATGCCATTTGGTGTGGCAAAGAAAATTAGGTCTGGTTTATATTTCTCAGTATTTTTAATTAATTCATCCGTACTAAGGCAGCTTTGATCAAAAATATTTATAAAGGCTGGATAGACTTCTGAAAATTTTTTATCTTGGTACTGTTCACTGCTGATAAAAACAATTTCAGCAAAAGGATGATCTAGAAGCAGCTCTATGAGCTTAACTCCAGTATATCCAGTACTACCTAATATCGCTATTCTCACAGAGAAATAATAATAGCAAGCATATAAGAAAAGGATAGAATCTTATTAGTGCCTTCAGAAAAAAATAAATCGGCTTTAAGGGCTTTAAACATTTCGCATTTCTCTAATGATATTTATGCGAAATTTGTTCCGACTATAATGCCGCTGATGCTGCGTGATTTTAGTTTAAATTTAGCTCAGTTAGGCTTTTTTAGTACTTATACAGCTCTTTTGAGTTTTTTTTTACAGCCAGTATTTGGTTGGCTTAGTGATAAGCAGCGAAATCTTAAACCTGATTCTTTATTAGAAAAATCTAGCAGTATTTTCACGAAAGATTTATTCCTTATGGTGTTTGGCACTTTCCTTAACGGTGTTTTTATATCATTAATTCCTTTCGTTAGGTCTTTAAACGAGATGCTAATCTTTTTGACTATTGCGGCGATAGGAAATGCTGCTTTCCATCCAGCTTCAGTAGCTTATGTTGGGGCTTTAGCTAATAAAAGTGAGCAGCAGAAAGCTATTGCAAAGTTCATCTTCTATGGCTCATTTGGAGCTGGTTTAAGTCCACTACTCGCTTATTTTTTAATTGGCAGCCCACCGCAGAATAAAAATTTGGCTTTTGCGATACCTTGTTGTGTTCTTGGGGCTATTCTAATGATTATATTTATTAGAGATTCTAAAATTAGCAGTTCTAAGGCTGTACCGAGGTTTAAGCTTAGCCTTTTTAAATTAAAGTTCTGGACTTTAATTCTACTGGTGGTTTTTACTTTTTCACGGACTTTAATAATCGTTACTTTTGATACTTTTTTACCAGAGTTATTTTTTGATGATGTTCATCGGAGCATAGAAAAAGGGGCCTTTGCCTCTACTGTATTTTTTGTTTCTGTAGCCTTAGGAAGCTTTGCTGGACCTTATTTAATTAAACGGTTTGGAAATTTTACAGTTATTTTGCTCAGCTTATTATTATCAGCACCACTTTTTCTTCTTTTCTTTCAGAATTCGAATATTTTAATTCTTTTTATTGCAGGTTTTATTCTTAATCTCACTCAAGCTCAGCTTATCTCTATGGCCCAGAATCTAATTCCAGAAAAGGCTTCTCTTGCAAGTAGTTTGATAATGGGGGTGCCGTGGGGCTTTGCTGTTATTGCTATGCCATTGCTTGGATTTATTGCAGATAAACATGGTTTGTTTGCCACAATGCAATATAGTGTCATAATATTTATTACAGGTTCCCTAATATTAACTATGCTCCTAAAACAAAATAAGATCCTTAATAAATTCGGCTTAATAGCTATATTGTTTTTTACATTTTTAAGTACAGGCTTTTTAACCGCTCAGGCAGAGGATAAGGTTATTTCTATACAGAATGTAACTTTAAAGCATGGTATTTTAAAGGTTCCTCATAATTCTTTTTCTACTATTAAATTCGCTAAAAAGCTTTATGCAAGCCCAGATCGTTTGGTCTTTGATATATACGGTGCTCGGCTTAAGGGTCCTAAGCAGATTTTTGATTTAGACTCTGGTGCGATTAATAAGGTTACAGTAGCTCAGTTTGAAAATGACGTGGTGCGTGTAGTGATTCAGTCTACAGATAAGGCACTCCTTGATAAAGTCAAGATTGATAATATTGGACAGAGCATTTACTTTAATTTAGAAGTAGAAGTCTCTAAAATTATTGATATTAAGCTTAAGACGGGCAGCTTATATCTGACGGCAGATCGTCCGCTGAATGTGCGTTCTTTCGTTTTAGATAATCCAGCTAGATTGGTTGTGGATATCATTGGTTCTGCTTTAGCGAATCCAGCCCTTAAGTTAGATACTACTAATGGTGGAGAATCTATTAAAGTAAGCCAATTTAATAACTCTACTACTCGTATAGTACTTACTGGTGCTAAGGAGTATGAACAGCGTGAAATTAAAATAAGTGCTGATGAAAAACAGTTAATTATTGTAGGTGGAAATTCAGATAAGGCAGATGCTATTAGTTTAGTTAAAGGTGGAAAGTTGCTCACCATGAGCCTTTTAGACAAGGCAGATAAGGGTACTGTTTTTATAGTTGAATCTACTAAAGAGATAGATTATAAATTCCTTTATTTAAAAAAACCTGAACGCTATGTGCTTGATTTAGTTGGTATCGTTTTTGATGAAAATTTAAGAGCGAATCAGTTTAAACCAACTCAGTATGTATCTGGTATGAGGTATGGTTTAGCGACTTTAGGTACGCCCGTTACTAGAGTGGTTTTTGATTTAAAAAATGAAAATCTTTATGCTGATATTTCTACCTCTGTAGATAAAAAGACACTTACGCTTACCATCATCCCTACTAACAAGAAGGATTTAATTACTAAGCCAGCTGTTAATGATCTTGTAAAGCCAGCTTTGACTGATCCTATTTCTACTGTCCCTTCCGACACGATTATAAAAGAAGGGTTACCCTCGGATCTGCCAGTGCATGAAAAATTAGAAAAGAAAGTCGTTTTAGATGCAGGTCATGGAGGCTATGATCCAGGTGCTCTCTATGATGGGCATGCAGAAAAGGACATAACCTTAGCTATCGCTAAAAAAACTAAAGGCTTGTTAGAAACGGCTGGAGTAAAGGTTTTCATGACTAGATCAGAGGATAGATTTCTATCATTAGCTGAAAGGGTCGAAATTTCTAAAAGTATTTCTCCTAATATGTTCGTTTCAGTGCATGTAAATGCTTTAGCGACGAATAGTGCCATGGATGGCTTACAGACTTATTATTATTCAGATTCAGGCTATGAGCTAGCGAAAGTGATGCATAAAGAGATTTTAGAAACAGGGATGCCAAATCGTAATATTAGGAAGGCTGCCTTCTGGGTCTGCAAGCATAATAAAGCTCCTTCAGTCCTTCTTGAGTTAGGTTTTATGACGAATCGTGAAGAGCGTAAAAAACTTGCTTCAGATAAATACCAAGATCAGCTCGCTAAGCATATTGCTTCAGGTATTATAAAGTATCTAAATAAATAATCTTAAATATGAATTCTGAAAACACACTTAGGCTTGCTTTCTATGACTCGGGGATTGGTGGCTTTTCAGTTTTAAGGGAATTTTTAAAGTTTTTTAAAGATATAAATAAAGAAACCGCTGCACAAGGTGTAGTTACTGAAACTAATCTTCCAGGGCTGAAGATAGAGATTCACTATATCGCAGATTCAGCCAGAGCTCCTTATGGAGCGAGGTCTCTAGAAGATATAAAAAGGTATGTTCAGGAGTTTTCTGATTTTGCGGCTAATTTAGGTATAGATTATTTTATTTCTGCCTGTAATACTAGCTCTAACCTTTTTGAGGACTTAGACTTCTCTGCATATAAATTTAAGACCTTAAATCTTTTCACTGCTTTAAATTCTTTTCTTGAAAAAGAGAAAGAGACTTTAGCTCTAGCTAATTTATATTATTTAGCTACTAAAGCTAATATCGCTTCAGGGAAATATAAAAATTTAGTATTGAAAGTGAATCCTCTAGCTTGTCCTAAACTAGTACCCTTAATTGAAAAATTTAATTTTGATGAAGCTCTGTCAGTCTTGGAAACAGAATATCTAGGAAATGTAGAGGATGACGAGAACGCAGAAGTTGGAGTTCAACAACGAGGTGGGACTGTTGTTGGGCGTGCAAATTCAAGGCTGACGAGGACGAGTGACCGCAGTGTACTCCAGGTACATGAGGATCATGAGGACGAGGAAAACGCAGAAGTTGGAGTTCAACAACAGTCCCGAGATATTTTAATACTAGGCTGCACACACTACGCTTTATTAAAGCACCTCTTGGGTAAATATTCGATAATAGATCCAGCAGAGCTGATTTTAAAAGAGTTTTCTAAGAGTTTTACAGCGGGTACAATATCTTCAATAAATTTAAATACTTATTCTACAGGTGAAAATTCTTCTTTAATGGTGTCGACAAAAGAATTAACAGTGTCTAGTGAGACATAGCGTTTGATTCTTTTGAAATCTATAGTCTCATAAGTAAATTCTTTTTTGTGAGTTAATAAATCTAATGATTCCATAATGTCTAGATTTAAACTCGCTTGATTACGATTTATATTTAATGGGTTAATATCGATTTTTACGGTAACTGGCCCTATTCTTGGGGCAGTAGCTAATTTAATTGGTGCTTTCTTTTGATTAGGGCTTTTATTATCCTCAGTCGCATCTTTTTTACTTAATATTCTTTCTTTAATACTTACCTTTAGAGCTTCATCTATAAAAATACTGTTACTTTCAATCAAACTTATAACACCGAGACTAGCTGAAACACTATAAACCTGAGTGAATATAATGGTGAACAATAATAGGCGACTGTAAATTAAAAGTTTATTACAAAGCATGATGGAAAAAAGTCAGCATTGACTCTCCTTTATATACAAGCAAGAATACTTTAAATCCTTACTTATATACTAGTTATTCCACATAATACTCTTGTGATACCATTCTGGAAAATTCTTTAGAATCCCAAGCAGTCCGAAATTAGGACTGCGTAAGGGATATAAAAAAGTTTTTTCCAGATTAAAATGGTATTTTGGTATAAAACAGATTTATATTAAGGTAATAAATCTAAAGCTTTTGAACCTACTGCGTTTGTTTGCACTCCAAATAATTCTTGATTACTTGAATCATTCCCTAGAGATTGCTCTAAATGCTTAACATATGTAATTACTTTCTCTCTATTAACTTCTCTTACAGATTCGTTCTTACTAATTCCAGTATCTCTCGTTTGATATTCTGTAAATTTTTCTAAGTTCTCTTTTCTAACCGCAGTTTTTTCTTCTGCTTTAACTTCAAGATTATCTACCTTAAGTCTGTTTACGACTACGCTTTCTTTGACTGTGGATAAAGTATCTAAATCTTCCTTAAGAATACTAGTGAACTTTTCTAAATTTTTTTCTCTGGTGGATAAATCAAACTCGTAATTTTTTTCTCTGGTGGATAAATCAAACTCGTAAATACTAGACCTGCCACCTTGAGTGACAGATGAGACTAGTAACTTATCACCGTCTAGGGCTATCTTGCCATCAAGCTTCGCGCCAAAATCTTCTAGTCTGAGACTATAAGCCTGCTGATCTTTTCTTAAATCAAAGACATGAATTTTACTGTCTATTAGATTTGTTTCATCATCGCTTTGTGATGCTACAGCAAGATATTTGTTATTAAAAGCAAGATTGCTGCCAAAATATCCAAGCCCTTGAATATCATCTTCGCTTTCTATAACTTTCTCAAATTCACCATTTTCACTGTTAAATACGTGTATTCTTCCAGAACTACTCACGCCAGTATTGGTATTTTTTTGGATGCTTTCTGTGATAAATAGTATGCCATGATCACCTTGTTGGATGTTAGAACCAAATGTCCCAGATGGATCTGCGCTTGTGCTTTTAAATTCTCCAGAAAGTTTTCCAGATTTAATATCGAACTTAAATAAAGCACCGACGATTTGACCATCTTCTTTTTCGCTAGCAGCAGCCACTGCATAAAGTTCATTACCGATTACTTTACTTTCTGAAATTTTGTTATTAAGTCCAGGAGCGGTAAATTTATTTTGAAATTCACCATCTCGACTAAAGATATATTCAGAGCCGCCACTATTTATTGAAACATAATTTCCTTGTAGTTCAGCGCCTTTAAAAGTTTTAGAATCTCTAAACTCTGGATGTGAAAAACTGCTTTCTATTTCCCCAGAGTCTGTATTGAAAAGGTATGCAGCATTGAATTTTTTAGGTGTTTCTTGACTTGTTTTTAAACCATCTATTCCGAGTAAAATATGATTCCCGTCAGCATCTAAAGTCTTAGAACCAAGCTCTAGGAAAGGGTCTTGTAAACCGCTTATGTTAATTTCTTTTTCGAGTACAGAAGTTTCTTTATTTAGAAGAGCTATGCTTTGATCTTTTTCATCCTCTTTTGATTTACTTAAAGTGATTATATGCTTTTGATTCATTGCAAAATTTCTGGTAACTAAATCATTTAAATTGCTTATATGATCGAAAATACCTGTTAAATCTGGCTTACTATTGATGATCTGAGTTTCATTAAAATGTTTGATAAACTCCTGTTCTTCTGGAGAATTAATATTTAATTTTAAATTTAAAGTATCTAATTGTTCTTTAACTTCGCTAAATTCTTTACTGTTACTCACTGTGTCTAGATTTTCAAGAAGGCTACCGACATTCTTTTGAAGAGCTTCTCTTTGACCAGTACTTAAATTAAAATCTTCAGTTTCACGTGTATTTAAATTGATTTTATCTAAGCTGTTTAAAATGCTAGAAATACCAGCAGCTAAGCCATCACCGCTTCCTAGCGAATCAGCTGAATCGGAAAACACGGCAGCCTGCTTAGAAGCTTCAGATGTAAGATTTTTTGTATTTAGATTAGAATTATTTTTAACGAAATTATTACTTGTATTAACTCGAGTACTTTTTTCACCGAGTCCATTTAGACTGTATTCAGACATGATGCTCCCCCTTATGCCTAAAACTAATTATTTATTATCTATTAAACTTATACACAATTTTTATGTTTCATTAACATATTCCTTGTCTTTTTCTTCAAGAAGTGGTCTGCATACATATTGAAAAACATCGTATTCTATTGAATTTGGTTGGACGTAAGTAAGTTCTGGTTTATTGATCCAGCGAGTATTTATAAGTTTATTATTTGCATCATAAAGCTGATATGAAGTCATCATAGATTTTTTAGCAAAGCAGTAAAAATAGATCATCGAATCGATTCGCTTAGAGTTTAAATTTATCTGAGGATTATCACTGTCTTTAAATTCATCCTTAGAGAAACTTGTACTTTCGAGAAAGACTAATTTGGTCCATGCCTTACACATAGTTTTGTCGCATTCGACTCTGTTTTTATCTACATAGGCTTCTACGCCTTTTAAAGAGGTGGTTACTAATTCCCAAGTGCTTTCCTCTGTCTCAAATTCATTCGCACAGCCATTTAATCCAAGTACTGCTACGAAACAAGCTATATAGCTTAACTTATTTAAAATTTTAAAAATTTCTCTCATACTGCCTTTTGAATTGATTGAAGAATATTAGTATTTTTATTCCCTATAAAAATAAAATATTAAATACTACTATTCACCTATAGTTAAGACTGATTGAGCGTCTATATTAGTCGGCACTTCATTATAAGACAGAAGAGCAAGCTGTGGAAGAGATCTTTCGAGTATACGTCTTAAAGGTAATCTAATTTTCCCATTACAAAGAAGTACTGGAGGTAAACCTTGAGAGGATACCTCCTCGAAACCTTGATTAATATGACCTAATATAGTTTTAGCCTTGCTTGGTTCTAATGCAAGTTTATCTAGATGTAAGGATTTAAGCATGTCTTCCTCAGTTGCGGGGTGGAAGGTCATACAGTTTAGAACGTTATCGACTAAATACTGTGAAGCGATTTGACGGCTAAGGCCTTCTCTGACCCTTTCTACAAGGAAGTCTTTATCCTTATTTAATTTAGCATTATTCGCAATATTTTCTAAAACTAGTGAGAAGTCTCTGATTGAGACCTGTTCACTTAATAAGCCTGAAAGTATATTTAATAATTCGCCTTTACTTAAAAGGCTAGAGACTTCTTCTACTATACTTTCATTAAATTCTTTAACTTCCTCTAGCATGGCTACTAAGCTTTGCCTAGAGACTATTTCACCAGCAAAAATTTTAATTGCTTCTGTTAAGTGGGTGGCTATTACTGAAGATGGAGTAGCTACTGTATAACCTAGTGATTCAGCTCTATCTTTTTCATCCCCTTTTACCCAAGTGGCAGGCAAGCCATAGCTTGGTTCTACGGTTTCTGTACCTTTGAGTGGCTCTGCCATCGGATCAACTAGCCCAGTGTTAACGGCAAGGAAAGCATCGATTGATACACTGCCCTTAGCTATTACACAGCCTCTAAGTTTTATTTGATATTCATCAGCACCTAATTCCGCTAAGTTATCATGAACTCTTACTGGAGGCACTGGCAGACCAAGGTCTACCATTATTTGTCTGCGTATTTGTCCTATACGTGACATTAGATCACCGTTTTGTTTTTTATCTATAAGTCCTACTAGTTTATAACCTATCTCTAATTCGATTTGATCGACTTTTAGTAATTTTAAGACTGCTTCAGGACTGTTGTCTTTTTCTTTCTGCTTGAGTTTCTCATGGTGACTCATCTCTGCTTGTTCGGCATCAGTCGCAGCTCTATTCGCTTCAGTAGCTTCCTTTAACTCTATTTCATTTTTATATTTACTGTAAGCCCACCAGCCAAGCCCCAAAGCCACTATCATAAATGGGAAGAAAGCTCCTCGGATACCGAGTGCAAGTATAAACATAGTTCCAGCAGAGATTCCGATAACTTCTTTTCTCTTAAAGAGTTGGTTACCCATGTCTGTAGCAAATTCTATGTCTGGATTAGAACGAGTAACTAAGATACCTGTTGCAACACTGATTACAAGAGCAGGTATTTGTGAAGCAAGACCTTCACCGATAGTTAATAAAGTGAATAGCGAGGCAGCTTCTCCAGCAGACATTTGTAACTGCACCATGCCGATAATAAAACCAGCTACTATGTTTACTAAAGCGATGATGATAGATGCTACAGCATCACCTTTAACGAATTTAGAGCCACCATCCATAGTGGAATAAAAATCGGCTTCTCTTGCTATGGCTTTACGCCTATCTTTAGCCTGTGTTTCATCTATGAGACCTGCGTTTAAGTCAGCATCTACCGCTAACTGTTTACCAGGCATACTATCTAATGCGAATCTAGCTGCAACTTCTGAGACTCTACCTGCACCTTGAGTAACGACGATAAAGTTAACTATAAATAAGATTAAGAAGATGATTATTCCGACGACGAAATTACCACCGACAACGAATTCACCTACAGAATGTATAACATTACCAGCGTGACCACTGATTAAGATAGATCTAGTTGCACTAATCTCTAGGGCTAATCTCGCTAAAGTGATGATTAAAAGGAGGGTGGGGAAAGTACTGAACTCTAAAGGTTCATTTATATGCATGGTAACTAGGATGATACCTATAGCAAAAGAAAAATTTAAAACAAAAGCTAAGTCGAGTATGAAGCTTGGCAGAGGCACTAAAAGCATGCCAATGATAATGATAACGAACGCAGAGAGAACGTTTGATTGATTTTTAAATACTTGCTTGAAGAAATGGGTGAGGGTCTGTAAATTGAGAGGCTTAGAAATCATCGTCAAATATTATGTCGTCTTCTTCATAATAACCATCAAAGTTATTACGATTTTCGATTACTTCATTCATGAGAATTTCCTTGTTCTCAAATGGATCAGTCATCGCATATAATTTAAGTACCCTATGACCGTCTACTAATTCTACGTGACCTGGTTGATTTTCCATTATCCTCAAGTAGTCAAATGAATTAACATTTATATGAATTCTTCTATTAAAGATTAAAGTTCCTTCAGAATCAGAAACGAAGACCTCGACAACGAAAGCTTCACTTTCTGTAAAGACTTGACCATCTATTTCATCTATAAATTTAACGTGATCAAAGCCTTTTAGTACTCTGATCATATCTTTTTTAGCAGTAATTAAACCTTTACCGACTATACAGGGAATCTGTTTGTCTCTATCTCTATCTTCATTCAAGCAGTTTCACCTCTTCTTTACCAAGTAAAATATAAGTGTAGTTTATATTTACTACTATGACCATTATATGCCCAGCTTACGCTAGGGGCAATGAAATAGTGTAGAGTTTTATAGTTATCTTTAAAATTTTATGGCAGTTACTTATGAATTAATAGCAAAGCAAAATAAAGCCCGTGCGGGGATAATTATTACTCCACATGGTGATATAGAGACTCCAGTGTTTATGCCAGTAGGCACGCAATCTACGGTGAAGGCTATGACTTATGATCAGGTACGTGCTTGTGCTACTGAAATTAGTTTAGCTAATACTTATCATTTATTTTTGCGCCCAGGAGCTGATTTGATAGCTAAGGCTGGTGGTTTACATAAATGGACTAATTTTGAAAAACCATTTTTAACAGATTCGGGAGGTTTTCAAATCTTTTCGCAAATGCGAATTAACAAGTGTAAAATCTCCGATGCTGGAGCTGAGTTTATTGATACAGTTACTGGTCAGAAGCACTTTATGAGTCCAGAAGACTCCATCTTAACGCAAAATAAATTAGGCGCTGATATTATCATGGCCTTTGATCATTGCCCGCAGGGTAATGCTACTCATGAAGAAGCTCGTGAAGCGATGCTGCGTACACATGCGTGGGCTGAACGTTGCGTGCAAGCTCATGCTAGAGCCGAGGACCAGGCTCTGTTTCTTATAGTGCAGGGTGGAGTTTATGAAGATCTTAGAAAGCAGAGCGCAGAGTTTATTTCGGGCTTAGATGTTCCAGGATTCGCTATTGGTGGAGTCTCTGTGGGTGAAAGCAGGGAAGATATAGATCGAATAGTGGAATTTACTACACCATTGTTACCAGAAAATAAACCTAGGTATCTTATGGGGATAGGTACTAAAGAGGATATAGTAAAAGCGATTGCTGCTGGGATTGATATGTTTGATTGTGTTATGCCGACTCGCATAGCTAGGCATGGTGGTTTTTTTGATTTTAATGGTGAGCGCATGCAGATTAAGAATCAGAAGTATACAGAGGACTTCTCTCCACTAGTTGAGGGATGCTCTTGCTATACCTGTGTGAATCATACTCGTGCCTATGTTAGGCATTTATGGAAGGTTCATGAAATTACTGCTGGAACGCTTTTGAGTATACATAATTTGACCTATCTGATTAATTTAGCTAAAGAGATTAGGGGGAATATTATCAGTGGTACTTTCGATCCAGCGAAGTATTTAAATACTTAATGGAAAATACTTTTTTAGTATTTTTCGATTTTGAAAATGGCTGATGATGTAAGCTTAGATGAAAATGAAATAGATGTATCCGTGGAAGTCCCTGCGGAACTGGATTCTGACGTAGATGCTGTAAATTATGAAAATCAAGTCAGCGAAGATGATTTGGCTGATGAATGGCAATCTACTGAGCTTGCTGTTGAGCAGCCAAATGATGAAATAAATGAGCTTAAGAAAAATCTCTCTAAAGATCTTAAGATTATTGATGAGGCTTTAAGTGATGAAGAGTTTCTTGCGAAGATTAATTCTAGAAATGTTTTCGCTCGTTTTGAAAAATATTTAATGGCTAATGTACAGACTTTAAATGATTTTGAAGCCATTCTGAAAAGTATTTTTTTACAATTTCTTTTGCTTGTAGGTATAGCTGGAGGTGTAGGACTTTATTATTATGGTCAGAGCTTTTATAAAGATGAAAAAAGAAAAGCTTTAATCGGCTATATTAAGGTGAATCATAAACTGCCAGAGACTTACAAGGGTACTATAGATCCAGAACTTAAAACTCTTATAGAAAAATATGTTTTACCTCACCAAAAGCACGAAGACTCAGGAGAAGTCATAGAAGAATCTCCACTTACAGGTCTTAAATATCCAGGGGTTATTACTAATGCACTGTTATTACTGATTTTAGAGGAGCAGGGTGTTGGAAAGGTTACAGCTAAAGGTACTGAGTATACTGAGAAAATAAATTTATCTGGATTAGATTTAAAAAGTGTCGACTTTAAATACTTAAATCGTTTTATCCAGAGTGATTTAAGGCAAGTAGATATGCGAGGCGTTGTCATAGAACAGGTTCAATTTAGGGGTGCGAAGCTTGATGGTGCAGATATGAGTCAAACTGTTCTTAAAGAAGGAAATTTTATTAGGGCAAGAATGGATCATGTGAAATTAAGAGCTGCTGAGCTAACTGATGCTAATTTCTATGGTGCTGCTGGTAAAAATGTTCTTTTTGAGGGTGCTTTACTTGCTCGGGCTAACTTTAAAGAGACGAGTTTTATAGAAGTTTATTTTGAAAATGCTGTGGCTTTTGATGCTAATTTTGAAAAAGCACAGTTGCAAGGTGCTAATTTTATGAGTGCTGATTTACGAAACGCTAATTTTAAAGGAGCTAATTTAACTGCTGCAAATTTCCGTTCTGCTAATCTCGAAGGTGCTAATTTTAAAGATGCTATCCTTGATGGGGCTAATTTTGGAACAGCGAATCTTTTAAATACTTCTCTAGAAAATGCTTCATTAAATAATGCTTTTCTTGGAGAAGCTACTAATTTAACGATGGAGCAGTTAGAAGCTGCACAATTCGCTTATAATGCTGAAACACTGCCGGAGTGGGTGAATCAGAGAAAGCTTAGTTGGCAGCGCAGATTTTAGGACACTGTCCCTTAACTCCAATTTCAGCGTTTTCGTCGTCCTCAGCCTTGAACTTGTACGTTCAGTAGCAGTGTCTTTGGGCTATCAATCTGTGAAATTATAAAATCTTCACCGATGCTGAGTCTATTTAATAAATCAAAATCATTATTCTGTCTGTAAGAATATTCTCTGACATATTTATCTAAAGTTTCTAAACCTATGTAACTACTGCCTTTAAGCCGAGAATTCACTAAGCATGATGGATTAGAGTTAAAGTCAAGAATGACAGCTTTAGAATTATCGGGGAAGCTTATTACAGGTGATTTAGCATCTATTCCGAAAATTACTAAATCTGAATTCATGCAAGCTTTTTCTACTTTCTCTGTTTTATAACCATTCTTTTTAGAGCGAATAAAATTCATGAAGCTTAGATTTGGACTTTCTTTGAAATTTTGAATTTGTACAGAGGCAGAGCTTACTCGGTGTATCAAGGTGAGATTTGGTGCAGAAAAGCTAAGGCTATTAACTAATGATAAGCAGGATTGAATTGCGGTACTGCCAGAGCCTAATATGGTGGCGGTTCTTAAAGGAGCCATTAAACTTAAGCTCATATAAGCTTTTTGGATGGCTATATCACAGTAGGAGACAGGTTTTAAATATATATGTTTATTGAAAAAATTTCTTAAAGATTGAGCTTTTTCTAAAAGTTTTGAACCTTGTTCTTTCAGGAAACCAAGATTCAGAGCTTGTTTAAAAGCACCATTGAATTGAATGCTAATCTCTGACTCACCTACAAGACCACTGTTTAAGCCACAGTAAGTTCTAAGTATTTGTAATTGAGCCTCTTCGTTAAAAAGAAAAGCGAAGCTGACTTCTCGCTCTATATAGTGATTAATTCTTGTTTCGATTTGTTTAGCTAAATCCTTTCTGAGTAATGGATCATCTGTAATAAATCTCTCTTTTAAAAAAATAATCAGTTCAAAACGATTACAGGTAGAGACGAGTGTAAGTTCTTCTATGCAAGGAATGTCGCTTAAAAATTCTAAAAAATTACTGATATCATCTTGGGAAATTTTTAATTTACTGAGTTCATCTGCTGTGCAGAAGCTTAGCTTATGAGCTAAGGGATTAATTCTTTGATTCGGTATGGAAATACCTATGTATAGTAAATTTTTCACTATACTCTAATTATATATGATGGGACTAAAGAAGGCTTTCAGATTCATCAAAAAGATTTAATTCAGTAGCGACTGTCATCGCAAAGTTTTTGGCTTCTATTTCAGTAGGTGCATAAATAAATAATCTAACCGAATCTTTTAGCTCATTCGAGAGTATCTGAACTTTAATTCTGTAATTAGCATCAGCAGCAGTTCTTTCTATCTGTAAAAAACTTTCCTCATTTAAGTAAGATGAAGCAGCTTTACTGTAATTTAAATCTACAGCAACACCCGTTAAGTATACATATCTAAGACCATCACGATAGAAATTTAATTTCCCTTGAGTGCAGGAAAATAAAAGATCGAAAAGGTTTTCTTCAATTAAATCTAGGCTTAATTCAGCACTTAAGTCTGGAGCTAGGACTTCAAAGCGGTCTAGAATGATCTCCCCATCAAGGTTCAGTTTCGTTATGAAGCTAATAAAACCAGAAAAAGATCGCTGAGGAATTCCATTTTCTGTGCTTTCTTCACCCTCATTATTTTGGGCTAAAGTATTCAGAAAGGGTTTTATAATTTTCTCATTAATTTCTAATTGCAGTTTGTCTGTACTGCCGTCAGAGAGAGAATTAGCTGATTTTTCATTAAAGGTAAGTGAGTATTCATTATATTCTCTGTGCATTTTTATTGGCACAAGGCTTAGAGCTGTGCTGCCATCGTATAAAATACTGGTGCAGAATTCTTCACTCTCCGAATATGCTTCGATAATGAGACGTTTTTTATAAGTACTTAAAAATGGCTGTGAAAAATATTCTTCTATAAAGGCAGTAGCATTATTAATATCATCAGCAATAAAAACTTTCTTTTCATAGTTAGTCTCGAAAAGAAAGTCTGGTCTGATAATTACTGGAAAATTTAAGTGAGCTAAATAAGCAAGGCAGACTTCTTTACTATCAAAGCTCACATAAGGCTCACTTGGAATTAAGTTCTGGTGCATAAATTCTTTAGCGGCATGATGAGAGAAGCAGATTTCAGTAGAAGTGCTAGTTGGTCCGAATATGTTTAAACCCTGTTCCTGAAAAGCTTCCACTATGCCTGAGGCTATTAATTTTTCTGAGCAAGCTATGCTTAAGCTAATTCTTCTGGCTGAGACTATATCTATAATTTTTTCGATATTATATTCTGGAAGGTAAATATTTTCACAGAGATTTGAAAAATTTTCTTGCTTAGAGATAGAGATGATTTCTAGTTTCTGTTCATTATTATCATAGTTAAGCTTTTCTATTACTGATCTAGCAAAAGCGTTATCTCCAATGACTAGTACTTTGATCGAATGCATCTAATAAGATTCTCTCACAAGTTTCA
>JBMOEX010000048.1:0-16146 GCA_049314535.1 Vampirovibriophyceae bacterium | reverse complement strand
AAAGATCTTGATAGTAAACTTCTTGCTTATAAAAATGGCATTGGTAGCCAAGATGGTCAAACTAGCAAGAAATCTCTTGAGGATCTTACGAAAACTTTAGGTGAGCTATTAAAGCAGAGTGGTATTGATACTGGTAAAGGAGCTGGGGAAGCTATTGATAAGATTGCTAAAAAATATAATCTTACTACTGAGCAGAAAGAAGACATAATAAAGTCTTTGGGTGCACAGAAAAAACAGGCAGTACTAGACTGGTTTAAGACTGCTACTAGAGATACAGATCTTTCTCAACTAT
The DNA here is from genome assembly GCA_049314535.1 of Vampirovibriophyceae bacterium. Classification (GTDB taxonomy): domain Bacteria; phylum Cyanobacteriota; class Vampirovibrionia; order LMEP-6097; family LMEP-6097; genus LMEP-6097. The sequence goes on along the minus strand of JBMOEX010000048.1, from coordinate 15,854 downwards.
TTTCAGCAAGCAATGAATGGACAAAGACTTGTCCTGATTGCCAAAAAGCAGCTTAACTACTAAAAAACAATAAATCCTCAAGCCTAGCTCCCCGAGACCCTTTTAAATAGATTATTCTATAAGGTTCTTGAGGAGCTAGATTTGTGTTTGAGGAAATTAGAGAAGCTTCACTCCTAAGTATTTCTAATTCCTTATAACTAATATGTTCTAAGCTTCTATCAGCCTCTATTCCTAAATTCAGTTCTTTTAAAAACAGTCCTAATCTGAGTTCGCCTGACATATTTCTAAAATCTAGCAGTCTAGATTTAGGGTTATCTGAGCAGAGTTCCTGAATTTCATTTACTGATTTCTCTATTAACTCAGCTTCATTTTCTAGAATTTCACCGATTACTATTAAAATTTCGTGATCTATAAATTTATCTAAAATACCTTTAACGCTGAGCAAGAGTGATTCAGGGCTAGCATTATAAGCGTCGTTAATGTAAATGTTATTATGCTTGTCTTTATATATACTGCCTCTGCCACCTAATGCTTGATAATTCAGTAATCCTGATTGGGTTTGATCAAAATTTAAGCCTAATATTTTAGCTGCTTCATAGACCGCGTTAGCATCGCTGATTATGCCTTGATTCGTGATTACATTTAATTTAAATTTCTCTTCTGAGGTGAATTTTAGGATTTCTTTTACGCTGATAGGCTTATTAGTATTAGGATTTATAAAATCATTTTTCTCTAGCTCACTGTGCAAGTTTTCATCAATGATAAAACTAGCGGGTTGGATTTTCTGTTTACTTAAATTTAGAAATTTCTCTGAAGGGTTCTTATTAGAAGAATTACCTGAAGTGAAATCAGAGAATTCATAATCTTGAATATGGTTTATGATCTCCATCTTCGCTTTTTTTATATTCTCTTTTGAGCCAAGAATCTCTATGTGAGCACTCCCAATGCAGGTTATGACACAGATATTAGGTTTAGCTATTTTACTGAGCAAGTCTATCTGCCCAAGCCCGCGCATGCCCATCTCTAGAATTAAAATTTCTGTATCCTCAGGCATGGCTAAAATGGTCTTAGGCACACCGATTTCGTTATTAAAATTAGCGTCACTGTAATGAATTTTAAAATGGTCTTTTAGAACGGCAGCTAGCATTTCTTTAGTCGTGGTTTTACCATTGCTGCCCGTAATAGCTATTACTAGTGGATTTACTTTGTTTCTATACTCAGTAGCAAGTCTCTGATACTCTTCTAGAGTGTTTTTGACGATGATGAGCTTATCTTGGTTTTTAGATAAAATATTTTTACTAGCTTCTAGTTTTAAAATTTTCTTTTGCTGATCTTCTGATTTAGTATTAAGATCATTTGCTTTATTATTTTCAGTGATGATTTGCTGATTAATATCTTCGATTAAAGTTTTAAAATCCTTAGACGAATAAATCATGGCAGCTCCTTTCTCTAGAGCTTCTGCTATAAAATTATGGCCATCGAATTTTTCACCGATTAAAGCTAAATAGTGATCTCCTATTTCTATGTCACGGGTATCCGTTGATATTTTCTTCTGCATAATATATTTCCAAAATATCACGTTAAAGTCATGATGACCAACTTGATAAAATTTGCACATTTTAAAATTAAGCCCAAAATTTAAAAAATTAATAATTTTACTGATTTAAGCATAAATAAAAACTTATCCATTGTAGAATTACTCATGGTACTAGCCCAAGTGGCGGAATAGGTAGACGCAACAGACTTAAAATCTGTTGGACCCTTTGGTCCGTGCCGGTTCAAGTCCGGCCTTGGGTACCACTTTTTTACTTTATACCATTCTGGAAAATTCTTTAATCTGAGCGACGCTTGAGTCTGTGAGCCTATTCACAAGTGAGTCAAGTGTAGATACAAGCTCTGCTAGATATTGTTATTGAGATTATGGTCTGTTCTGGTACTTTCTAATTGCTTATTTGCTTGAATAAATCGCTCTCACCTATTAATAATTTTCTTGCCTCTTCTCTGAGTTTCTGAGTTTTTAGCCATTCCCCGAAAGTGAAAACTTCTCTGGAATCTTGGCACTGTGCGCCTAGGGCTCTGACATTAGTTCCGATCTCTTTTTCCACTATTATTCGAGGTAAATTTCTATTCGGTATTTCAATAAAACAGTGCTTTAAACCCTGTGGGTAAATTATTTTAATATCATCTTTTGCTTGCTCTTCTTCTGCTTTCTCTTTAAGTAAGTAATTTTTGGGTTTTGATTGATCTGTCTTTGATTGGTTTAATGATTCTTCTAAAGACTTACCTTGATTTAGACTCGCTACTATAATTAAATTTCCACCATCCTTGTAAAGTTTTTCTAAATGCTGTAAACAGCTTTTACAAGGTACTAATTTTGAAAAATTAAAAACACCATTATTATTATCGCCGTATCCCTCTGGGTAAGGCTCTCTCATTAAAAATAAATATTTTAATTTTTTATGATCAAGCTGATTCTCTTGAGCTAGGAGTCTTGCGGAGTCTTCAGCACATCTACGCATGTTAGGCTTATCAAAGTCTTTAAATTTAGGATCGTTATTACTAGATAAAACAAAGTCATGAAAATTATTATTAGCTTGACCATAGACAGCGAGTGCTCCATATTTAGCTCCAGATACTTCATGAAAGCCTAAATGTTTGATTGCGGTAAGTAGCATCCTGTCGATATTTTTCAGGACTCTATGAGTTTCTTTAGTTATTAAAGAACTGTCATTGTGCCCATCTGGGGCTTCTGAACTTAATAGAAAGCAATTATTATTTTCTTTTTGGGCTTCAAGCATATTAAAAGCAGTATTTAGCCACTTGTAAAAAGCTCCTTGATTATTGATCATCCAAGCTGAATCCAGAGAAGGTAAGTAGGGAATTTCGGTTTTTATTTTTGTTCCAGTTATAGGGGCTTTTAAATTGGCTTGAATTATCGCATTTAATTTTAATGATGGTTTTATTCCTGAATTAGTGATAGCGGCGAATTTTATTAAATCATTTAAGGTCTGCTTCAATTCTTCTCGGTAAGCACTGTGCGCGAGGGTTAATAATCTTCGTGTTGAATAAGGTTCTAGTTTTTTTTTCTTAAATAACTCACGCCTTTCATCTAATTTTTCTTTAATCTCTGCTGGCCTTAATCCAGAGAATCCTTTTCCCCTTTTTCTTAAGTCTTGGAATATTCTGACGGCTTCTTGTTGTTGCTTAACGAGCGGGTATTGCATTTATTATGTTTATTTTGTATAGTATCAATACAATACGATGGATTTAATATAAGACCCAAAATATTTAAGAATCTGCCGAATAATGTAAAATATTATCTATGTCAGATTTTATCGGTCAAAGAAAAACTATAGAGCAGGTAGAAGAGGGGTATGAATTTGCTCCTAAATTTGATGAGCATGGTTTAATCCCTGTAGTTACTACTGAATACTCTTCTGGTTTACTTTTAATGCAGGGCTATATGAATAGAGAGGCTCTCTTGGAATCGCTTCGCTTAGGTGAGGCTGTTTATTACAGTAGAAGCCGTAAAGTTTTATGGCATAAAGGTGCTACTAGTGGTCTAGTGCAGAAAATTAAAGAATTTTATGTAGATGATGATCAAGACTGTATTTGGTTAAGAGTCGAGGTCACTGGCTCTGGGGCGAGTTGCCACGTAGGTTATAAATCATGCTTCTATCGAAAATTACCCTTCGGTGATGATCTTAAGCAGGATGCTAATTTAACTTTTAATGGCTTGAAGCTTGAATATACTGAAGCAGAAAAAACTTTCGACCCTAAAGAAGTTTATGGGGATGCGCCGAATCCTACTCAGTTGTAACTGGGGCTGCTACACACTATGGGCGTGCAGCCAAACGAACAAGTTCAAGGCAGAGGAGGACGAATGACCGCAGTGTACTGAAGGTACATGAGGATCATGAGGACGACGAAAACGCAGAAATTGGAGTTTCGCTACACGCCCATTATCTAACTTGTGCGATTTTGAAGCTTTTATTAATCAGAGGCAGATACATCTTTTCATTGTAATCAGTAAGCATTCTGTCAGTACCAAAGCCTTTAGATACTTGAAGAATAGATGCACGCATCATCTTAACCCACTCTGGAGAATAGCCTTGAGCGTTTTTTGCATAGTAAGAAGGTAAAACCTCCTCTTCTAAAAGCTGATAAATACTCTGAGCTTCTTCTCTGCACATAGAATTATAGTCTGGATTAGTAGAGTAAGGGATAGACCAGCCTATTTCAGGATTATAACCCTCATGCCACCAACCATCTGGAATAGATAAGTTTAGAACCCCATTAGCAGCAGCTTTCATACCACTAGTGCCACAGGCTTCCATTTTAATAACAGGGTTATTAAGCCAGACGTCAGTCCCTTGCGTTAATAGCCTTCCAGTGTGCATATTATAGTTTTCTAGTAAAATAATGCGCCCAAGGAATCTCGGATCTAGAACATGCTGATATATTTCTCTAATAATATCTTTACCACCACCACTGTTCGGGTGTGATTTACCAGCAAATATAATCGTCGCTGGTTTAGAACTATTAGAAAGTATTTTCTGAAGTCTTTCTAGGTCATTAAAGACTAAGCCAGCTCTCTTATATTCAGCGAACCTTCTAGCAAAGCCGATTAACATAGTATCTTCATCTAAGCTATCAATAATCTGCTTAATGAGCTCAAGATCAACCCCTTTACGCGTGTAGTCGTTAAGGATTTTAGCTTTTAAGAAGTCGATTAAATGAAGTTTCTGTTCTTGGTGCTTTTTCCAAATTAGCTCATCTGAAATATTTTCCATTTCTTGAGAGTAAATTTCTTTAATCGAGTCACCAAGCCAGCTACCAAGGTGAACACCATTGGTTACATAACCTAAATGATTAGGATCATCCTTCGGTAGAACATGTTTCCACATTTCATAGGCTACATCACCATGAAGCTGAGCTACAGCATTACTTTTACTTGAAATATTTAATGCAAGCACAGTCATAGAGAATACATGCGGATTCTGTTCATCGCGCCCAAGCTCTAGGAACTGTTCAAATGGAACATTCATCGAATTAAAGATCTGACCTAGCATTTCATACATTAAGCTAAGGTCGAATGTCTCATTGCCAGCGGCAACTGGTGTATGCGTAGTAAATACTGTTGAGAATTTAATAGAATTAAATGCATCTTGAGGTGTGTAACCTTGTTGAGTCATTCTTCTGTATCTTTCTACAGCTATAAAAGCACAGTGACCTTCATTTAGATGATACACAGCTGGATCTAAATTTAAGAAGTCTTTTAGAAGCCTTACGCCAGCTATAGCTACAAGAATTTCTTGCTTAATACGCATGCGTCTATCTCCAGCATAGAGCTTCGCAGTAATACCTCTATCCTCGAAATCGTTATTATCTATGTCTGTATCAAAAAGGAATACTGGAACTTTACCTACTTGCATGACTAGAACTCTAGTCCAGACTATCTTATGAGGAAACTCTACTGGAATCTTAACTGGATTACCTTCTTGATTAAGTAAAACTTTCATCGGCAGAGTCTTCCAATCCTGTTTAGGATAGTGTTCTACTTGATAACCAGTGTGATCAATCTCTTGAGTGAAGTAACCTTCGTTATAAAAGAGTCCTACACCAATCATGTTAAGACCAAGATCAGAAGCACCTTTCATGTGATCACCAGAAAGTATACCTAGACCGCCAGCATAAATAGGGATACTTTCATGTAAGCCATATTCCATAGAAAAGTAAGCTATTAGAGGCTCATGATTGTTTATTAATTCACGCGTATTAATATCACCCATGTACTTTTTAAAGCTCTGATAGACTTTATCGAATCTTTGGTTAAAATCAGCATCACTTTCAAGTTCGGCTAATTCAGCATAAGGAATACTGCGTAAAACTTTCATCGGACTGTGATCAAAATACTCCCATAGAACAGGGTTCAGAGATTTAAATAAGTCCCTGGAATCTTTATCCCAGCTAGACCATATATTATAAGCGAGTTCATTTAAGCCAGCTAATTTACTAGGTAGCGGAACGTCTATGGATAGAAGGTTTAAACTAACTTTCTCTCCTTGCCCAATAGTAAAGGATTCAGCTTTTTTAAATGGATTATTAATATGCTCATTAGGAACTGAAACTAAGCGTGCATAACCTTTAGCTCTAGCTATTTCATAAGCTTTTCTGTAATTCGGGAATATTTTCTCCCAAGTAATTTCTTTAGCTAGTTCTTCGGATTTCGCTCTAGCTAAATCTTTATTGCGATAACCACTTAAAGCAAAGTCTAGCAGCATGTTTGCAAGGTTATTAGCTGAATCATCATAAGATTTATTTTTACGAGTAAGAACTTTTACTAAATCTGACCATTCACCATCTAATGTATGTATCCAGTGACCAAAGCCAGCTAAGTCTGAAGTAATAGTCGGAACTCCTTCTACAGCACTTTCAAGTGGAGTATAGCCCCATGGTTCATAAAATGAAGGGAATAGAGTTAAATCCGCAGTCCTTAAGACATCTTCATATGTCATATTAAAAATACCATCAGTGCCATCTAAATAAAGAGCTGACATAATAGGTCTAACTTTAGAAGATTTTTTATCAAGCCCGTAGTATTTAACTGAGTTGACGATCTGATCTTGTTCTTCGTTATAGACTGGAGTAATAGATATTGGTCTGTGATTCTCATCCTGAGCTGCTCTCCACTGATAATTATCGACTTTAGTGTGATCAGCTGCAATTAAGAACAGCATTACTATAGGAGCCGAACTTTCTGGTAATTTAGAATTTAAATTAGCTAATGAAGAAAGAGTTAAATCATAACCTTTATTCTTAAATTCATAGCGGCCAGAGCTGATCCAAATCTGTGAATTATCTGGTAATGTCTCACCTAAAAAACGACCACAGAGGTCAAGAACTTTTCTTTTATTTTTTTGTATCTGAGGAATATTTCTAGATGCATCGCTCTTGTCAAGACCGTTATAGACGATTAAATCTGGTCTCTTATTAAGAATAAGGAAAGATTCTCTACCTGTAAATTCACTTACGGTGGTGAAGCAGTCAGCCGTCCTCGCTGAAATAGCTTCTAGAGAGTGTTTACTCTTAACTCCATGAGTATAAGCTTTATGCTCAACTTCAGTACTCATTTCTAACTCATGGTAGTACATGGAATTATGATGAGCCATAGCTCTGCCAAGCACTGTCGCATGTGTAGTGAAGATAGTACCTACTTTAGGCATATTCTTATTTAAATAAAGCACTCCAGCACCGCAGATCCATTCATGGAAATGTGCTACAGCCGTATCTTGATGATCAAAGCAGGTCCTAGTAATAGTCGCAATGATCTCTGCCGCTGTAGTCGAGAATAATATAGGTTCTACATAGTCCCATGAACCCTCATAGGAATCGACGCCAAACTGCTCCCAGAAAGTAAACAATAATCTACCGATTTGAAATTTTTCTTTAAAATTAGATACAAGAATAACTCTAGGTGAATGAGGTATTTTCCATCTGCCGAATTTAGCTTGAAGACCAGCAATATTTAATTCAGCTTTAGCTTTTTCAAAGAAAGCATCACCATGCACTTCTTCAAACTCATTATAGTTACCAGTGTCTGGGCCTATGGCAATATACGCATCCCCATAGAACTCAGTGGCTTCTAATGCCTTAGAGGCTATTACGGTGTGAATACCACCTACTTTATTACACACTTCCCAACTAACTTCGAATACAAATTTCATACTAATTCAACCTCTAATGCTTTTTCCACAGTTTGACTAAAATCCTTTAATACATTCTGATAGTTTATATATGCCTCATAAGGACTCTCATATGGGTTAAAGTACTTATGCACATCACCATCTGCAAACCATTTGGTGCACATGTAGTAAAAGTGATCAGAAGTGGTAAGAGCTCTCCATGTATCTATCAATGATTCATCATTAGTGCGATAGACGGACTCTCTAAGTTTAAAAATCGCTTCCAGGGCATCATCCTGAAGGAAATTTCCTTTCCATGCTGTTAGGTCACGCTCTGTGTCAGCCCATGATACGAAATATGGTACATCTAATCTCTCTCTTACTGGGTATTTTTTAGCTACCTCAGATGGTGTATTAAATTCGAACTGAGGATTTTTGAAAATATAATCAGGTAAAGCGTAAAGGAATTTGAAAATACCAGTATCTTCCCACTGATGCTCCCCGAAGGTCTCATAGTCCATAAAGAAATTTATAGGTTCAGCATTGCCGTCCAGATCATGTACCCAACGAGCAAATTTACAAGCAGTAAGTGGATAGCCCGCCCAGCCACGATTTGAAAACCTGAAAGCTATATCATCTGAGAGCTGATAGTTTTTAAGTAATAATTTAATATGATCGCAGTTCGATGGCTGATAAACGAAATTAGAACTGCGCCAGCCGAGTATTTTATCTGCACCTTCAGCAAGTATGGTGTCAAAACCTAATTCTTCTGCTGCTTTAGCGACTTCATTATTGTAAATTAATTCGGTGTTTCTAAACGTAGTAGGTTCTTGGCCAAACTCATCTCTGATTAACTGTCTCTGTTTTTCTACTTGTAGTTTAAATTCATCTTTAGAATAAAGGAAAGCTAAGCTGTGATAGTAAGTTTCACAAATGAATTCAACACAACCTGTTTCAGCTAACCTTTTAAAGGAATCTAATGTTTCAGGGCTATATTTCTTCATCTGATCAATAGCTACACCTGAAATGGAGTATGAAATTCTAAACTTTCCGTGGTGCTTTTTAATGAGTTCTAACATTAATTGATTAGTCGGTAAATAGCACTTATAAGCAACCTTACGCATGATAGATGAATTAGCATCATCTGCTTCATAGAAGTGAGATTTATTTATATCAAAAATCGTGTAGCGTTTAAGTCTTTTAGGTTGGTGTACTTGAAAATAAAAGCAGATGCTTGGCATAACTAAATCTTATTACATCTTTTGATAAAAAGAAACTAGGGATTGCTCACAATCTCTAATTACGAAGAATGTACAGGAGTAAGTTTTCTGTAAATATCTTCTACCTTGATCGCAGATTTTTCCCACTGAATATGCTTAAGCTCTTCTGATGACTGGGCTTGCAGCTCTTTACTTAAAGCAGGATGACTTAATACATTTAGGATTTTATTAGCTAATTCATCTACGTCCCAGAAATCCACTTTTAGAGCATTAGATAAAACTTCAGAAACTCCAGACTGTTTAGATATGATTACAGGTACATCAAAGAGAATAGCCTCTAAGCAAGAAATTCCAAAAGGTTCTGAAACGCTGGACATTACATATAAATCACTAGAAGCGAATAACTCTTCTACCTCTGGTCTTTTTAAAAAGCCAGTAAAGTGAACATTTCTGCCTATTTTAAGTTCGGCAGTCCTTTCTATAAGTCTATGCATCATGTCTCCACTGCCAGCTACCACAAACCTAGCTTTCGGAAAGTGCTGTAGGACTTTAGCTGCGGCTTCAATAAAATAATCAGGGCCTTTTTGAAAAGTTATTCTGCCAAGAAACAGTATGAGTTTTTCATCTGGGGTTTTTTTAATGCATTCAGTTCTTTGTGTTGATTTATGCTTAGAAACAGCATTATGTACGACTTCTATTTTATTAGGGTCGATACCGTAGTAATTTACTATATTGTTTTTTGTTAAAAAACTTACAGCGATAATTTTATCCGCTTCATGTAATCCCATTTTTTCTATTTCATAAATTTGTTGATTAACATTGATTCCGCTGCGATCCGTTTCTAAAGCGTGAACATGGCAGATTAATGGTTTACCACTGATACGTTTAGCTTCTACTCCAGCAAGGAAAGTAAGCCAGTCATGAGTGTGAATAACTTCATGCTCAACTTTAGCTGCAATTTTCCCAGCTACATAAGCATAGCGAAATACTTCGCTGATTAAATCTGGTCCATATTGACCAGTAAGAGACAGTTTATAGAAATTTTGGTGATCTTCAAGTATCGCTCCCTTATTAATAAGTCTCTCTATAAACTCTTGATAACTTTTTTCGGTGAAGTATGGTCTGAGGGTGCTTTCTATGCCTATTATATCCATTCTTTCTTTAAACTCTTCATAGCTGAGAGTCTTCTGTTGAGTTTCTTCTATTACGTGATCTGAACTGGAAAGAAGCTCTAGATGAAGATTCGTATCTGTTTTGCCTTGTAATGTTGGGAGTACAAAAGTAATTTTAGTCCCTATTTCACTTAGGGCCTTCGTCAAGTCATGGCAAGCTATGCCGAGTCCGCCACTTATGTAAGGAGGAAACTCCCAGCCATACATCAAAACTTTTGTCATATAAGGATAATTATAGAGTAATTAATTTCTAGTTTTCCTGCGATTTTATAAAAAAACAGGTTTTTATAACTTTGATGTATATTAATCATATGGCGACTTTGCTGCAAAGTACTTTAGATAATAAGCTTCTGGTGAGGGATGAGTGGTTGGATACTAATGGACTTGGCTCCTATTCATCAAGTTCAATCGAAAACTGTAATACAAGAAGATATCATGGTCTTTTAGTGTGCAGGCAGCCTGGCTTTGAGCACAGGTTCGTCCTTCTTTCTAAATTCGATGAGACTGTTTTTATTGGTGATGAGGAGTTTTACTTAAGTAAGAATTACTTTTCACCAGGAGTCGTAGTACCAGACCAAGAGAAACTTCTAAATTTAGAATTTAATCAAGAACTAAATCCCAAGTGGATTTTTAGAAATCATAATTCACAGATTACCAAAGAACTTTTAATGGTATACGGTCAAGATATCACTCTAATTAAATATACTTATGAAAATCTTTCTAGAGATCGAGACTTAAATTTAATTTATCTAAATTTAAGGCCTTTTCTGGCTTTTAGAAATTTTAATCATCTGAGTAAAGAGAATGAGACTTTTAATTTTGATTATTCTAGTGAGGAAAAAACTATTTCATATAAGCCATATTCATCACTTTCAGAGCTGAAAATATCTTTGAGTGAAGATTTTAAAGTAGAGGAATTTTCTTGCTGGTATGAAAATTTTTTATATCCAGAGGAATTAGAGCGAGGGTATGACTATGAAGAAGATCTTGCTTGCCCCGGAGTTATATCACTGAAGCTAGAGTCCAAGAAATCTATTTATATCGCAGTGCATAATTCTGGCGAATTGAAAAAGTCTTTAAAATCTTTATGGAGTGAAGAGTTTTCTAGAAGAGCTAAGCTGATTAAATCTAATAATTTGAAAAATACCGATATGCTTTCACAGCTCACTTATTCTGCTAATCAGTTTTTGATAAAAAGTAAAAATGATACTTATTCTATAATCGCAGGTTATCACTGGTTCGGTGAGTGGGGAAGAGACACTATGATTTCTTTGCCAGGTATACTTTTAGAAACTTCTCTAGAAAAAGAATTCACTAAAGTATTTAAACGCTTTTTAGATTTTAAGCAAGATGGTTTAATCCCAAATATGATAGGTGATGATGTTGAGCATTCAGCTTATAACAGTGTAGATGCTTCTCTGTGGCTATTCTGGGCTTTACAGCAATTCTACTATAAGAAGAAATGTTCTTTATCTTTAATTAAAAAAGAATTCTGGGAAGATCTTAAAGATATTATTAATGCTTACGTGGAGGGACGTTCAACTCATCTTAAGTTTAATGATTTAGGTTTAATAGAATCTGGTACGGAGCAGGATTCACTTACTTGGATGGATGCAAGAGTTAATGGTCTTGCTGTAACGCCTCGCAGGGGAATGCTTGTTGAAATTAATGCCTTGTGGTTTAATGCTTTATCGTTCGTAGAGGAATTAGCGACAGAGTTTAAAGATCCTTTTAAGGATAAAGTTTCAGACCTTAAAGATAAAGTTAAAGCTAATTATATGAAAGTATTTTGGTTAGAAGAAAAAGGCTATCTTGCTGATTATGTTTTACCTACTTATGTAAATGGTTCTCATAATCCTACTTTAATTCCGAATAAACAGCTAAGACCTAATCAGCTATTGGCTATTTCACTAGAGTATTCGCCCTTAGGTAAATTCGAGCAGGTTTCTCTTGTAAGAATAGTAGAAGAAGAATTACTTACACCTTTTGGTTTAAGAACTTTAAATAAAGCTGATTCTCAGTATAAAGGGCACTATGAAGGTGATGTGAATCTTAGAGATGCAGCTTATCATAATGGTACTGTCTGGACTTGGCTTCTAGGTCCCTTCTTTGATGCACTTTTAAAGACTACAGATAATTTAGATGCTACTAAAAAGCGCATCAGAACTATGATTAATTATTTTGATTCTCACTTAAAGCATGGTGGTTACTATTCAGTCTCTGAAATCTTTGACGGCGATGAACCTCATGCACCGAGAGGCTGTATAGCACAAGCTTGGAGCGTAGCTGAATTAAGACGGATTTTATTACAGGTCGATAGATAATGAAATTCTGGTCTGAGCTTTTTTTCTTAATCTCTGTTCCTTTACGTCTTTTATTTTCTCATGAAGATGAGGCTGTTAAAGATGTGCTGCATGAAGATGAAGAGGTTATAGAATCTGTGAGAGGTTTTTTTAATAAAAGCTTAGGGCTCTTGATTTCTACTAATCATCGTGTGATTTTTATAGATAAAAAGCCTTTCTGGGGAATAAAAGTCGTAGATTTTTATAATAAAAAAATTTCTTCAGTAGTTTATGAAACCTTCTTTTTAACAGGTTCTATGGTTATAGCTGTAGAAAATGATAAGGCTACTATAGAGTATGTACCGAAGAAGCAGCTTTTAAGCTTTGCTGAAAGTTTAAAGAGAAGGATTTATCTGAGCGACGCTGTCTAGCGATGAGCACTTGTTGCTGAACGTGCAAGTTCAACGCAGAAATTGGAGTTCTGCAATAAGTGCCATGATAAAATTTTTTTTGAAGATGTTAGTTGCAAATAAGAAAGATACAGAGATATTAAAGTTCACTACTGTTGGTAGTGTGGACGATGGTAAATCTACTTTAATCGGTAGATTATTATTCGATTCTAAGGCTATATTTGAAGATCAGTTAGAGTCAGTGCAGAAAACCAGTGCTAAAAAAGGTTTTAATGGTATAGATCTTTCTTTACTTACAGATGGCTTAGCTGCTGAAAGAGAGCAGGGGATTACCATCGATGTGGCTTATAGATATTTCGCGACACCGAAAAGAAAATTTATTATCGCAGATACACCGGGGCATGTTCAATACACCAGAAATATGGTGACTGGTGCATCTACAGCTAATCTTACGATTATTTTAGTCGATGCTCGTAATGGCATATTGGATCAGTCACGCAGACATGCTTATATCTCTGCTTTATTGGGGATTCCTTATTTTATAGTCGCTGTAAATAAAATGGATTTAGTCGATTATTCAGAAGCTAAATTTAATGAGATAGTGAGTAGTTTTGAGGAAATGATGAATAGCGTAGGTGTTAAGCAGAGTCAGATATTTTATATCCCTGTTTCAGCTTTAGCCGGTGATAATGTCGTGAATCGTGGTGAACAACTTCACGATAAGACTGCTGTCGAGCGTGCAAGTTCAAGGCTGAGGAGGACGAATGACCGCAGTGTACTAGAAGTACATGAGGATCATGAGGACGACGAAAACGCAGAAATTGAAGTTCGGGAGCAGTCTGATAATATGCCTTGGTATAAAGGGGCTACTATTATGGAGATTTTAGAATCAGTTAATCCAAATACTGTGCAGAGTTTTAATAAATTTAGAATGCCAGTCCAGATCGTAATTCGTAATGATTCACCTGAGTATAGAGATTTCAGAGGCTTTGCTGGAAAAGTTACCTGCGGTGAAATTAAGGTCGGGGACGAGATTATATCTCTGCCATCTAAGAAAAAATCACGAGTTAAGTCTATTCATTTATACGAAGCTAAACTAGATAGAGCTTATGCTGGGCAGTCTGTAACTATATGTTTAGAGGATGAGATAGATACCAGTCGTGGTGATATGTTTGTAAAAGTGGGTGGAGAACCAGCTTTAGAAGCTCAGTTTAGTGCAGATCTGTGCTGGATGAGTGAAGATCCTTTCCAGTTAGGTAAAAAATATTACTTGAAACACTGTTCTAGTTTGGTTAAAGCTATGCCGACTAAGATAGAGTATAAGCTGGATATTGATAATTTTTCTAAGCATGCTGCTGAGACTCTGTCTCTTAATGATATAGCTAGAGTAGAGTTTAAATTACTTAAGGCTATTCCAGTAGATAAATATGATGAAAGTCGTTCTACGGGCTCGTTTATCCTAATAGATGAAATAACTAATAATACTGTAGCTGCGGGCATGATTAGATGAGTATTTTAAATCAGATAGTTAATACTAAAAAAGAGGAGCTAAGGCTGTTACCTAGTTTGGCTGTTTTAGAATCGGTCTACGAAAAACTTGAAAAGGCTATTTCTGAAAAGAGCATAACGAAAATTCTTAGTAAACCTTCACTGATAGAAGTTTTTACTAAAACTTATGGTCCAGTATTAATCGCAGAGCTTAAAAAAGCAAGTCCAAGTAAAGGTCTTATTCGTGAAGATTTTGAGCCACTCGCTCTAGCTGAGGCTTATAAGCAGGGTGGCGCTCATATACTTTCAGTACTTACTGATGAACAGTATTTTCAAGGCAGCCTTAAATATTTAGAAATAGTCTCTGGGATTAGCTCTCTACCTACTTTAAGAAAAGATTTTATTATAGATAAAAGACAGATTCTGCAAGCTAAATCTGCTGGGGCTTCTGCCGTGCTTTTAATAGCAGCTATCTTAAATGATAAGGAGTTAGCGTTACTATATTTTTATGCGAAAGATTTAGGTTTAGACGTGCTTCTAGAGGTGCATGATGCCGTGGAACTGAGAAGAGCGCTGAATACACCAGCTAAGCTGATAGGGATTAATAACCGTGATTTAAATACTTTTAATGTGGATATAGAAACGACGATTAATCTTATCGAAGAATTTAAAGATAGACTAAGAGATAGATTTATTATCTCCGAGTCTGGGATTAGCTCTGCTGAGGATATTAAGCGATTAATGAATTATGGGGTTAAGGGCTTTCTCGTTGGGGAGTCGCTTATGCGGCAGGAGGATGTGAAAGCTGCTGCTATTGAGCTTTTTCGGGGGGTGTTTTGAGAGGGGATGAGATATCTTTTTTATTACAAAAAATAAAATAGTGATCTCGCCCGCCCACATACTCGGAACTTGGGTATATATTCAAACTTGGGATTGTCAGTCCACCACTAGGGTTTTTGCCTTCTTTGACAATCTCTATTTCTGGCATCGTATTTATTAAATTTGTTAACATGGTGTGTTCTTGGAAGTTGTCAGTTGTAAATAATATGGGAGCATTTCTGTCTAGTTTTTTTAATCCGTTCTCTAGCATTAATTTAACCATATCAGTACCAGAGGCATTTTTACTGTGATAACTAAAATTACTAGAGGGACAAAACTGAGGATTTCTAACTAAGAGTAGAGAGGCTTTAGGAAGCTCAGAGAGAGCATCTTTGTCAGAAATATCTTTTTCTATAAATTTAATCCGTGGATCTGATGTCATTCCTAGTCCTAATTTTAATGCACGTTGGTCTATATCAACTGCATAATATTTAGAGTTTTCACCAAGCTCTTCTAGAATGGCAGGAGCATCGTGAGCCGCTCCTGCACCTAAAGATAGAATATTATAAGTCCCATCAATTGATTTTAGTAATTTTTGATTAATACCACAATGCTCGAATAAGGGTATTACTTGTTCATTAATTCTGCTTTGGTCGTTTTGAAATTGTTTTACGGCTTTAGGATTAATTATTTTAAAAATACTTGTTTCATCTTTTTGATTTGCTCTGAGATCATTTAAGTTGAACTGCTGTGAGTCGAACTTATTTGAATCGTTAAG